>LSSH01000111.1 GCA_001595885.1 Candidatus Proteinoplasmatales archaeon SG8-5 | reverse complement strand
TGTCCAGCGGGTAGATGTCCTCGGTGTCGATTATCCCGTCCGCGTCGTCGTCGGTGTCCACGTCGTTGTTCAGGCCGTCGTTGTCCGTGTCATAGGGCATGGGGTCGACGTCGTCGGAGTACCCGTCGTTGTCGTCGTCGGTGTCCGCGTTATCGCCTATCCCGTCGCCGTCGTAGTCCGATGTCTCGTCAGGGTCGGTGGGGAACAGGTCGTCATCGTCAAGTACCCCGTCGTCGTCATCATCAGTGTCCATCCACGGCTGGGTATTGCCCGCGTCGCCGTCAGGCGCTCCGTCGCCGTCAGTATCAAGTGGCGTGTCCAGGAAGTCAAGGGGGTCGGTGCCTGCGAACACTTCCCAGACGTCAAGGTATCCGTCGTTGTCGTCGTCGTCATCGGTTTCGTCGGGAAGGCCGTCACCGTCGGTGTCAACGCGGATGCTCACCACCTTCCATGCGGTATTGTTGGTCTCCGAGCTCTCCTCTATCTGGTCCGTGGGGTCGACGACCACGCTGATGTTCATCACCCCGGCATCGGGATGCCAGAATATGGGCAGCATGACGTTCCCGGAAACGGGTATGTCGATGACGGTGGAATTGTGCAGGGTTCCGTTGACCGAGGTGTTGACCACCACGTTGTTGGCGTTCGCGATGCCCCGATTGCGAACGGTGACGTTGATGGAGTGGTTCTGCAGCTCCACGAGCGGTCCCCCGATAACGATGTCCGCGGTCTCGACCACGAGGTCCGCCAGCGGTGTGGGGATTACCTGGAGCGGGGTCTGGTTCCACGCTGTCAGGTTATATGTGGAGTTGTGGACGGTGACGTTGACGGTAAAGCTCCCGGTCGCGTTGGGCGCGTTGATGCCGACCGAATAATTTCCGGTTGCGTCCACGGTCGTGAGCCAGAAGCCGGTTTGTCCGTTTATGGTAACGTTCACTTCGGAACCGTCCGGTATCGAGCCGTCGCTGAAGAACGATTGTCCGCTGACGTTCACTGTGCCGTTTGGAATGGTCGTGGCCGGGTCGGCACCGACTGTTAGATTGATGTCTATGACCTCGATTTGAAAATCAGTGCAAACGCTATTCACATTCCTGTTGGGGGTGGAGTTCGATACGGTGGTGTTAACGCTATACATACCGGGAGCCAGTGGCGCGGTCACGGGTATTGAGAAGTTGCCTTCGATGTCGGTCTTCCCGGCGAATGGAGTTCCGTCTACGGTCACGGTAACGTCACATTCATCGCAGGGCAACAGCGTGTCCATGTTCGGATCAAGGTCCTTCGGTTGTTCTGTGCTGTTCCAGTAATTCGAAGTGCCGTTTACCCAGAACGTTGTGTTGGGGAACACTTGGGCGGCCGACGGTGCATGGGTGACGTTTATTGCCGTGGGCTGCCAGGCGGGCCAAACCCTTATCTTGTTCAGAGGATTGTTGTCAGGATATCCGTAATCGACTCCGTCGTTCGTGGTAATTCTATATTCAACGTGGGAACCGTTCTTCGACGATGATTCATAAGTGTTAGCATTCTGTGGAGCTTGCCAGTTGCCAGCGAGTTGATAACTGTACAGGTCACCGCCCACATTTGTCATGTAAAACGGCGGCGGACTGGGCTCGACGAGCGGACATTGCGTCCTGTTACAGTATCCGTACTGGATTTCCACTTGTCCAGTAACTCCGGTTATCTCCGCATAAACGGTTATTACGTCACCACCCTGATATGTTGTCCAGTCATGACCCAAAGGATATCTGGGAGTGTGCCAGACATTCACATACACCGGTGCATCCGGCTCTGGTTCCTGAACGGGTGCCGATGTAGCGAATATGCTAATACCGCTCAAGAACATCAAACCCACAACGATAAGTATCGAGTATTTTCTCATATTTCCATCCTCTGACAGAGTTTACGCAAAAATCAATACCCAGTATAAAAAGATTTGTGCTGACTTATAAATTAGTTCAAACAGTAAGTATGGCTATATGCTCACCAGCTTGGGAGGGTGATATCATGGGCAGCCCTCAATTACAAATAATCAGTGAAATAAGCTATCAGCGCCAGGCTCAGCGATACCGCACCGATTATGGCGCTTATCCATCGGGGGTCCTTGTACCAGGGCTCGGGTTCGATGTTGACGATGATCTGGGGCTGCTGGTCAGGTTCTTGGGTCTCTTTTGGCTTGACCGTGATCTCAGAGGTCCCGGGGGCCTTTTCTGGACCTTGCTCAACACCCTTTGAGGACTCTGCAGGCTTCGTCTCGGCGGGTTTCTCGGCCTGTACATCTGGCTCGCCTTTGGCCTCCCTGGCTTCCTGGGCCGCTTTGGCCCTGGCCTTCTCCGCCTTTACCTGCGCCTTCAGCCTCTTCTTCTCGATCTTGGCCAATTCCTTCTTTTCCTTGTCGTCACCCATCACCTTCTGGATAGGAATCCTGTTTATAAACACTTTCGCCCACCCGTTCAGCCACTTTAAATATTCAGCGAGGATTATCAGGCCAATGAGCAAGCGAACGTGGCCGAGTCTTTTTCCATATGATCCGAGACCCAACCAGAAGGTGATAATGGAGCACATTCAGGACGCGCTGGCCAACAAGGGTCACGTCGTGGCCGAATCCGGCACCGGCTCCGGCAAGACCATCTGCTCCCTGGCGCCGGCCCTCGAGTTCGCACTCAGGAAGAAAAAGAAGGTCCTTTACCTGACCAGGACCAATTCCCAGCAGAAGCAGGTCATCATCGAGCTGCGCAAGGTCAACGAGAAGAAGAAGGTCTTCGGGCTGGGTTTGCAGGGCAGGCAGAACACCTGCCGTCTCCTGGAGGACAGGCCAGACCTAAGGTCAGGTTCTGCCGAGGAGCTGTCAAAGGTCTGCGGCGACCTGAAGAAGCTCACGCTGGACGGCGGCAAGGGCTGTAAGTATTATGCCAACCTGCTGGACAGGGAGACGGCAAGGATCAGGAAGCACGCCGTCAAGGCACTGCCCACTGTCGAGGAGTTCGCCGATTTGTGCGGCAAGGAGGGGAACGTCTGCCCCTACGAGGCGAACAAGGCACTGCTGAGGGAGACCGCCGTGGTCACCGCACCCTACGTATACTTCTTCAGTCCCATGATAAGGCGATCCTTGCTCGACTGGATGGGCGTGCACATCTCAGACCTCGTCGTGATCGTGGACGAGGCCCATAATCTGGCCGATTACGCCAGGGAGCTGAAGTCCTGGGACCTGTCCGTCCGCGCGCTCGAACTCGCCGCTCTGGAGGCCAGGGAGATCGGCGACCCCAAGCTGCACGAGGACATGCACATCTCAGAGTTCTGCCACATGCTCAGCGGTATGATCAAGGCCATCGCGGGTGAGTACGTCATCGACGAGGACGGCCTCGTTCCCCCCAAGGAGGTCGAGACCAGGGTAATGAGCTACATCACTGGAACGAGCAGGGACGTGAAGGTGCTTGTCGGCAACATGGTCACCCACGGCGATATAATCAGGGAGAGGAAGCGGAAGCGGGGCAAGCTTCCGCGGTCCCACATATTCAAGACCGCACTGTTCCTGCAGGACTGGATGATGCTGGAGGAATCGGAGTATGCAAAGCTGGTCATCGGCGGGGACAATCCGTGCCTGGAGACCTACTGCCTCAACCCGGCCGTGACCACGGACGTTCTCAACGAGTGCCATTCGTCCATTCACCTTTCAGGCACCCTTGCCCCCCTCATCGAGTACAGGGATTCAATAGGGCTTCCCGAGGAGACGATGTGCATCAGCCTCCCGAGCCCGTTCCCGAAGGAGAATCGCATCATCCTGTATCCGGAGGGGATCACAACCAGGTATGAGACGCTGGCCAGGGACAAGGACATGGTCCCGCGAATGAAAGGCATCATCAACGATGTCCTGACGCGGTTCAGGAGGAACACCATCCTGTTCTTCCCGAGCTTCTCCCTGCTCGCCCAGTTCTCCGACATCTCCGAAGGGACAGGCCGTGACTGCTACTTCGAGGAGCAGGGCATGACACAGGAGGAGCTCATGGCCACGGTGCACGATTTCAAGCTGGGCGATTGCTCGGTGATGTTCGCTGTCATGGGCGGCCGCATCTCCGAGGGCATCGACTTCCCCGACCGGGAGCTGGAGATCGCCGTGCTGGTGGGCATACCGTTCCCCAAACCGACGGCAAGGCAGAGATCACTGCTTAACTACTACGACGTCAAGTTCGGCAAGGGTTGGGAGTATACGGTCAAGGCGCCGACCGTCCGGAAGATGATGCAGAGCATCGGCCGCCTTCTCCGGAGGGAGAGCGACCGCGGCGCAGCCCTGATTTTGGACCAGAGGATGGTGCAGTTCAAGGCAGATGTACCTGAGGCGAAGCTTTCTGCTGACATTCTCTCCGAGATTGATGGATTCTTTAATATTTCCGATTAGAATTCGTTTCTCCAGGAGTCATACGACCTCAGTTTGCGTACAGGAAGGATACGGTGCATGACAATCTCGGCGTTACTTCGAGCTGTCTGATTACGCCTCTCCAGGCGTCGTACAACCTAAGTTTATTTGTCGGGCACACGGCTTTACTTCCAGACGGTTAGGAAACGCCTCTTCAGGCGTCATACAACCTAAGGTTGAATACAGAAAGGAAACGGTGCATGACAATCTCGGCGTTACTTCGAGCTGTCTGATTACGCCTCTTCAGGCGTCATACAACCTAAGGTTGAATACAGAAAGGAAACGGTGCATGACAATCTCTGCCATGCTAGAGGTTGGTTCTGGTTAGTATGTTTCTACCTGTGCAAGAGTTTGTATCGGTGCATTTGATCTCTTTGATTACTGCCTTTACATTCGACCATGCCCTTCAAGGCCTGGCTTTCAACTACGTGAGTCAGTAATCTCGCAAGGACTTTATATCAGTATGACAATACCCAGTCAGGCGGAAGGGCTGGACTATGGCGAAGAAGAAAAAGAGCACGAAAAAGGCATCGGCGGGTGAAGCTTCCGAAGAGGAGATAAAGAAGAAGCTGTACGATTGGGTCGCGGAAGGTTATGACATCGGTCCGTTGACGGAGGTCGTGCAATCCAAGGATGAAGAAGAGATCGCCAAGATGTTCAAGAGATACGAGAAGAACATCAAGAAGATGGAAGAGTTGAAGGAGAGGCTGTCGAAACTTGAGCTCGACAGGTCCAGCGCCAGGCTCAACCAGATGCTGGAATCCTTCAAGAACCCCGAGCTGGTGGACGATGTGGAGAAGTTCCTCGTCGCCATCGAGTCAGGGCCCAAGCTCCAGGAGCTCAGGGCCGAGCTGGCAAGCCTGAACGTGACCGATTTCGAGGAGGAGGCCGCCGCCCTGAAGGAAAGGCTCAAGGACCCTGAGGACGTCGACCAGCTCGAAAAAGAGATCAGGGCCTTCAAGCGCAAGATCAAAGAGAAATTCTTCATGGAAGCCTTCGAGGACGTTGTGCTGCCCACGGAGGAGGAGGAGGAGGGCAGGAGCTTTGTCGCCGAGACCATATTCCTATTGCACAGGGACGGAACGCTGCTGGCGGTGAAGAGCAAGATACCGCCGAAGGAACTCGACAAGCGCCTGCTTTCGAAAATGGTGATGGCAATACGCGAGCAGATGTCAAAGGCCTTTAAAGAGGGAAAGCACATTCACACGCTCAGCTTCAAGGGCCACGAGATCATACTGGAGGCTAGCCAGCACGTTTACGCCGCGGTGGTTGTGGTCGGGGAGGCAAAGCCGATAATGTACAAGATAATCCACAAGGCCCTCAGGATAATGGAAAAGAAGCTGGAGAATCAGTTCAAGGATTGGTCGGGGGACCGGAACTCCCTGGTGAACCTGGATAAATACACGACCGCCATCTTCCAGGCCCTCGACAAGCTTGCCTGAACGTCTCCAAAAACCTTATACAGACTGACTGGATTTCTGTCACAATGAGGTTTGTCCGGATTTCCCAGCCCGAGTTGGACAAGATAAGGAAGTTATACGAGAGCGTCATGTCCCAGGCCAGCCACGGGTTGTTCTACAGGGAGGGGACAGCCCTCGGCAAGATCATAGTTGAAATGGCCAGGGAGGACAGGGAGAACTTCCTGGGAACCGCCTCGAGGCTGATAAAAGGCCGCGGATGGGTGGACGACATAGCATTCCAGAAGGATAGCGTCATAGCCAAGGGGTCGATCGAGACCGTTGATTCGGCCACCGAGCCCACCTGTCACAGGCTGAGGGGCATCATACACGCCGTCGCCGAGGAGGCGTTCGACAAAAAGCTAATATGCATGGAAGTCTTATGTAAAAGTACGGGACACGCCTACTGCGAGTTCAATCTTGGAGAGATGGAGGAAGTGGAATATGTCGGAAGTGAAAGCGCTGATGGATGAGCTCAGCTCCGTTGAAGGTGTTCTCGGGGCGGGTGTCATCAGCAAGGACGGGAAGGCGGTGGAGATGCGCATGCCCGAAATGCTCAGTCACGAGACCATCTCGATAATGGCCGCCACCGTCTACGGGGCGGCCTGCACCCTGCATTCCGAGGCGAAGAAGAACATGCCCAGGCGTATCACCATTAAAACGGAGGATTGCCTCACGCACATCTATGACCTGGGCAGGAGGACGCTGGTCACGGTCATCACCTGCGAGGGCTTTGACACGGACCTGGTCGACCCCATAGTCAGCAACCTGTGCCAGGAATTCGCTTAAAACCGTTTGAAATCCGGATAGAACGTAATCGTAAGAATCTTAATTTTCGTTTCTTATTTCAATAGTGGAACCGGATTCTATTCGGTTTCCTTCTTTCGCACCCATATCTCGTCGTCCTCGACGTAAACCGCATACTCGTCAGCTTTTTCGGGAGCCTCCTCGCCCCTGGACAGATGCAGTATCTTCGGCCTGTTGAGGAACCAGTAATGAAGGCGCCAGACCTTTCCCTTCTTGATGGTCACCTCCTCCTGCTTCGTGTATACCAGGCCGGCCTCCTCCAGTTTGTAGAAGACGTCCCTCTCCTTGGGCTTTAGACGGTTGTCCACGACGGCGTAATCGAAACCGTACAGGCTGATGACCAGGTCGGCCATTTCCTTTATCTCGTCCTCGGAATATCCCTTCTCCCCAAAGGTCTTGCCGAAGGCAATTTCCAGGTCCTCCAACTTGATTACTGCCACACTGCCTCCTCCCACGTTCAATGGATTTCGACAATATAGTTTTATCGTCTTGAGCGCTCGAATATGACCTCGCCGTCGTATTCGATCCTGATTATGCGGTGGTAGGGGATCATGGCCTCGGAGGTTGCGAAAAACGAGCTTTCCAGGCCCTGGATGTCAATACCCGGGACCGCTTTCTCATCGTTGGGAGCTCCCCTGTGAACGTAATGGATGATTGCATTGTCCAGGTCGCGGTCGTTCCTCCATTTCAGCTCGCTGAGGACTTCCTTCGCATTCATGAAAAGACCGTTTCACCGCTTCTTCTTGAAGACGATGTCCTCGTCCTGCTCGTAATCGAGACCGTATTCCAACGCGAGCTCGGCCTTCTGCAGCTCCCGGCCCAGGTAAGCGGCGTGCTCGAACCTGCTGACAAGTTCCTCCCTCGCTATTGTGTGGCACAGCGCTTCGGCATCCGTGCCGCAAACCACCAGGCCCAGCTTACCGGTGCCGACCTTCTTCCCCTTCTTCTCGTCCTTGACCACACCTTCGTAGAACTCGACCACGATCTCGTCCCTCTCCTTGTCTATGAAGACGACGAAGAAGCCTGCCGGGTCCTTCACCATCTTCTGGTCCTTCTCCGCGGGTATGGTCTCAACCTTCATCCCTTATCACGTTCCTTGCCTTCACCATGTTCTCGAGCTTCGCCCTTGCGACTTCCAGGGACACGTGCCTGAGGCCGCAGTCGGGGTCGAGGATGATGCGCTCATGACCAAGAGAGGCCAACCCCTTTTTAACTCTTTCTGAGATGGTCTCGACCGTTTCAACCGTGTTCTCATCGGAGCGGACGCAGCCGAATCCCAACATCTGGCCGAAGTCCGTGTCCGCGACCGTGTCCAACAATGCGGGGTGGGCAGCGAACTCGTGGTCCAGGATGTTGACGTCAAAATCGGCCAGCCTGTCGAAGAAGGGGCTCACGTCTCCGCAGACGTGCAGCGCCCTGGGCTTGTCAATTCCCGAGAATATCCCCGATATCAGGTCCCCGGCATACTCCGGGAACTCCACCGAGAAGTAGGGCTCGTCAACCTGGATGATGTCCACGACCCCGTTCAGGGCCATGGCCTCTTTGTTCATGACCTCGGCGAAGGCGTATGCAAGCTTCTCCCTGCTCCCGTAATGGTCGTCAACGCAGGACATGGCCAGCGTGAAGGGCCCCGTAAGGATGCCCTTGACGAGACCGCCGTTATTGAGCAGGGAACGTACGTATACCTGGTCCCCCAGAATGACGGGTTCCTTGAAACTGATGTCACCTATAACGACCGGCTTCCCTTTCATCCGAATGCCGGCGAGTTTGGTCGTGAAGAGGCGTATCATGTCGTTCCGTGTCTGACCGTCAGCGATAATGTCGATGCCCGCTGCCGTTTGCACATCGACCGCCTTCTTTATACTCTGCAGGAATGGGTCCTCACCCCTCCTGATCTCATTGACCAGCACATCTCCCGGCGGCGATATCTGAAAGCTGCCCACGACGGTCGTGCTGAGAGGTTCGATGCTCACTCCAGCTTCCTCCTTGGGTGGTCCTCCGAGCTCGTGACTCCGAAGTAGTCCTCCGCGCCCTCGGCCACGAACTTGTCCACCATCGCGACCACGGGGAAGACCGAGCCGGCATTCCTTATCGGACCGTACACGCAGAAGTCTCCGCCCATGACGACGGGCAGGGCGTTGGAGCCTGCGTCGCAGGTCAGATACTCGGCCCTGTGCTCCTTGCGGTACCCCTTCATCCACAGCCAGGACTCGACCGTGTTGTGGATGGCGCAGCCCGTGGGCAGCCCCCACTTGTTCTTCATGACCGGGATGGCCCTGAGGGTCTCGGCCGCGTTGTGGTCGAAGGGCGTTGCCCCGGTGTCCAGCAGTATGTTGCCGATGCCGAACTCCTCGGCGTAGGACATCAGGCCCTTCTCCAGGTAACCCGCGCCTGTATCTATCATCTCCACGCGGCCGTCCGCCGAGAAATCACGGGGGTTGTAGCCCAGCAGGACAGCGGTCCCGGGCGGGTGCTCCCCGAGAGCGGCAAGCTCGTCTTCCGTAGCGCCGAGATTGAACGAGTTCAGTATCACACGTCCAGAGAGTCCGGCCTCGGCAGCGTATTTGAGCGCTGCCTGCCTGACCTCCGTTTCGGGAATGTCCAGTGAGATGGGCCTCGGACCGGGGACCTCCTCGAGGACCAGCGATATCCTGGGCTCGATGCGCTCAGTGCTGTCGATGAAGATGTCGACGATTCCCGGGTTGCCGGTGAGCCTGCTCATCTCCTCCTGGGCCCGGATGAAGCGCCTGGCCTCATCCAGGACCTCGGGGATAGGTTCCCTGTACTTCTTGCCGTAGAACACGGTTCCGAACAGGACCGTGGGATGCTCCCCCGGCTGGCCGCCGATGGTGACGTCCCCCATCTTGAGGATGCTCTGCTCCTTCGAGAAGCTGATCATGAACCTGCCTCCAGTGCCAATTCCTCAACCTCCAGGTAAGGGTCTACGACCAGGTCCTTGTGAAGGGCTATCTTTCCCTCGAAGGACTTCATCTGGCTGCCCTTCTCCCTCTCCACGAACTCTATGATGATGGGCTCGCCGAAGGGTTCCCTGGGCCGTGATGCCAGTTCCCCCGCTTTCTCGAGAACCTTGTCAAGGTCGGTTGTGCCTATCATGTCGATTATCTCGACCTGCTCCCTGAACCTGGTTATGGCCTCGGGAGGGAGGTTCTCAATGTAGGGAACCGCGCCCTTGGCCCCGATTATCCTGCCGTTGCCGTCGATGCCGTTGGCATGCAGCGCAATGAGACTGTCCCCAGACCTGTGGCCCCGCACCTCCTCGCCGCAGATGATCAAGTACCGAATGTTGGGATTGGATATCACGTTGGCCATGATCTTCTCGATGCCCAGGTTCTCGGTCTTGTGCTGGCCCCAGATGGCCACCTTCTCCTTGGGAAAGTCGAGCCTGGAGGCCAGAGTGTCTATGGCCACCTGGCTGGTCTCGCTTCCGACCGTGAACTCGCCCCTCCAGGGATACAATGTCATGTGAACGGTTCGTAAGAAACATATGGAATATATAATATTGATTGAAAATCGTTTAGTGTTTGATGGTAATATTGAAATGTATATATTTCCATATTTCAATACTGGTATACAACCAATATCCTGAGCCCCGAGCAGGCCGGGGGGGTGTGGGGCAGAGGCCAGCGCAGGGGCTTTGGGGAAGTGAGCGTAGCGAGTGGGGCACGAAGACGAGAAAATTATTATATAGAGGATAACAATCGAGATATGATAACATGGCCAAGAAGAAGGGAGAAGGTTTCCATTCCGCAGCCGGTTTGATCAGGTACTTCGACGAGGAAGACGAGAAAAGCCTCAAGATCAACCCCTGGCTGGTAGTAGGAATGTGCATAGGCTCGGCAGTGGTTTGCACAGCCGCAGCCTTCATCTGGCCGGTTTGATTTCTTACAATTCCGGTGGGCGCATGGACGTTATCGAGGCAATCAAAACAAGGCGGAGCATCCGCAGCTTTTCAGATAAGCCAGTTCCTAGGGAGCTCATCGAGGAGATTATCGAGACGGGCAGGGCCGCGCCCTCCGCGGGGAACCGCCAGGCAAGGGACTTCTTCGTGATAACCGACACGGGTACAAAACAGAAGATAGTTGAGGCTGCGCTTGGCCAGGACTTCATCGCCCGGGCGCCGTACGTTGTTGTGGTCTGCGCCAACGAGGAGCGCATCGCCAATCCATACAGGGACCGCGGCGTTACTCTTTATTGCATCCAGGATGCGAGCGCGTCGGTGCAGAACATGCTGCTGGCCTTGCATGCGAAGGGACTGGCATGCTGCTGGATAGGGGCCTTTGACGAGAAGGCGGTCTCCGATATCATGTCACTGCCGAGTCACCTCAGACCGGTTGCCATACTGCCGATAGGTTATCCCGACGAAGTTGGCAGGGAGCCGGCCAAGAGGGACGACGACGTCCACTGGCTGTAATGAAATAATTGTTTGTGGATTGTTTCTATTATCAATAACAGCCAGTACTCATGGGTTACCCATCCAGACCGCCAACAGATTATTATCGAAACGCATTTATAGTAAATAGAGGGTAGTGCGAGCGATGGAAGCCACAGCCATCCTGATAACGCTGCTGTTCTCCTTCGGACTGAGTGCGCTGACCATGCCATGGTTCATCGCCAAGATGAGGGCGAGGGGGCAGTACGTCAAGGACCATTACAAGAAGGACAAGCCGCCTATACTGAACAATGCCGGTATCCTGATATTGTTCGTGACCTTCGTTACAATAATAGTCGTACCGCTGATATTCAGGCTGTTCGTGAAGTTCGGTGTCGTGTTCCCGAGGGACATCACGCCCCTTGACACGGGAATATTGATGGTCGTGCTGCTTTTCGCGTTCTACGGCGTGCTCGACGATTACCTGGACGTGGGCCGTTTCTCCAAGATCCTCATCCCCCTGATGTTCGCCTACCCCCTCGTCATCGTTATGACCGGCTGGGACCCCTGGATACCCTTCGGCGGTTACATGGGAGTGAACAACCTGGGCCTGGGCATCCCGGGTGTCGGGACCTTCACAGGCTCCATGTTCCTCAGGTACATCATCGTGCCCGTTTACATCATGGTCGTGGCAAACATGAAGAACATGCACGCCGGCTTCAACGGCCTTCAGTCCGGCACCGCCCTGATATTGCTCTCCTTCCTCCTGCTCAAGAGCGCGCTGGACGATAATCTCACGAACATGTACACGATCGCGGCCATCGCTGGAGCGCAGGCAGTCTTCTTCTGGTACAACAAGTACCCGTCAAGGATACTGGAGGGGAACATCGGCTCGCTCGCCGTGGGCGCGGCAATCGGCGCGGGGTTCGTGGCCCAGCACTATCTGTTTGCCGGTATCATCATGCTTATGCCGCACATCATCAACTTCCTGATGTACCTCTACTGGCGCATCCAGCACAGGAGGTTCCCCGAGGACGAGCGCTACCGGCTGGTGAAGTTCGGCAACATAAGGGAGGACGGCACACTGGAGGTTCCGAACCGGCTCACCCTCAAGTGGGTCCTGCCCTACCACTTCAGGATGACGGAGAGGCAGGTCGTGTACTCGATGTACATGCTGACACTGTTATTCTGTGTACTCGGCCTGTTTATACCTGGTTGACCGCTGTTTGAAGGGCAGCCAGCAACTATTCTACAACCAATTACAGGAGATATTTTATAATCTCTTTTCATTACCGACCCTTGTTCTTGAGGGATAGGCGTGGAAGTCATTCTGGCAGGCTACAACATTGATGCGGAGATCATTGAAAAGGCCAAATCCGGGGAGGTCGTTAAGGACTACCCTCTCACGCCGGAAACGATATCGGTCGCCTACGCCAGGATAAGCCGCGACCCCTCGCCCGTGACCGAGCTAAGGCGCAAGGCCGTGGACGACGTCGAATCCGCAAGGAGGTCGGCCAGGAACATCGTCTTCGAGATGAACCACCAATCCGTCGCGGAGCACGCCGCCTTCAACTTCGACATACTGGACATCTCCAGTTTGTTCGTCGAATCCCTCGAATGGCACCGCCTCTGCTCGTACACGGAGAAGTCGCAGAGGTACCAGGAGCTCGTCGGCGATTATGTTCTTCCCAAGGAGTTCGGGGGTGAGGCAAAACCCATCTTCGAGAGGGCCATGAGGGAGCAGAACGAGCTGTACGGCAAGGCTTTCGGAGCCTTGCTAGAATACTTCAAGGCCAGGAACCCGGACATGCTCGAGAAGAAGTGGCAGCGCCGGATTGTCGAGGGCTACGCCAAGGAGGACGCACGATATGCGGTATCACTGGCCACGAAGGCCCAGCTCGGTTTTACCGCGAACGCCCGCAATCTCGAATATCTCATCAGGTGCCTGAGGGCAAACCCGCTGGCCGAGGCCAGACAACTCGGGGAGCAGTTCTTCGAGAAGGCCGGGGCGGTGGCCCCGTCCCTCATATTGCTCACCGACCCCGTGGAATACGAGAAGGAGTTCGGTCGACCACTGAACGAGGATTTCTTCACGAAGACGCACGCTGATGCGCATCGATTCTCGCTTGAATTGTTTGGAAAAAGTGCGAACTTGAATACATCTGGCGTTCAATTTCCAACCAAAGGCGACGTCAAACTCATTGACTGGAACCAGAATGCAGACAAGAACGTTGTCCGGGCAATACTTCACTCGCACACCCAGAGGTCCATCGAGGAATGCGAGGCCCTGGCTGACAAGCTCATCGAAAGCGGCGATGCCGAAGCCCTGGTGAAGCAGATGCTGAAGCACTCCAATCCCTGGGAGGCGGTGACCCGCGAGTTTGAAGCCGTCGACTTCACCTTCGAGGTCATACTAAGCTCGGCGTGCTACGGGCAGATGAAGCGGCACAGGATGTGCACCCAGCTCGTCCAGGGCTATGACCCGTCATTGGGCTGCACGGTTCCGCCCTCCGTTGATGACATCGGGCTCAAGCCAGAGTTCGATGCGCTATACAAACATACAAACGAGGTCTACGAAGAGCTATCCAAGTACGACCACGTCGCG
>LSSH01000110.1 GCA_001595885.1 Candidatus Proteinoplasmatales archaeon SG8-5 | reverse complement strand
AGAACGAATTGGCCACAGCCGGGTCGTCGAAGAGGTTCTGGCCGATAAGCCACAGGCTGCCGCCGTTCACTCCCCCGCCGTTGAAATCGTTCAGGAACTTCTCGATGTGAATCTGGTCGTTGGCCGTCAAGGTGCCGGTGGACTTGTAACCGCACATCCATATCACTATATCGTAATTCTTCAGGGCGTACTCCCCGAACTCGTAGTGGGGGCCGTCGTTACCCGGGTTGACGATGTATACGTCGTACTTGAAATCGCAGGCGTCCAGCGAGGCCTTCATGTAGCTGACCGTGTCGTACCACGAACCGTCGGCCATCCTTGAATCGTCATCGACCAGGAGTATGGTGGGCATGACGTTGATGTCGATGGTGTTGTAATTATTATGCGGGTTGAAGTCGGTGGCGTTGACCGGGTAGGCGGAGGCGTTGATTACGTGGTGGCCGCCGCCTTTGATGGTGAACGTAATGGTCTTCGTGTGCTGGGCAGGAGCCTCGGCTATTGTGAAATTATACGATTCGTTATTTATGAGGGTCGATACGTTGGCCACGATGTCGTGGAACTGTAGTGATGCCTTGCACGCTCCCCCGTAGTTCGTGACCGTGACCGTCACTGAGATGTCCTGGCCGTTTGTCGGATTGAGGTCGCTCACCCGCAGGTCGCTCTTGTGTACCACCAGGTTGGGCTGGCCGCCCAGGTCCTGGCCGACGGGTATCCTGCCCGTGACCGAGCTGTAGTGATTGTTCGTGTCATTGGCGTATACGATGGCCATGTGATATCCTACAGGCACGGTGCCTTCCTGCGGTCCGTCCAGTTCGTCACTGCGGAAGGTCCTGTTGCCAATGCCGTACAACGGAACATTGTTGAATAGGATGTTCACGGATGACAGGTCAGCCCGTACCGAGCTGGCGTCAAGGTCGCCGTCAGGGTCGCTGACCGTCGCATAGAAATAGAACTTCGTGCCGAACTTGACCGGGTCGCGCCTCAATGTCCGTGCGTCCGAATCCACCCACAGGTCGGATATGATCGGGCCGAACTGGTTCTTCTTCCCGAGCAGAGTGGCCGTCCAGACGACCGCGTTCGCCTGCAGGTCGACTATCATCACCCCGACGTCCGACTTCTCCGTGATGTTCGCCGGGTACTGCCTGATCGTCCATATCTCGCCGGTGTCCCAATCGAAGTCCCCGTTGTCCGGACCCTTATGACCCACTACCCCGGGGCCCAAGCCGTAATCCTGGACTCCGAGAACGCCTCTGGTGTACAGATTGTGGGTCGTGTTATCGACGCTGAGGATGATCCTGCACCAAGTACGGGTCATGATGACGCCGCCTGTATTCGTGATGCGGATGTAGGCCCCGCCGCCGTCCATCGGCTCCAGCCATTCGATGTTGGCGCTGAATTCCGTGTACACGTTATCGTTCGGCGTCGGAAAGGTGTTGACCATGGTGATGATGGTTGAGAACAATACCACGGTGATGGAGAGGGTGAGTATGGTGGCAACTACCTCGGAGACGCCGGTTGTGTCCCAAGCCTTTCTCCTAGTTATTTTCATTACCTCACCCCCTCTCACCCTGTAATAATAGTTTCTCCGTACACTTGCACATCGTCTAGGTAGAACCCAAAGAACTCCTCCCCGACCGGGAAGGCGTAGCCTGCATCGTGCGCGTAAGATGTGTGGCTGCAAGTGACCACCCTGAAGCGTATCTGGATGGCGTTGCCGGAGAAGCTCGTCAGGTCGACGTTCACCCTCGAAAGGCTGTTCGCCTCCACCCAATAATCGTCGGCGCTCGCGCTGCCCGAATCGCAGAGGCCGGTGTATGCCCGGCCGTCGATCGAACCGTCGTCGATGTCGTTGCCGGTACCGGATACGCCCCAGGCCGACCTGACTCCGAAGTTGATCGGGACCCACGATATCCCGCCGTTATCACTGACCTCGACCCTGAAGCCGTCCGGCGGTGCACCGCTGGCCGTGTTCAGGTTGAACTTGAGATAGGCGCTGAGGTAGGCGTTCCTGGCGTTGGTCAGGTCGATCGGGGTTGTGCGAAGGTAATTGTCGATCCCGGGTCTCATGAGACCTGTAACCGGGTCCACGTTGGACCACGAATAATTACCGCTGTGGGCGTCCGCGGTCGTGAGGTTCCATATATCCTGCAGGCTCGTATAGTTGGAAGGCCAGTCACTGTCGGCGCGGCTGACCTTCACCCTCACGTCGTCGATGTACCAGCCGTAGCCGGTGCCGCCGCCGTATTGCGTGTAGTTGAACTTTACCTTCACCTCCTCGCGGTATGACTCGGGCACGAACGAGAGCAGCTCGACCGAGACGTAATCCCAGTCGAAGGTTCCCTTGCTGCTGACACCGTTCCAGCACCAGTATATGCGCTGGCCGAAGGAGTCGTTCACCCAGACGCTGGAACGCAGGTTTCCGGTGTAGGCGTTGGCCGGGATCACATACCTCCACTTCCCGCTCCCTGTGGGTGAGGTCTTGTAGCCGACCTGCAGGAACCCGCCGTTGGCCCCCGGTATGATGTTGTACTTGTGCCAGAAGCTGAGCCTGGCCGATTCGTAATCTGTCAGGTCCATGGTCTGGGTCACGGCCGTCTTGTTGAAGTTGGCCATGGGTATGGCCTCCTCGCCGGTGGTGAAAATCCAGGGATTTGCTAAAGCCGGATTGGCCACCAGGCCGAGGCCGGCCAGGTCCATTGCGGCAGTCACGTGGAATTGGTATTGGGTGTTCTCATCGAAGTCGAAGTGCATGAGGGTCAGCCATTTGTTGCCGTCCTGCCAGGATGCTATCCAACCGCCAGGGTCAGGGGTGCAGGTGAAGGTGACCGAGGACGGCACCATCGACTCGTTGAACCTTATCTGGACGGGTAGGTTTACCGGGACGTTCATTTGGGTGTCATAGGGATTGGTCTGGGTCAACTTAGGCGGCCAGATATCTGTCCCTGTCGTGAATATCCAGGGATTGGGCACGGACGGGATTCCCATGAAGTTGCCGCTCAGGTCCTCGGCGTAGGTGACCTCGATGGTGTGCGTTGTGGAGGCCGCGAACGGGCTGTGCGTTAGTGTAACGACATCCCCCGAGCCGCTCCATGAAGCCGTCCAACCCCCCGGATCTGGAGTGCAGTTGAAGTCGAACGTCGTCTGATTTATCGATTCGTTGAACGTGATGACCACCGGGTAATCAAGCGGGAACACACCGCCCTGGCCGTCGACAGGGTCGGTGCTCATGATGTATGGATTGAACGTGTCCGGGATGGTCGTGAAGGTCCAGGGGTTGGGCGCTCCCGTGTTGTTCAGGGAGTTTCCTGCCGTGTCCGTTCCCGAGAGTATCTCGAACGTATAGAGCGTGTTCATGCCAAAAAAGGTGTGGTCAAGCGTCAGAACGCTGTCGCCGCTGGACCAGGCCGGGACCCAACCGCCCGGGTCGGGCGTGCAGCTGTAGGTGACGGTGCTCGTGTCCATGGTCTCGCTGAAGGTGACCACTATCTGTTGGTTCAGGGCCACGCCCGTGGCCCCGTTCACCGGTACGGTGCTGAGTATCACAGGAGATGTGGGATCGTAGGTGACCTCCAACGTGATGTCGTCGAAGCAGTGGTGGTCGCTGTCTGCGCTGCTGTAAGTGTTGATCCTGAAGCCCCACTGGGTCGATGCGAAATCTGCGGCCTGGAGGGTATACGAGTATTGCGTCCATGCACCCGGCGTGTTGCCGGCGTACGGGCCCTCGACGACCGTCCATCCGCCACCGCCGTTCCTCGTGACCTCGACGCGCCATTCGTCACCGGCCTCGCAGCCTACCGATCTTGCCGTCCAGTTCAGGTACCCATACCAGCTGGGGGCGTAAGCGGTGAGGTCGAACCAGTTGTTGCCGCCGTTGTATCTGCCCTCGATGTAATCGCCTCCCCATCCGTCGTCAGCATCCCTGATTAGCACGCACCTGTTGTCGGGTACTCCGTCATAATCGCCGACCATGGTGTCGCCGTTGTTGTCCTGGACGAACCACCATTCCTGCGAGGCGGCGCCGTCACCGCTGTCGTCACCATACCAGTCAACATCGTCCTGGACGAAGGTCTCCGAGAACAGTGATACGGTCAATTGTGGACCTGGCAATACTCCGCCGCCCTTGGTCTGGTTCTCTCCCTCCAGCTGCACCTGCGTTATCTCGGTGAAGATGCCCTGGAAGATGTTGGAGAGGTCGTTGGGGTTGGTGGTGTAATAGTAATGGCCCACGTTGTCGTCGCCCGTCGTCGCGTTCTCGCCGTACTTTCCGCCGGCGTCGTGAAGCGGTTCGGGCGAGGAATCCGCGCAGTGCCAGATGTCGTACTCGATCTCGTATGTGACCGGGTTCGGTCCGATCCTATTCCACGGCGGGTCGTCGCTGGAGGTCGGGTAGCTTGGGTCGTGTGTTATACCCAAACCGACCGTGTAAACCATCGCGGGCGGGAAGAGCAGGCCGTCGTATGTGCCTATTCCGCTCGAACCTCCGCCCTGTGTGGTGGTGTCACCCCAGTTCGCCTTGGGGCTGTAATCGTCATCCTCGTTGGATTCGCCGTCGGTCATACCGATGACGAACTCCAACCTTTCGGGGAGTATGTTGATCTGAGAATATTGCATTGCGGTCCCCAGGGTATCATAGAAGGGAGTCATGCCGCTGGCCGTGAAGGTGTCAATGGTGGCGTTGAAAGCCTCCTTGTTGAGCTGTGTCATGTAGGCATAGGGTTCCTGAAGCAACACGCCTCCAGCTCCGTTAAAGGTATAGATGGCACACCTATCATAGTCTGATAACTGACCTACGAAGAGCTTGGTCGCAGCTATCAGGTCGCCGATCTCACCGCCCATCGAGCCCGAGGTGTCAAGCGCGAACACAACGTCGATGGGCACCCTTGTTCCCACGGCGCCGCCGGGCGGCTCCTCCAATACGTAGCAGGAGTCGTAACCGTGGTAAGTGCTGAGCGTTTGTCTCACGCCAAGGCTCAGGGTTTCGTCCCAGTTCGTCAGGATGTTCGTGTCCAAGGCGGTCCCGTAGAAGTACTCCAACGGCTCTTCACCGTTGATGAGGAGAATGGTGGAGCTGTGGTCCCATTTCCCAGAGCCGCTCTCCATGTCGTCCCAGAAGAAGTAGACGTAGATGTCCTTGGTCGCGTTGTTGTTGTGCCACTCGAATATCTCGTCCACCTCTGCTATGGGGTCGACCAGGATGCTCAGTGTCCTCTGACCGGCATACAGCGGTATCCAGATGATCTCCGCTGTTGTTGTCTGGTCAGGCGAGACCGATATCGAATCCGAGCCTATCTGTGTCCTGCCGTCCATGAATCGGACGAGCACGTTTGCCGTCGTACCTCCCGTGTTGTGGATGGTCGACTGGATCACGTAGCCGCTTCCCAGCTGCGGGTGCTCGTCGGAGAGCCAGACGTCCATATCCGTCACCCGAGCCTCCATCCTGTCCTCCGGCTTGTCGAACCACCTCAGCATCATGAAGACTATCTCCGCCTTGGTCACGTTGTCGTCGAGGGACGAGAGGAGCCAGGCCGAGGTCGCGACACGGTAAGAGGTGACGTTCGTTAGGTCCTCGCCCTCATAACGTATTGAATTGTAGGTTGTCATCGCATCATCGTTGTAGAAGAAGCCCTCACCTCCCGGTCTCATGCCGTCCGGTTCCGGGACGAGGGCATCCTGGTTGACGTCAGCGGAGCCCTCGAACTCCATGCCGTGTGATATCGGGTCCTTTTTAACACCCCGATAACTCGTGACCGTGCCGGTGTTCACCGTGACAGAGTTGATCCTGAGATAATCCTGCGAGAAGAGGTCGGTGAAACCGTTGACCGTCCACAGACCAGTTCCAATGAGCCAGAAGTTGCCGCCGTGGTTGAGATAGGCGGATATGTTCTCCTTGTCGCTCAAAAGTAGGGGATTCACGTCGTCTCCCGTGACCCAGATGACCGCGTTGTACTTGTTCAGGGAAACGGTTCCCACGTCATACCAAGGCCCTTCCCCGCCTGTGGATTGGTCAACAACGAACTGCTCGAACGTGTACCTGCCGCTCTCGTTCAGGTACTCCAACGCCGTGGTCACCTGGAGGGTCTCGTTGTATTGCACGTCCGGCGGTATGCCGATCCTGCCCAGATTGTTGAATGAATTGTCATCGTCCACTACCAGTATACGATACTGAACGAACAGCTCTCCGCTCGAGAGGTAATTGGATATCTCGTTGTTCCACTCGTTGCTCTCGGTGATCCTGTTGTCCGGGTCCACCTTGATCTCCAGCCTGTGGTAACCTATCTCCTGCGGGGTCCAATTGTAAAAGAACGTCCTGGTGTTGTTCTCGAGTATCCCGAGGTAGTCTATCTGCTGGTAGACCAGCACGGGCGGCTGGAGCTCGTTGCCGTTGATGTCGAGTATCCTCAGCCTGTAGTACAGGTCGTCCTGCATCTGGTACTCGTTGAACCCGTTGTTCCTGACCACGAACTTGATCGATACCTCCTGCTTGTAGAACACTATCTCAGGCTCGATAGTCTGCTCGGAGATGGCCACGTCCTTCGTGTACTTGGTCGTGATGTTGCCCAGCCACTTGATCACCTTGTAAGTATACTGGGCCTGGGTGGCAGTGTCCTCTATCCTGGAGAAGTCCCAGGTCTGGGTGAATATCCGAGAATCCTCGACCGGGTTCCCCAGGTCCTCGTCGGAGTTATAGCTCACGGCATAACATTGGGTGCTGGAGTTCAGGGCCATCCTGCCCATCGGAACTGATGGAACGTCCCACCAGTATGACCTCTCGTAAATGGCTCCCGTGACCCTGTTCGTGGTCTCGATGGGCTTGCTCACGAAGTCATCGGTGACGGGGTGGGTATCGTTGCCGTAGAGCACCATAGGCAACTGGGCGATGGATGTCGGCGGCATGCTCGGAACGTTGAGGTAGTTGAGTGCGAAGTTGATCAATCCCGGGTCGGCCGCCGCCTCCGTCCAGAATCCCTGGGATATCAGCCAAAGGCTGCCTCCGTTGCCTGAACCCACTCCGGCGTCCAGGAACTTCATCAGGTTATCGACGTCGTCGGTCGTGCTGGCCGCGCTCTCCGTCAGTGTGTTGAGCGTCTGGTATCCGGTCATCCAAATGACAATGTCATAATCCATCAGGGGCGTCTCACCGTAGTCATAGCCGGGACCGTCGCCGGCTCCGACGATCGTGAAATCGTAATCATAATCCGAGGCCTCCAAGGAGGCTCTCATGAAGGACACCGTGTCCTTCGGCCCCTGGTCGTTCATCTCGCTGTCGTCGTCCACCAGCAATATCTTCGGCATCACGGTGAGGTTTTGGAAGCCGACGTTGTCCTGCGGATACGGGTCAAAGATGCCGTGATCGTTCGCATAGGTCTCGTTGACCGAGGCGTTCACGACAATCATGTGCACCCCGCCGGGGGTTGCCAGCCATTCGATCTCCGTATCCACCTCGCCCTGCGCGGCTATGGATGCATTGGTCTGGCCAATGAGTGCCGGCAGGGTCTCTTCACCGTCATAGAACAGGACGTCCACCAGGGCACCGGCGCCGCCCTTGTTCCTGAGAGTTGCCGTAACGGTGATGGTGTCGCCGTTCACCGGCTCTGGGTCGTCGAACGATATCTCGACGACCTCTATCTGCGGATTATCCCCGACAAGCATCCCGATGGGGAAGAGCTTGAGCTTCTTGGTGCTCATGGGTGTTGGCTGGGTCAGGTCGGAGGCGTTGAAAATGAAGTAATAGTTACCCGGTGTCGCGACATCGATGGACGGTGGGTCCAGCAGGGCCACATACACGTCATCGTTGATGGCGTCGTACGGGTCGACCGCATCCATCATTTGAACCGGGGGTTCGGATGGCCCGTACACGGCGCTGAGGTTCACCCAAATATTGTTGACGTCCAGGCCGAAATCCGGGTCAAAGCCCTCGGGGTCCACTACCCTGGCGTACACCTTGAAGGGGTCGGTGTACGATATCGGGCCCGGGTCAAGGACGTTGGGCGTTCCCAGGTCGCTGTCTATCCACATGTCGATGATGATGGGAGCGAACTTGTTCACACCCTCTCCGATTGTCTCCTGCCAGATGATAGTGTTCCTCTCCACGTTGACGACCATCACGCTGAAGGTCGACGGGTTGGCCGGACCCTGGAGTGTCGGGACCATGATCTTTGTGATATTCTGGCTCCATTTCTCACCCACGCCCCAGTCTGTGTTGCCGTCCTCATCGATCAAACCATCCGGCTGGTCGAACGACAGCGGGGTGTTGTCCACGGTCAGGTAGACCTTGACGAAGTACTGGTCTAACTCCTGACCGCCCTGGTGCAGCATGGTGAAGTTCACTCCGTGACCCCAATCGCTGGGCACGGCCGGTTCAAGATAGCAGTCCAACTCCACGTGGAAGGATTCCCTCGGAGCAGGTATCTGGCCTACCCATGCGATTATGCTCGAAAACAAAACTACCGTGATCGCAAGCATCAGAATCGTGCCTACGATCTCGCTCACACCTTTCTTGTCCCATACGATTTTCCTCTTGATTCCACCCTTCACAGAATCACCTCTTATAACTTCTTAATCTCACCTATGCCTAGGCTCTTATATAAACCTAAAGTGGTTATAACCACTAAATAACCATTTTACAAGGCTAATTTTGAAAATATATCATAATAAATAGTTAAGGCTGAAGCTGACATAAAATGGCAATCCCTTCGACCGATCCGAGGATTAGACTACGCGCTTCTTTGCGACCTTCTTGACCTCTATCTCCTCGCCGCCTTCCTCTTTGCTCTCTATCTTGGCGCCGCAGGCGTAGCACATGACCGCGTCGTTGCTGATCATGGTGCCGCACTCCGGACAGGGGATCTCGTCCTCACCGCCCTCGGCAGGAGCCTCTTCTTCCTCCTTCTCCTCTTCCTCGGCCGGTGCTTCCTCCTCATCGGGAGCCTCCTCTTCGATAGCTTCTCCTTCCTCGCCTATCTTGGCGCCGCAGGCGTAGCACATCGCAGCGTCCTTGGCAACCATCGTGCCGCACTGGGGACATGGAACCTCTTCCTCATCCGGGTTCTTCCTCCTCGGCCGCCTCCGGTTCCGGTGCGGGCGGAGGAGCGGCAGCTACTCCCCTGAGCTGTTCTTCCTTATCGAGGAGCTGTTTCTCCTTCTCCATCAACCTCTTGCCGTCCTCGATGATCTTCTCTTTGGAGGCATTCAGCTCTTCCTCTTCCTTCGCCAGGGCCTTCTCGCGTGCGATTATCTCCTCGCCCTTGGCGTTGAGCTTGTCGATGACCTCCTTTAATTCTGATAACGTTGCCTGGGAGCTCTCAGCGGCGGATATCATGTCCTGCCTCTTCTGGGCAACCTCGTCCTCGATTCTCTTGATATCCTCTTGCTTGGCTATGATATCTTCTTCCCTGGATGCCAGCTCCTTCTGCTTGTTACCCAGTTCCGATTCCCGGGCCTGGATCCCGTTCTCTAGCTCTAGTATCCTGTTCTTCTCCGATTCGAAGGCCATCTTATCCTCTTCTATCTTGCTGGCCTTCTCCTGGATCTCGCTCTCTTTCGATGAAATCTCACTTTCTTTCGAGGACAATTCACTCTCTCTTGACTCGAGGGAAGAGGCCTTACTCTCCAAATCCTTCTCCTTCTCGGCTAGTTCATCAGACTTTCGTTTCAAATCTTCCTCTTTTTCCTTGAATTGTTCAGCCTGCTTCTGCATTACTTCCCAAATTGATGGTTCGTCTCCCATAGGGATACCTCCAGTAAACCCTCTTTATTATAGATAGTGGATACGTTAATATATTAAGTATTTTTGGTAGAGGAATCGAACAGTCAGCCCTCACCAAGGTCGAAAATCGGTCCGAGCACGACCATGCCGTTCTTCGTCACCTCAACCGCATGTTTTTCCATGCTGTGCTGGCAGGCCCTCATCTTCTCTACCTGCAGGTAACGCACCAGTTTACCCCTGCTCCGGTCCAGGCCGAGCATGATTATTCCGTCGACGAGGAAACCTTCGTTGCCCAATAGTTGAGAATCGGAGCCTACCGACCTCTCCATGACCAGGAAGGCGGTTAGGTTGTTGTCCCTCAACATCTTGAAGAAGTAGAACATCCTCTTGCGCATTTGAGTTACGTCTTCCATCAGTGAATAAAGCGCACCGAGTGAGTCCAGCGAGAACAGTTTGAACCGGCTCCCGTATTTCTTTTTGAAGTATTTTATCATCTTTTCAATGAATAGGATATAATCGGTCGCCTCACCCTCTTCGACCACCTTGTCCACTTCTCTGAGGTCAGTGAAATCCGATATCTGCATGTGCGGTGAAAGACTGATGCCCAGGCTCTTCATGTTCTTAAGGTGGCTCTGGGAGGTCTCCTCAAGCGTGACATAGAGGCCGAACTCCTTTGATTTTTCTAGGTACTTCGACATAAGTGTATAGCAGAAACTCGTCTTCATCGATCCCGGCGGTCCTGTCACCAGAACCACGCAGGGCGGCATGATATCTGTTTTGAAAACTTTGTCCAATCCTGTGATAGAGTCTTTGAACACCTTTCTTACCTCCCAGCAGTGAATTGCCTTATGACGACATGATGTTTATGGATTTAACCTTATCGAAACTCCTCCTAATATATTATAACAACACAATTCATAAATACCCAAACGTTCATTTCCCAATCAGAATACCTTAAGGTGATTATCTGGCTGATGCGTCGGGCCCATCGAAGAGAATATGTCCTGTTTGTGACGAGGAGGTTTCCATTGACGCTAAGACCTGTCCGTCTTGCAACACGGACCTTACTTTGTTTGCCCCTGAAGAGATCAGTGAATTGCCCAGTGACGCAGAGGAATTGAAAACAACCATCCTTTCAGAGGACAGCGAGCATGTGAGCGACCTGTTAGCGGTGGCCGACGGGGATGTCCTGGCATCCGAAACTCCCGAGGACGATGCATTCGATTGTCCCGAGTGCGGCAAAAAGGTGCCTTATGACGCAAATTCATGCCCTCACTGTGGTGTTGAGTTCGAGATCGAAGAGGTCTTCGAATGCCCGATGTGCAACGAGCTCATCGACATGAGCACCACCAAATGCCCGAAGTGCGGGGCAGAGTTCGCCGAGGAGGGCGAGGACGTCCCGGCTGAGATACCCGGACCGGCCGAACCCATGAGCTTTGCCGACCGCATGAAGCAGATGAAGGATCAGCCAGTTGACGCCCCAACCGCACCCAGGCCCAAGGCGCCAGACCAGAAAATCGACAAGCCGATGAGCTTTGCCGACAGGATGAGGGCACTTAAGGATGATGGCGATGCTCCAAGGGACAAAGCTGCTCCGGCTAAACCCGGTAAGGGCGAAGCCCCCAAGAGGCCATTGGTGAAAACCGGGGCCGATGCAAAGACCCCGTCAAAAGCGGCGAGTTTCGAGGAATTACCGAAATTGATAGGGCACGTTAAGAGATTGCTCTCATTGGCCAAAGAGGCCGATATCGACGTGACAAAAAGCAAGGCCCTCATCAGCCAGGCCGTCTCAGCCAGCAAGAAGAAGGACCTCGATAACGCGATTAAGATAATCAAGGAGGGGAAGATGGTCCTTGAGAAGGACCTCAGGACCCTCATCATGGGAAAGCACAGGACGTTCAACAGCGCGGTCTCCCTGGCGAAGAAGGGTGGTAAGGACACTTCCTCCATCGAGCGTATTCTGAGCAACATCAAGAAGTCGGTCGAGGCAAACGATTACTCAACGGCCATGGGCGAGGTCCGGAGGGCCGAGGGGCTGGTGGAGAGTTTATCCGGCGCATCCGCCATCATTACCCAGGCGGAGATCGGTTCCATAGAACGGACGATAAGGGATGCATTATCAATGAACGTGAACGTGTCCAAGGCCCAGGACCTGTTCGAGGAGATGAAGAAGGCGGTCGAGAAAAAGGATTCCGATAAGGTGAACGAGTTGACGAGGGAGATCAACGAGAGCCTTATGAAGATACTGCCCAGGTTCATAGCCAAGGAAATGAGGGACGCCAAGGCCGAGCTGAGAGAGATAAAGATGATGAACGTCGACATCAGCAAGCCCGTTGAGATATTGAAGCAGGCGAACAACTCGGTCCAGGACGGAGATTACAGCAGCGCCCTCCATGCGATCAAGGATTTCAAGGACTTCATCGGCAAGATGAAGGCTACGTGAACGAGATAATCTCCATTTCCCTCTCCAGTATTTTCAATCCCTGCTCGTCAATGGTCTCCGGGGCTATTGACATAATGAAAATGGCCTCGCTCTCAGATATCTCATCGATGAGTCGCCTGAGGAAGCGGAGGACAGGGTCGAAGCTGTTGTTGCTGATAAGGTAGTCCAATCCGTCCACGAGCAATATGGATTTTCCCGGAGCGTTCAAAAGGTCCTCGATCCTGTAGATTATCTTCTCGAGCACAGGCGGGATTTTGACGTCCGGGTCGCCTTCCCTATCCGTCAGCCAGAGTATCGTCGTATCTTTGACGTCATATAGCTCCGTGATGCGTTTGGGATTGAGGCGGGTGAGGGCCATTCCTTTAAAGCCTTCGTTGACCTTGTTCATGAACAGGTTGAAGGACTTGACCGGACGTGTCTCCTCAATAAGGTAACTATGAGATATCTTGAGCTCGTCGAGCTTGCTCTTCGTCGGTATGGCGGGAACAAGTTCGAGGTCCTCGGGCGAGTCCGGCGGCTCCTCCTTCAGTGAGTCGATGGCAGCCTCGATGGAGGGGGGTTTCTTCATCAGCTCGCAGTACGCGACAAGGGTCCCTAGGGCTCCCTCCAGCTTCCGGATGTTCCGCGTGTATCTCTTGGCGATGAAATCGAGTACATCCTCCTCTATCTCCAAGCCGATCTTCTCCACCTTCTTCCTCAGGATGTTGATGCGCAGCTCAAGGTCTGGTGCCTTAATATCCGTGACCAGGCCGGACTGGAACCTCGATACGAGCCTGTCGCTCAGACCCTGCACGCTCCTGAGGGGGCGGTCAGAGGTCATCACGATCTGTTTTCCGTCCTTGTGAAGGGCATTGAACGTGTGGAAGAGCTCGTCCTGAACGTCCTCCCGGTCAGCGATGAAATGAACGTCGTCCAGCAGCAAGAAATCGAGCTCGCGGTACTTCTCCCTGAACAGGGCCATCTGATTGGCCTTGCTGGCATCGTTGAACTCGTTAATGAACTTCTCCATCGTCACGTAGAGCACCCTTTTGCCCTTGAAGTTCGAAAGCACGTAATTGCCTATTGCATTTATCAGATGGGTCTTTCCCAGGCCGGGCCCGCCTGTGATGAATAGGGGATTATACGCCGATGACTCGACCTTGGATACCGCCAGGCTGGCAGCGTGGCTGAACCTGTTGCCCTCCCCGACGACGTATGATTCGAAGGTGAATTCGGGGATGAGATTCGCGTCCTTTGAGGCCAGTGACTTGCCCAATTCCTTTTCGGGCGTCTTCTTGGCCGCATCCCCCTTCTTGGCCCCGCAGGTCGGGCACTCGTTCCTTCCGTACATGTTCGCACCGCAGACCTTGCAAACGTCCAGCTCGTCCTTTTCGGGAGGCAGGATCTTGCCCAGTCCGGCAAGTGAGTCCTCTCCGTCTGAATATTCCTCGGTAACCTCCCCGGCAGCGGTGCTCTTCCTGAGCTCGGAGATGGCGGACTCGATGGCGGGAATCTTGCCCGGGTTCTTCAACATGGCCTTGATCCTCTCGACCTCTTTCTCATGGCCGGAGCCATCTATCAGCTCCAGCTCATTCTTCAGGGCCTCGATGCGCTTGACCTTTTCCTCGAACTCGGCGAATAACAGCTTGGCCTTGTCGGCATCACCGAGGCTCTCCTCCAATGATTTGACGACCAGTCCGGAAGAGCGCCAGTTCTCTATCCGCTTCCTGTACTCGGCCAGCCTCTCATCCTCGGCCACTTCAGGTTTTTTCTCTAATTCGGCCTTCTGCCTGTCCCCCCAGGACAAGGAATAGGTCGTCCGCCTCTTCCTCTCTTCGGCAACCTTCTCCACAAGGTTGACCAGGGCTTCCGGGTGCTGGGTTATAATCTCCTCGATGTCCACCCTTCCGTAGACCATGATGGAACAATCCGTGTCGTACGTGTCTCCCCAAATCAACTTGAGGGCGTCCTCTCCTTCCTTGGTCTTGGCGAATGAACCGCCAGCCCTTCTTCCGTAGATCGCCGCAACCGGTGCTCCTTCCCGCACTACTAGATAACCCTCTGAGATGTATTTGTCCCTCGATATGGTGGTCTTCAGATACCCCGAGAACTTGAACTTCTTCAATTTGAGCAATATCTGCTTTAAGGCTTCTATACCTCCTCCGACCGTCTTAACCAGAGTGCCCTCGGGAAGTTCGTCGTTTTTCGTTATAAACACCTGCCCAACGTTCGTTTAACTCCAACCATTATTTAAGGTTTGGTAACAGTGAGGTCATTCAAATAATTTATTTTAATCTATAATGAATAATGAAAAGTATAAGAATTAGTAAATGTATGTAGGACGGATATTATGTTGACGGAGATCAGTGAGCTTATAGGTATGGAGATATACACCGACAATGCCATTGCGCTGGGGAACGTGGACGACATCATCGTCGAGACAAGCAGCCAGAAGATAGACGGGCTGTTCATAGGCAACCCTAATCCGTTGCTGGTCGAGCACTCCCGGGCCGTCAGCGTCCCCTACAGATGGATACACAGCGTGGGTGACGTTATAATTTTGAAGTACTTCCCGAAGTTCGTCAGGACGGAGGCGTCGCCCGACAGGGTACCAAAGATGCGTAAGCTGAAGGATGAGGTCCTTCATGCGGCCCACTCCGCCGAGGAGAAGATAGTCCATGCCGAGAAGTCGGCCGTCGCCAAGATAAAAGAGGGCGGCCACAAGCTCAAGGACGATATCAAGGAACTTTGATCTATATCTTCCTTATCCTGCCCAGCATGGGCTCGTAGACGATACCTTTCTCCAGAAGGCCCTCCATCGCCGTCTCGAAGTCCTGTTTTTTCAGACCGGTTTTCTTTGCGGCCTTGGCAAGCACGTCCCAATCGATTCCGGATGATTCCGGGTCCTCCTCCTCGATGACCTCGATGAGCGTCTCCTCCTCGTCGGTAAGCTCCTCATCCGAGTCCTCGTCCCCGGCAGCCTCCGGATCCATGACCGGCGGTTCGGCCTCGATGTCCTCATCGTACTCCTCTTCGTACTCGATGGGCTCGCCCTCTTCGATCTCCTCGATGTCCTGGCCCTCGTCCGGGACAAGGTGTTTCAGGGAGTCTATCAACATGGTTTTATATCGGTCCACGGGAACGTCGCCGTAGTGCTCGATGGCGGAGACGATGCCCTCCGCCAGGTTCCTGCCGTATCCGAGGTTTACCAACTCGTCAACTGAGGGGGCTGCCATCTCGACAGCCTCCGAGAACGCCTCTATCCTCTGCTTGAGGCCGCGGCAGCTGTCGAGTATCCAGTCATCACGGGATTCCCTGGTCACGTTCTTGACGGTTTCTGGCCTCACCGACAGGTACATGACGCCCTCTTCGGGCGAGTACACCCTGACCTTCCCTATGATTGCCGCGAAACCGGGCACGGGCATCTTCGACAGGGCCTGCGCGGCCTCAGGTTGGAACTGCCCGGCCGAGATGAACATTGTCCCCGTGGGGTCTGACATCCTGGCCCTCCAGAGCGGCTCCTCGGGGCTGCCCACGTTCTCGATGTCGGTTATCACGCCGACCGCGAAGACGCGGTTGACCTTGGCCCCCAAGGGGGTGACCACGAAAGTGGGGGAGCGCTCCTCCTCCCCCGTAAGAACGAGCGAGGAATCGTTCAGCTCTCCCGCGAAGAGCCTCCATGCGACCTCCCTGCCCCTCATGCTATCTCCTCCAGCAGTTTCTGGGCCTCCGCATGCACGTCCCTGGTCACGAACTCGGTGTCGTTGGCGATGAGCATGAGGCCGAAGTCATCGGACGTCACGTTGCCGATGACGCGCGTCGGCTTTGCGACCAGTATGTCGAACAGCTCGTCGTGGATGACGCCCTGGTCCATGGCCTTCTTGGCGTCCTTGAGACACTTGTCCAGTGATTTCCCCAGAAGCTTCTCCGAAAGGTCCCTGCCCAGGATGACGGTGAGGGCGCCGGTGCCGTCGTCGAGCACCGCCTTCGTCCTGAGGTCGGCCTCGCCCTCCATCTCGCCGTGGACCCTGCACTGGCCCTTC
>LSSH01000109.1 GCA_001595885.1 Candidatus Proteinoplasmatales archaeon SG8-5 | reverse complement strand
TTATCACGACGTGCTTCCCGTCGGGCGGGTTCCCGGAACGGCTCAGTAGCTCCAAAATGCCCATCGGCGTTGCCGGTGCAAAGCACTCCTGGCCGCCGAGCAGCCTACCAGTACTGATGGGCGAAAAGCCGTCAACATCCTTTGAAGGAAGGATGGCCTCTATCACGGTGGCCTCTTCGATCTGGTCCGGTACAGGGAGTTGCACAAGTAACCCGTGGACCTCCGGATTGGCATTCAACTCTCCTATAAGGTCGAGGACCAACATCTGGGATGTGGTCTTCGGCAAGCGGTGGGTCTCAGACCTGATGCCGATCTTCTTCGAGACCCTCTCCTTGCTCCTGACGTAGGATTGTGATGCCGGGTCCTCGCCCACAAGGATGACGCTCAACCCCGGGGTCACGCCCTCGGCCTTCAGCTTCTCCACCCTTGGCACGAGCTCCATGAGGATGTCCAATGAGATCTTCTTCCCATCGATGATCTCTGCGCTCATCGGCCCTTAATGCAAAACCTAATATTTCATGTTTGGCAATGCGGGAGCATGCCCGGGAGGATGACAATAGGCCTGTACAACACATACGACCCGACGAAATTGAGAGAAGCGCACCGCCGCGTGCTGGCCCGTTCGGGCCCCGTCGCCATGGCCTTCGACTGCAACCTCGCCACCTTCGGCTTCCCCTATGAGCGGGAGATGCGCACCTCACAGGACATCGTTGACTGGCTTGCCACGACGACGAGCATCGGAGAGGGCGGCCAATATCTAATCGAGCTCACCAAGGCCGGAAGATTCCAGATCTTCGAGAAACCAAGCAAGGGTTTCCCGCCGCAGTTTGGGGAGGTCATCATCACGACCAGGAAGCCGTCACCGGACAAGTCCATTTCACCCTCAGAGCTGGCCGCGTCCATCGAGCGCGGCCAAAGCGTTCTCCTCCTCTTCGGGCTGGGACCCCGCGGGCTACCTAAGGACCTTTTCAAGATCGGAAAATACCACCTGGACATCACTCAAAAGGGCGTGTCGATGGAAACCTGCACGGCCATCGGGGCGGTTCCGGCGGTGTTGAACGCGATCATGCATCCATCAGTATGATGATTATTGCAGAAATGCAGATTCAAGTCCGGAGTGAGGTAAATGGAATCTAGACGACTACCTCACATCCTTTTTCAAGTATCTTCTCTCGTCAAACCACACACGCCACGGCGCATCACCCTCTTTGAAATGCATTAATGCCATTACAAGGCTGAATGAGAAAATCGCCCCAGCCAATATGACCCAGGCCACGTAGGGGTAAGGCACAATGTCGCCCAGAGAATAGTAGGTCGTGTCGAAGGGCCAGAGAAGCTGCTTGCCTCCGTCGAAGGGCGACAGCGTGTTCACCATGTCCAACACAATATGGCTGCCCATGCCTATGAAAGCACACCCGCCGAGGAACCTGCGCTTCCATACGAGGAACAAGGCCGCACAAATTATCCAGAAGAACACCATGGCCGAAAACGTGTGGGTTATCGAGCCATGAACCGGCAGAAAATGATCCGGGTACAAGTAGTAGATCACGTCAATGTCAAGAATCAGTGCACTGAAAGTCAGGGCCATCAACTGGTCTCTTCCAAGCTCCAATTGCCTTCCGATCATGAAGGCGATCATGTAATGGCTGAACGGGTCCATTCATCCTCCAATCGGGTTTCCTGCCGTACTCTCCGGACGTTGCCCACGCCTGCTCATCTATGGAACTCCTTCTTCATCCTTGCCCACATGTCCTTCTGGACCTCGGAGATATAATGCGACTTCTCGACAATATCATCGAGGATACTGTCCAGTAAGACCGGGTCCTTGAACGAGAGCATTATCCGGTCCCTCAACGCCCTATCCTTCTTCGTAATCTCCTTCCACCGAAGGTAGCCTACGCTGTTCTTGATGTCACCGACCTCCAGGAACGGCTGGGTCTCCTCAAGGACCTTCCTCCTGAGCCACAGCGTCGCGATTATCCCGACGAGAACACCGGCCATCGTGTCGAAGACGAAATCAAGCATCGTGTCGTCAAGACCGTGCTGAAGCTGGGTGCCGGTCAAGATGTCAATGCCCCATTCCATGAACTCCCAAACCACGCCCATGCTCATGACGAAGAAAATGGTGAATAGGCCAAAGCCAGCAGGTGGGAGGGTCACGAGGTCCGTGTGGAAGGCCAGGACGTATAACGCAGCAACGCCGATGAGGGCCACGGCGGTGGACGAGATGAAATGCGTCAAATGGTCATAATACTGGACGCTCTCGTAGAAATTCAGGTAGCCGCCGACTGTGTGGAAGAACAGGGAGAGGGTGATAGCCACGTCGAGGACCAGCGGGAGGTTCACGTTGAAGTCACGGCGCAATATGGCGGGCAGGAACGTCAGGAAGATTGCCAATAACGTAGCAATGAACCATACAAACTCTCCTTTCAAGAAGGTGTCGATTGCCAGAATCACCAGCATAAGTTTGAACAACAGGCTGATGTAGCTCTTCCAACTGCCTTTCTCACTCTGCTTCGAAGTACCGTCCATGTGATCACCGGATAAGTTTGAATATAGAATCGATCCTTGAACTATTTATAGTTTCCATAAATCGGCTTATTCAATACCTGGGCCCTGGCCCTCCCATGATTTCCTGTGCTTGACCAGCTCCACGTGCGGGTAGGCGATCTCGATGTCCGGGTCCTCCATGAACCTCTGCCAGATCTTTCTGGTTATCGCTGTCCTGGTCCTTCTGCGCCACTCGGCAGGCGTCCAATAAACTACAGAGATGTTGACTCCCGAATCCTCCAGGTCCATCCTGATTAGCGGTTCCTGGGGCAGTGCCCCGTCAAGGTCATGCAATTCAAGGTGCTTCTTGTATGAGTCATGCTTGCTCGCCATGGTGCCGCCGACCACCTCCCTGGCCGCTTCGACCATGTGCGTCTCCGCCTTATTGATGTCGCTCTCATAGGTGACCAGGTTCGTGACCTCGTCCCAGATGTATGGCGAATCCCTCGTGTAATTGTAGACGGCACCGTCGAAGATGAGCGAGTTGGGTATCATGCCCACGCGCCCGGTGAACGTCTCTCCCTTCATCCAGCCGCCCATCTCGTAGAGGGAGGTGTGCATCACTTTAATGTCAGTGACGTAACCCTTGACTTCGCCAATCTTTATCCTGTCGCCGATCTTGAACATGCGATTGTAGGTGATGAATATCCAGCCGAGTATGTTCAACAACGGTTTCTGCAGGACGAAGGTGAGTGCTGCTCCAATCAGACCGAGGCTAAGGACAGCGGAATCTATGCCCCCCATGAAGTAGAAGAAGATCAACAGGAATACAACGGCCCAGATGACGTAACTGATGGTCAACCAAGCAGAGCGCACGTAGGCATAGCTCCCGACACGTGGGGCTGCGGCAATCTCAGCCAGAATGCCTATCATCCGGAGGGCGAACCAGATAAATGCCAGTATGACAATTATGAACAACGCGGTGTGCAACGGTTCGGAGGTCCCGAGGTCAATGTAGGGAAAGATGTCATAATCCATGTCGAAAATGAGAAGTAATGCCACTATCCCGAGGATGAATGCCAATACCGCTGAGCCCGCACCGCTCCTCTCACCCTTTGGCTTCTTCCTCTTCGGCATGATATTACATTAACTCGAACGCTTTATTAAAAACTTATCATCTCAGAAAAGATATTTAATGATGAAAGCCATATTTGACATGGTGAAATTATGGGCATCATGGACGCGAGACTGATCGCTGACACTCACGAGTTCCTCCTTGTCGAACCGGCCAAGATAAGGAAGGGCACAATGGTCCACGAGGCGATGGAGGTCCTCTTGGAGAATCCTTACACGCGCAAGATCTACGTGGTCGACGATGAGGACAAGCTGGTTGGCGCGGTTTCGTACCTGAACATGATAAGGGCGAGCAGCGCCCGCTTCAAGGTCAGGAAGGAAGGGTTCTGGCCCTTCGTGAGATACATGAAGGACCTGTTCATGGACGACGTCAGCAAGTTGATGAAGCCTGAGAGACCCGTCAAGGGATATCAAACAGTCAAGGAAGCCTTGAAGATCATGCTGGATACGGGTCAGACCGATATACCAGTCGTGGATGACGACGGCGTCCTGCTGGGCGAGCTCAGGGGAATGGAGATAATGCGTTTGACCCTCGAATCGGTCAAGAAGGGAGACGACTTACGGATGGAAAACCTGAGGCTCATTAGGGAAGAGAAGGGCATCAGGCACATCGACCCGGTGACGCTGAAGCCAAAGGATGACTAGTAATGATGCTATGATGGTGTCGTCACACCCGTCATCTACTCCTCATCCCTATTCTCGGTCAATACCGGGATGAGATTGATGTTCGTGTCCTCTGGCATCGTGATCTCCTTGCCGGACCACATCGCCTGTATCTCATCGCTGGAGAAGTTAATACCAACGTATTTGAAGACATCCTCGGTATCCAATTCCGTCCGTTCCCACTCGTCCAGGGTGTGCACCTCCAGCCATTTCTTGATCCTTTGTATCCTATCGGCGAACAGGAAGAACAGGGTTCTATCAAAGACCAACTCGTTCTCCCTAACCAACTGCAGTATCGCATCGTTATCCTGGACCTCAGGGATTGCCAGTTGCAGATTATACATTGTCAACCGAACCTTCTTCGGATTGGCGTAATGGTTGAAACCGTCAACGTGAACGGCTCTGCAAAGGCTTCCTCGAATAGGTCTTCTTATCATAACCATATCATTCACCTCCGTGAAATTCCCCAGTAACTGTCAGGGGATTATTATCCTTCGTATCGACAGAATTCAAAGCCACCTCTTCCTCTTGAAGTAGATGACCATCAGCATCGTGATTATCAACATAACCAACCATATGAGATAGTATCCGTATTCCCACCGCAGCTCGGGCATGTTCAGGAAGTTCATGCCGTAGACGCCGGCGATGAAGGTCAGCGGGATGAATATGGTGGCGATTATTGTCAACACCTTCATGACCTCGTTCATTCGGTTGCTGATGCTGGAGAGGTATAGGTCCAGCATGCCCGACAGCATGTCCCTGTAGGTCTCGACCATGTCGATGGCCTGTATCGTATGGTCGTACACGTCCCTGAAGAACCGGCCCGTTTCCTGCTTGATGAGGGCTGAATCGCTCCTGTCCAGACCGCCGATGACCTCCCTCAGCGGCCAGACCGATTTCCTGAGGAATATCATCTCCCTTTTCAGGTAGTATATCTGCTGCAGCGTCTCGATCTTCGGGCGGCTCATCAGCTCCTCCTCTATCTCCTCGACCACCTCGCCTATCCTCTCCAGGATGATGTAATACTGGTCGATGACCGTATCAATCAGCGCATAAGCCAGGTAATCGTCCCCCGACTGCCTTATCCGGCCCTTGCCTGTCCTTATCCGGCCCCTGATGATGTCGAAGATGTCGCCCGGTCTCTCCTGAAAGGTAATGAGATAATTGGGGCCAAGAATGAGGGAGATGTGCTCGGACGTGACCTCCCTGTTCTTTTCTTTATAGACAAGCATCTTCAAGGTCACGAAGATGTAATCATCAAAATCCTCCATCCTGGGTCGTTGTTCCGTGTCCACGATGTCCTCCAATATTGAGGGGTGGAGCTTGAAGGCATTTCCGATGGATTCAATGATACCGGTATCGTGGATGCCGTCCACGTTGATCCAAGTGACCTCGGGCTTGTCGACATGGCTGTTCAATTCCTCTATTGATTTGATCTCACCCTCCTCATAATGTTCAGCGTCATAAATCATGTAGGTGGTGCGAACCGGTTCGTCCCTCACCTCCCCTGTGTAGACCAGCGTTCCGGGAGGCAGACCAACCTTCACCGTCCTCTTCTTCGCGACCTTGGGCAGCTTGAACTTCGGCATCTTCATTATCGACGGAAACTTCAGCAGCTTCATGTTCACCCCTTTGTATCCTTTATGCGCACTTCGGGGAATGCTACGATGTCGAAGGTCGCCGACGCAATCTTGATTTTGTCTGATTTCTCAACGGCTTCCAGTATATGTTGGCTCAAAAGTGTTTTTAAATCGCGCCTGTTATAAACCTTCGTAACATATCTGATGTCAACTGTTATCCAGTTGTCAGTCGGTGTAATGAAAACCTGAGGCTCAAGGTTCCTAATTTGAATGGAATAATATTTGTCCTTCAATCGGGAGATGCCCTCCTCCGCATTTTTAACAATCTCCACGGTCTCCTTTGTGGCAATATCCATGAATAATTGCTGGGCTAGCTTCCAGTCGCTATCGTAGGTTATGGGTATGCTAATCTCGTCCCAGATGAAGTTGTGGTCCTTCGTGTAGTTACTCACCGTGCCGGACAGGACAAATCCGTTTGGAATGACTGTCAAACGACCTGTTGCCTGGTCACCGGCCACCCATTCCTTGATCTCCATTAAAGTCGTGTAGAACACACCTATGTCAATCACGTCACCGGTGCGGTTATTGATGTCTATCCTGTCCCCGACACTGTAGATCTTATTGACAAGGATGAGTATGCCGCCGACGAAGTTCTTGAAGAAGTCCTGGAGAGCGATTGCGATACCTGCCCCTATGAGACCGTAAGCGACAAGAAGGTTCTGCGTGTTCTCGAGCCAAATGCTCACAAGTACAATCAGACAGCCGGCGAAGTAGAGCACGGAGACCGCCTTCTTGAACGCGTACCTGCTCCTATAGTCCCTTACGCTCCTGACAAAAGTACCCTCAAAGATAATCTTGAAGATGAGATAGACAATTGCTATTGCGACAAGAGTTTGATAGCCCTTGAATAGGAACTCGTTGATATCTACATCGAATAGGATAATATTTGGATACTGGTCATTGAAAAACCAAACTATCGCTGCTAACATAATGATAATGGTAAGGATTAGAATTCTTCCTGGTAACTCCTTAAACTTCATAATGATCTATTGAGAAACATGATACAATGTATATTTAAACGTATTTACGTAATATCATAATGATGTCAGTTATCATGCTCAATCGCGGACGATCTCGAATCCGGCCTTGTCAACTATCAGTGGAAAGTAATCTCTTTCATGATTCGTCTCGCGCATCTTCATGACGCCGAGGAAGAGGTTGGCGCGGTTGCCGTACTTCTCGGTCTTGAGGTGGATTATGCCGTCGGCCAGGAACTCCTCCACTCCGTGCGGGCCGAACTGTTCCGCGTTTGGGTCGAGCATTTCCGAAACCAGTAATACGGTTATGTCAAGGTCGCGGAGCTTCTCGAAGAAGAAGAACAGCTCGCTCCTCGCGTTCTTGAACGTTGTTAGGGAGTACAGCGCGGACAGCGAGTCAATGGCGACGACCTCGCAGCCGAACGTCTCCTTGTAATTCTGGATCTGGGTGATGATGGAGTTGAGCCAGTCGATACTGCCGATAAGGTCCGGGTCCGTTTCCTTCCTCAAACGGGCCATGTCGATGACCACCATGTCATCGAGGTCGGAGATCATCATGCTCGTTGCCAGGTCCCGGCTGAGCCCCAGCTTCCTCATGTGCCTGAGCAGGCTCGTGCGGCTCTGCTCCAGGGTGAGGTATATGGCCTTCCGCCTCTCGTTCTCCGAAAGCTTGTGAAGTATGTAATATGCGAATGACGACTTCATGGAGCCGGCCCTTCCGCAGATGAGTATCACCTGCTTGGTCGGTATACCGCCCTCCAGCATGTCATCCAGTCCGGACACGTACGTCTTCAGGCGGTCGTCCTCCGCGAGCTTGGCCTTCGCGGTCTCGTTGTCCGGGTTGAACTCCAGCGCCCTCTTGTAGTAGGCCCTGGCCTCCGAGTTCCTGTCCAGGCCCTGAAGGGCTTCGCCGCAGCCTACCCAGGCCCGGTCGCTCTCCGTTCCCAGGTCCACGAGCGTCTCGTAGGCCTCCAGGGCGAGTCCCCACTTCTCCCTCTCGAGGTAGATGTCGCCCTTGTGGAGCAGCGCGCGCTCGTTCAGCGGCTCCTTATGTAGGACATCGTTGACGATCTGCAACGCCTGGCCCCACTTGCCCTTCTGGTACAGGGCTATGCCCTTGTCGAGCAGGATGTCCGTATCGGACTTCTTTTTCTTCTTGCCCTTCTTCTTTGGCTCGTCTTTGGGCTCTTCCTGTGGGTGATAATGCTCGTGGATGTCCTTGGCCAGGACCTTCGGGATGCCCTTGACCTTCTCCAGGTCCTTCACCGGGGCGTTCGAAAGGTCCTCGATTGACTTGAATCCCGCATCATACAGCAGCTTCGCCTTGGACATGCCCACCCCGGGAAGGGTAATGAACTCCTTCAACACGGTATCCTTCTTGCCTGCCATCGCTGTCACCTCAATCATCCAGAATCTCAATCAGACCAACATAGATCTTATCCGAGATCTGCTCACCGGCCATGTTATTGCACAAGTCACGCAGGGCCTCGACTATCCTCCGATAGTCCTCCTTTGACGGTTTTCCTGATACACCGAGCTTGCTCTTCTGGTTCTCAATGGCCTTCTCCGCCATGTCACCGAACAAGGGTCGCATGTACTCGATCATTTTTGCTTCAATATCCATACGGTTTTATCCCCGCCTGCGTTACATCCAAAAAGGCTACAGGTTTAAAAGTGTTTTCTCATATTATCACAATTTATATAAACAGTAACCTACATATAGGGGAATCACTTAGCAGGCGAGCAATTGGCACAGCAATATTGCCGTGTCATCGCTTTGAAAATCCGTGCACCCGTTCACACCGATGATGTGTGACCGGGGAAGGGCGGAGGCCGAAGATGTGTGCGTCGCTATCGCGATGCTTACTTGGAAGGTACCACATTACGAAGCCCCAGGGCTTCCTTTCGGCCGGTGATTCCGTTCATACGCCATATACAACCTGGACGTGTGTCAAGCCGATAGTCTGTGGCTAGCTACGCTGTTTGGTGGATGGCTTGGCTCGGGCGCCGATGAAGGTCGTGCCAAGCTGCGATATGCATTGGGTAGGCGCAAGGAACCGTTGATCCAATGATTACCGAATGGGACTTCCTACGCTTCGGCGTAATCAGTAATGATGGGGAACGCGGGGGATTGAAGCATCTTAGTACCCGCAGGAAAAGAAATCAATCGAGATGCCGTGAGTAAAGGCGATCGAAAACGGCACAGGGCAAACCGAATCCCGTGTGGAAACATATGGGAGATGTGGTGTTAGGACTCTGTGTTTCCTTAGTGCG
>LSSH01000108.1:1174-10600 GCA_001595885.1 Candidatus Proteinoplasmatales archaeon SG8-5 | reverse complement strand
ACTATACAGCGCCGCGGCAGGACAGGCCGGCGCCGCACCGGCAAGGTAGTGATACTCATCACCAAGGGCACGAGGGACGAGGCGTATTACTGGTCTTCAAAGCACAAGGAATCGCGCATGCACAAGGAGCTGGAGCGACTCCGCAAGGAGCTGCAGAAGGACATCGAGGTCGGGGGTCCTACCGCTCCGACGTTCGAAAGCGCCGGAAGGATGGAACAGGTGAGGGCAGCCATGAAGACACAACCTGTCGAGAAGGACCAGCGGAAACTCGGGGACTTCGAGAAACGACAGGAGTTGACAAAGGACCAGGATTCGCCTTTGAAGATCATCGCGGACACCCGCGAGTTCAAGTCGCCGGTCGTGAAGAACCTGGCAAGGAAGGACGTGATAATCGAATCGGTCCAGCTCGACGTGGGCGATTACCTGATATCCGAGCGCGTGGGCGTGGAGCGGAAGGAGGCGGAGGACTTCCTGGCGTCGCTGATGGACGGGCGCCTGTTCCAGCAGGCGAGGAGCCTGCGGAGAGCCTACCAATCGCCGCTCATGATTCTCGAGGGCGAGGACCTATTCTCCCGAAGACGCATATCCGAGGACGCCATCTACGGGGCACTGGCCTCCATCACTGTCGACTTCGGCATTCCCATAATATCGACCAAGGACGACAGGGAGACCGCTCAGGTGCTCCTTGCCGTGGCAAAGAGGGAGGCTGCCGAGGGGCGAATCCCCGGGATTCGGGGCGAGAAGGGTACCATGATGCTCCAGGAACGCCAGCAGTTCATCATCGAAGGATTACCAAACATTTCCGGTGTGATAGCCCAGCGTCTGCTGGCCCACTTCGGCAGCGTCAGCTCGGTGCTCGAAGCGAGCGAGAAGGACCTCATGAAGGTCAAGGGCGTGGGCAAGAAGATAGCCAAGGGCATCCGCGAGACACTGGACGCCCCTTACTACTCGAAGGAAAAGGAATAGCATGCTGGCTCTGAGAGTTCCGAGGGAAAGGGCGGAGGAGGCCCGGTTGATCCTGTCGGAAAACGGCTTACTTGACAAACACCACAGGATAGAGCACGTCGGGAACATGGTTGAAATACCGTTACTGAAAAAGCCAGACGCGGCTCGTTCGGAGCAACTGGCCGAACTCGCCGGCGAGGTCATCGACCTCAGGGAATATCAATGGCGCGAGACCTTCAAGGAGCCGCTCAGGAACATATTGAAGAACATTGGCGTCCCGGAAGATGTCAAGCCAAAGCTGCCGAGCAGGTGGGAGCTGCTCGGTCACGTGTTGATATTAAAGATCGATGAGTCATTGAATGACTGGCTTGACGAGATCGCCAGGGCGTATTCTGAGGAGCTTGAGGCTAGAGCGGTGCTGCGGGACGTGGGCGGCATCGAGGGCGAATACCGCGAGCCCATACTAGATTTGATCATGGGCACGGAGACGGAGACGACACACGTCGAGAACGGAATCAGGTACAGGCTGGACGCGGCAAGGCTGATGTTCTCCAGCGGCAACGTTGACGAGCGCATCCGCATGGCCAACGTGTGCGGGGACGGCGAGGTGGTCGTTGACATGTTCGCCGGCATCGGTTACTTCACACTGCCCATGGCCGTTCATTCGAAACCCGGGAAGGTCGTGGCCCACGAGATCAATCCGCTGGCTCATGAATATCTGAGCCAGAACGTTAAACTAAACAATGTCCAGGCAATTGTCGAACCGCATCTGGAGGACTGCGGCGACGCCGCTGAGAACGTCGCCGACCGTGTCGTGATGGGCTATGTGGGTACGACCCACGAATACCTGCCCAAGGCAATGCGGATATTGCGGGGGAAAGGGATCATACACTATCACGAGACATGCCCTGACCGGCTGATGCCGGACCGCCCCCTGGAACGGGTGGAGGAAGCCGCGGAGAACGAGGGTAAGCAGGTGGAGATACTCAACATCAAGACGATTAAATCCTACGCGCCGGGTGTCAGCCACGTTGTCGTGGATGCTTTTGTAGAGTGATCATTCCTCGATGAACAAAAACATCAAGAGACCCGGTACGAGGAGGAGAGCGCCTACAATCGCCAGGGTCAAATATGGGTCTTTATCGAACCACATCTGCGAGCGCGTCTTCCAAATGTACCACATACCTGTACCCAGCAATATCAGCGTCCCGAAGATGACGAGCCACAGACCTCCATACTTCAACCGCGCACTCCTCACTCGATCCCTCGTTTGAAAATGACGGGTCGGGTATTTAAGATTTTTATGGGAAACCGAGGGACCCCTTATTCCAGCCACTCGCCCTCTTCCTTCCATTCCTGGAATATTCTGAGAAGGCTGAGTACGAGTAACAGAACGAACAGGATGAGTATTGGGATGGTGAACTCGGTCCAGTCACCGTGAAGAATCACGAGCACTATTAATATGGACCACAATACGGCCGATAGAACACTGGCGATCCTACCCTTCGGGTTCTTGACATCCCAGGCCACGTAGACAACCAACCCTAGATTCATTTGATTTTATTAAATGATATAGTTGTGGGAGAGGTCGTATGTTAACCTTCAGGGGCCGCACGCTTCATCTCGCGGCTTCGAGGTGTTAAGTTGAAAAGACAGGTCTGCGGCGACCACTTCATTCCTTCTCCAGGACCATAATGTATGACCCGTAATTGCTGTTTAAGAATTTCTTCACGTTCCAGCCGGTCCCCTCCAGTATTCCCCTCAACTCGTCCTTGGAGACGAACAGGTAATCGAACCAAGGCGTCATGTACCTCTTGTACCGGCACCGTATCCTGACCTGACCGCCCATTCGACCCCTTCTCTTGTTATCCCGGTGATAGGCCAGGTGTTCTTCCTTATCGGTCCTGTACGGATTCATCGTCTCTGCTATGATGTGAGCGTCCTCAGTGGTGATGCCCCTGAATTTCCGCAGCAACCACCTGGCCCTCTTCGGATTGGCCACAAGCCCGAAGTTGTTGCCCATCATCATAATCGTGTCGAAGACGCCCAGCTCCTTCGTTATCTGGGTCACGCCCAAGAGCTTCGTTTTCCTCAGGCCCCTTTCCCTGCAGACTTTGAGCGCCATCGGAGAATTATCGATGCCCAGGACGTCAAGGCCCTTGCTCTGAAGGTGGACTGCATGCCTTCCGCCACCGCAGCCGATGTCTAGAACCCGACCTTTCGCATACGTCATGGCCTTCTTCTCATGGACCGGCCAGTCCTCGAACTTCGACAGGTAGGATTTGGGTCCCAGCGAGACGTCCACGTAACCGTCGTCGCGCTCGATGACCTCATCCACGTCGATACCCTTGAAATGGTCGTATATGCCGTGCCCGAAGGCATCCTGGCTGTCCTTCATCATAACATCACTTGCGTCAATGGCCGATATTATAGGGGTAGCCTATATATATTTCGTTCACCTTACGAGTCGGCGGAGGTGCACTCTTTGGCGGAAGAAAAGAAGATTTCGAGGATCGATATCAAAGACGCTATCGCCGTGGCAATGGCGGCGGCCTTCGGTTTTGTTATAGCTCTGATTTGGAAGGAGTTCATCATGGCCGGGCTGGACCTGGCCAATATCTATCCGGTCTCTGAGACGAGCACGGCGGACCCCTGGGTAGGTTGGGCCATCTTCGGCATCGTGGCCATCGTCATAACGGTCGTCATGGTCATCCTCATACTGATGATTACCAAATGGGGCAAGAAACCCGAAGCGGAATGAAGCGGATCGTCCAATGATGCCAGGCATCACACTTTCCTAACTTAATTTCTTCAATTGCAGGTTATACATTGCCAACACTTCATCGGTGGAGGTGGCGTCCTCCGGAGCCTTGTCCTCCCTGATCCGGCCCGTGTACCTGGGGAAGCGAATGGCCAGACCGGCGCCCTCACGGACGACCCCGAAACCGCACGTGTGAATCGGCGACAACGTGATCTCGGCTCCCCTGACCTCCAGGACCAGCGATGGCGCGAACCAGTGATCCGGTTTCATTTCCGAGCAGACACGCCTGTCCGCCTTATCGAGCCTGTGGTCGTCCAGCAGGCCGGGAAGTGCAGCCAGCATGTCGTCGTCGAACCCGCTGCCCAGCTTGGTTACCGTCTCGAACCTGTCCTCCTCCCTGTTGTACGTGGCCATCAACAGCGCGCCGTAGGCTCCGGCGCGCCTGCCCCTTCCTGCAAAACCGCCGACCGCGACGAGGTCAACGGTGTCGGACATCTCGGACCTGTAATCCCGCTTGAACTTGATCCACTGCCAGCCTCTTGAACCGGCCCGGTAGAACGAATCGTCGGCCACCGACTTGGCGATGATGCCCTCCGCGCCGCGCTCAATGGCCTGGTCGAAGAACCCCTCGGCATCAGCAGCGTCTCCGGTCGTCATGGATTCAGAAACCTTCACCCTCTCAGTCTCCGATATGCAGGCGGCCAATTCGGCCCTCCTGTTCGGATAGGGGGTGTGTGTCAGGTCCCGGTCATCCAGAAATAGACAATCGAACAGATACAGCATCACCGGGAACTCGTTCACGGCCGAGGTCAGCTCGAACTTCCTGCCCCGCCTGCGGCTTACCGTCTGGAAGGGCAGCATCTCGCCGGTGTTGACGTCCACTGGAACGCATTCGCCCTCGACCACGCCCTCCTTGCCCTTGAAGGCCCCCGCAAGCATGTTGACGATGTCGGGGAACTGGTCTGTGACCTTCTCCAGCTGTCTCGTGAAGAGGTCTATGTGGCCGTCCCTGATGTGGGCCTGGATCCGAAGTCCGTCGTACTTGTACTCGAAGGCGCACTCTCCACCGAGCTTCCCGATGATCTCCCCGATGCTGGTCAGGCGCTCGCACAGCATGGCCCTGAGGGGAACCCCCACCTCCAGCTTGACCTCTGAGAGGCCTCCCAGGCCCTTGGTCGCAAGCAGCCCGGCCACCCTGCCCAGGTCAGAACATGTGTTATATGCCCTCTCGACAGCATCCCTGTCCTCCTTCCCTGCGTAGGTCACGGCCAGCGCGTCCACGATGGTCATGTCGGCGATGCCCAGGCGGAGTTTACCCGCCATAGTCCTGGCAATGTACTTTGCCTCGACCGGGCTGGAATCGTGCAGCAGCTTGGCGAACAGCTTCATCTTCAGTTCCTGGGAGCCGCTGCCGGAGGCCTTTGCGATGTTCAGGAGCGAATCGAACACCGTCGTGACGTTCAGACTCTCGGTGAAGAGTGAAGTCTGCTTCTTCTCGCTGACCGCCTGGAAGGCCACGGAGCCGAGGTCGCCATCCTTGATCCACCACTCGTTGATCTTCGCCTCGTCGACGCGCGTGCCCTCGTATATGGCCTTCAAGGCAAGCTTCTCCGCGAGGCCCAGCTCTATGCCCTTGAAATCGGGCGCCACCTTCCCCTGGGTCAGGTATACGACCATCTCGACCTCGTTCTTCGGGGTCTTGAGCAGAAGCTCGACGAGAAGGTCTGTCATCTCCAACCTCTTGCTCGTGGCCCCTATGCTCTCATAGGCCTTGGCCAGTGTCATGTAATCCATTGCCGAATGTAACGGTTTGAGGCTATATAAGGTTGGTGAATCTACTCGATTTCGTCCAGGTTGACTCCGCACATCTGGCTTAGCTCATAATGAAGCTCGGTCATCCGCTCCGCCAGCGCATCCAGCCCCCTCGCCCTTGCCTTTTCAACGGCCTCTGCCAACGGCATCCTGATGGCCGCGTGCTCCCTCTCCCCCACGAGGTTGTCTGAATGGGCTATGATCTTCTCCTCGAGCGTAACCGGCATATAACTCCTCGGAGGTAACCCCTGCGCGACAGCCTCTTCTGGGGAAAGGCCGGCCCCTATGTGCCTCTCCACAATGAGGGCCAGTCTCTCGTCGAGCCCTTTCTCCCGGATGAGGTCGGAACCTTCGACTGCATGCCCGATGCCGTGCGTGACCCCTCGACCGATGTCGTGCAGGAGGGCGCCGCGGCTAACAAGTTCAACCGTGGCCGTGTCCTTGGGGCACCTCTCGGCGATGCCGACGGCGAAGGCTTCCACCGCAAGACAATGCTCGATGACCTCTGGGGAGCAGCCGGCCTCCCTCAACAGGGCCAGGCACTCGCCTCTACTCGGCAGCGCGCTCATCTCTCCTCCACATTCTTGCCCCTCTCACATGGCAGGATCCTCATCTGGCCGCCTTCGAAATCCTTGAACGGATCGCCTTCAAAGAGCCTATAGAGGAAGACAGCCAGCGCGGCGACCTCCGAATGAGGTTGGTTCCCCACAGAGATGTTGTAATCTGCCTTATCGTAAACCTCGCGCGGAACCTTCTCGGCACCGACCACTATGAGAATATCCTTGTCTGGGCTCAGTTTATCAATGCCCTTCTCGATCTCCTCGCCGTACATTGTCAGATGAACCGTCTGGCCCGGCCAATCGTCGAGCACGTTCCGCCACTTGACACCAGTGACGACGTCGAACGGCCCTCCGAACTTATCGCACACTCCCTTCAGGTTATCTTCGAGCTCAGAATCCTTCTCGTCGATGAGCACCTGGCCTGCGCCGAATGCCCTGGCAACAAGGGCCACGTGTGTTGTTATGCGCTTGTCCCTGTCGGGCCTGTGGCCTATCCTCAAGACTGCGATCATGCATCTCCCCCAAGAGGAATCACTCATTATATTTTTCGATTCTGTGACCGCGGTAATCGAATTTCGACGAACGCTTGACAAGGCACTTCAGCATTGTTGGCGAGACCTCCAGCGATTCGGCGACGTCGCCCGCGAACATCCCCTCGTCGCCTATCATCTTCAATATCTTGGCCTCAATCTTCTTGAAATCCTTGTCCAGCATCCCGGCGACCGATATCACGTCGCTGATCTCGTAGACCGAGCAGGAAGTGTTGATATGGAAGGATGAATAATACGTGTGATAGGCCTTTACCGGCTTCTCTGGAGAGCCTTCCTCCGGCTTCTGCCACCTCGTCTCGACCAACTTCATCTTATTGAAAAGCCTCAGGGCCTGCCTCCCTTCGGTGCCGAACTTCTCTTCTATCTCCTTCCCGGTCTTCCAGCCAGTCGACACCTCCTTGAACACCTGTCGCTTGATGTCCGTGTCAACGGCCCTAAAAACAGAGACCAGCTCCGAAGGATCGTTAACGACCTTGATCCGGTTCATACAAACCGTACCGGTAATGCTTTCAATCGATATAAACCTGATTACATTCAACGACAAAACTAAATACCAACCTTAAATCACCAGTATGGGCCGAGATAGCTCAGCCTGGTTCCGGTACCAATAACAGGTTATTGGTCACGGACTCGATGAACAAGTTCATCTGCGGGGGCGCCTGTGCCCTCGTAACCAGGAGTATCGCAATGCCGAGATAGCTCAGCCTGGTAGGGCGCAAGCCTGGAAAGCTTGTGGCGGTTTACGCCTCGGGAGTTCAAATCTCCCTCTCGGCGCTTTGTTTTGTTTGAAGGGATTCGCACCTCCGGGAGACCAGTTTTTTGATTGCCTGGTTAGTAAAACAGGCCTTACCCTCGATGATGAACCAGGTTACTAACGTTCTTCCTCACCTGCGGCCTCCCTCTCGGCACAATATCTAGATAGCGCGACGGCGCTTTCTTTTTATCATCTGACGTTTTATCATGTGGCAATGGGTGAAGCCAGCGTTGGATTGGAGAAGCTTTTCAATCCGGAATCGGTCGCCATCATCGGTGCTTCCACGATAAAGGACAGCATAGGTTACGATATCGTCCACAACCTCAAATTATCGAATTACAGGGGAGATATTTATCCCATCAATCCGAAGTACGAAACCGTCCTTGGAGACAAGTGCTATCCCTCCATCGGCGACCTGCCATACCCGCCGGACCTGACGGTAATTGCGGTTCCGGCCGCAATCGTGAACAAGGTCATTGAGGAAGCTTGCGAGCACGGCGCCAGGATGTTCGTAATCATTTCCAGCGGTTTCGGTGAGGTGGGCCGTCATGACCTGGAGAACGAATTAAGAGCGATATTAAAGAGGCACGGGGCCAGGGCCCTGGGTCCGAACGTCTTCGGCATTTATTCGGCCTCGGCCGAGATGAACGCGACGTTCGGCCCGCCCAACGTGAAGCCGGGAAACGTTGGCCTCATCTCCCAAAGCGGGGCGCTGGGAGTGGCCTTAATGGGCAAGTCGGTGACGGAGAACATCGGGCTATCCGCCGTCATCAGCATCGGAAACGAGGCCGACATCACGGAAAGGGAAGCGCTGGCCTACCTCGGGAACGACGAGAGGACCCACGTCATCTTCATCTACATGGAGGGGTGCAAGGACGGACGCCATTTCATGGAGCTCGCGGCCGAGGTCTCGAAGAGGAAGCCCATCATCATAATCAAATCAGGAAGCTCTGCCAGGGGTGCGCTTGCAGCGGCGTCGCACACAGGTTCCTTAGCAGGCTCTGACAAGGTGTTCGGCGCGGCCATCAAACAGGCCGGTGCCCTGAGGGCGGATTCATTGGACGACGCCTTCGCATGGATCAGGATACTGGCGGATATGCCCCTTCCGGCCCAGGAAGGCACCGTCATATTGACGAACGGAGGTGGCGTGGGCGTGATCGCGACCGATTCGGCGGAGAAATACGGCGTACCCCTGCTTGACAATCCGAACCTGCTCGAGGAGGTCTTCAGGCCGTCAATGCCCCAGTACGGCAGCACCAAGAATCCCATCGACATCACTGGCCAGGGAAGGACTGAACAGTATGGCATATCCCTCGAGGCGGCACTGAAAGAGGAGAGCATTCCTTCCGTTGTGGGCCTTTACTGCACGCAGGCCACAATGGATGTCTCGGCGTTCGCGGCAACTGTGGCCAACGTAGTTGAGAAATGGAAAGGCAGCAAACCGCTGGCATTCTCACTCATTGGAGGTATCGGTGTCGATGAGGCCATTAAGTTGCTGAACGACCACTCGATCCCCTGTTTCGATTCACCTGATCTGGCCATGTCGGCCATGGGTGCCCTTTACGAAAGGTGGAGATGGCTGAACACCGACTTCGGCAGCCCGGAGGAATTCGACATCGACATGGCGGCGGTCCACGACATCATCGAGAATTCGCAGAACAGGGGTCTCACCCAGCTGGTGGAAAGCGACTGCGCAGAGATCCTCAGATTGACCGGCCTCGACTTTCCCGAGACCAGGGTTGCCAGGAATCTCAGCGAAGCCCTGGGGATGGCGGGGGAGATCGGATACCCGGTTGTGCTGAAGATATTGTCCCCTGACATCATCCACAAGACCGAGTTCGGATGCGTGAGGCTGGACCTTGAGGACGAGCATGAATTGACCGTGGCCTACGAATCCATCATGGCCGAAGTGAGGAGAAGGATGCCTCGGGCAAGAATATACGGCGTCAGCGTCACCGAGATGGTGACTGATGCGATGGAGACCATTCTCGGCTTCTCGGTGGACCAGTCCTTCGGTCCTATACTGATGTTCGGCATGGGGGG
>LSSH01000108.1:0-1168 GCA_001595885.1 Candidatus Proteinoplasmatales archaeon SG8-5 | reverse complement strand
TATCCTTCAGGGTCGCGCCGATATCCAGATTGGAGAGTATGAGGATGGTCAAGGACATAGCCTCGTATCCGATACTGGCCGGTGCAAGGGGCAAGGAGATGCGGGACATGAACGCCATAATAGATGCGATATCACGACTTTCATACTTGGCAATGCGCACAAAAGATATATTGGAGCTGGACATCAACCCCCTGATGGTCTTGGGCAAGGGCAAGGGCTGCAAGGTCGTGGATTCGAGGATTACAATTAAATCCAAAACCAAATTACGGAAGGGTTAGGCGGTGAGCAAATGAAACCTCTATTGATAACATCGACGCGAACACACGCGGGAAAGACCACCGTGGGCCTGGGCATCGCGATGAACACCGACAAGAAGGTCGGATACTTCAAACCCTACGGGGACCACCTGGTCTACAGCAAGAAGAACCTCGTCGACCTTGACTGCCAGGTATATAACGAATGGCTGGGTCTTGAGGACCGGTCGAACGAGGAATGCTGTCTGGGCTTCGACCCCGAGAAGATCATGACCCACTGGATCCCGGAGGAGGTCCAGGGAGTCCTCAAGAAGATGTACGACCAGCTGTCAGAGGATAAGGATTTCATGATTATCGAATCCTGCAGGAACTTCACGTACGGCGGGATAATGGGCCTGGACGCGGTCACGGTCGCGCAGACGCTGGACGCCGATATGATACTCGTGGCCGAGGGCGACGTGGACCTGATTGTCGACAAGGTTCTGGCCGTTTCCAAATGCCTGGAGAATCGCGTCAACCTGCGTGGCGTGGTCATCAACAAGTGCGGCGAGGGCGACAAGTTCAGGCTCGAGGACCAGGGCATGCAGGTATTGATGAAAGCCGGGGTGGAGGTCCTCGGCGTTCTGCCTGAAGAGGTCCTGCTGGGCCTGATCGACATCGACCTGATCCTCAACAAGCTCAACGCCAAGCTGGTCGCCGGAACCGAGGGTGGCCAGATACCGGTCGAGACAGTGCTCATCGGTGCCCTTACAGCAGACCAGGCCATGAAAACAGCGAAGTTCCATTCCATGAACAAGCTCATCATCACCGGCGGCGACCGCCTCGACCTGATATTCGCATCACTGGGGGAGGGGACGTCAGGGATAGTATTGACGAATAACATCATCCCGCACCCCAAGGTGATAGCCAAGGCC
>LSSH01000107.1 GCA_001595885.1 Candidatus Proteinoplasmatales archaeon SG8-5 | reverse complement strand
CCTTGCAGAACTTTTGGACCCACTCCCCGGTGAACTTCTCGTCGAGGCCGATGTCTGGCCTGGCCGCCTCCTCGAAGGCGTTGTACAGGCTGCCGTATTCCTCAATGATGGCAGCGCCGTGCTTGTTCATGAAGTCCTCCGGGGACATCTTGCACCTCTCTGCCAGGATCTCAACGAGCTTCTGCGCCTTCTGCTCGTTCTTCCAGTCCTGTATCTTCTCCCTCTTCTGATGGGCGTTCACCTTCTTGAGGGAGAGGTCGACGTGGCCCTTTGACCTGTCGACGTTAAGGACCTTGCAGACGACGCGCTGGCCCTCACGTACATAATCACTCATCCGCTTGACCCAGCCCGTGGCTATCTCTGCAACGTGGATGAACCCTTCCTTGCCCGGGTATTCCTCTAGCTCGATGAAGGCGCCGAAATTGCGCACGTTCTTCACAGTACCCACGACGAGGTCACCCTCCTCCGGGTATTCGGGTAGAGCTTCCATCATTCAACAACCCTGACTATCTCCCCTTTGACGTCGCTCTTACCGCCTGTGGGCAGCGCGAGTGTGGAGCCGCAGGCTTGACACGAAATCTTTGTCGCACACTTGCCGAAAATGATCTGAGAATTACTGCAATCCTGACATTTGACCTCGATGAAGTCGCCCTCGACCTTCTTTGCCATTCTCATTCCTCCGTGAATTCGAACCTCTTCGATCTCTGGGCGGCTGGCTGGACTATCTTCTTGCAGTCCACGCACTGGTACTTCAACCACACCTTTCTGGTGGGTTTCTCCCTGCCCTCGGGCTTCGGTCTAGGGAATCCCCCGTAGCCGGCCGTGACGCGCCTGAACCTCCTCTGCCCCCACTTGAGCTCGCTCGCTCTCCTCTTCTTGACGCGCTCGACCTCGTGGGAGGTGTGCTTCCTGCAGTTCGGGCAGTATGTCATGACCTTCCTTGGGAGTTTCATACCAATCCTCGCTCACTGTCTAATCTGAAGTGGGTCGCAATGAAGTCCGAACCCATATAATAACATTTTGGATTATTCATTATTTAAGAAGGGAATCCTGACGCCCTTTTCCCTGGCGGTCCTGACCGCGACATCGTACCCTGCATCGGCGTGCCTCATCACGCCCGTGCCCGGGTCGCTCCTGAACACCCTTTCTATCCTCTCACCGGTCAGTTGGGAACCGTCGCACACCACCATCATCCCCGCATGCTGGCTGAGGCCGATGCCAACGCCGCCGCCGTTGTGCACGGCCACCATGTCGGCGCCCGAAGCGCAATTGAGCAGGGCGTTCAGCAGGGGCCAGTCTGCCACAGCATCGGTCCCGTCATCCATTGCCTCGGTCTCGCGGTAAGGGGATGCTACCGAGCCCGCATCCAGGTGGTCGCGGGTGATAGCTATCGGCCCGATCTCACCGTTCTTGACCATTTCGTTCATCCGTTTTCCGAACCTGTGCCTCTCCCCGTAGCCCAGCCAGCAGACGCGGGCCGGGAGACCTTCCCACGGCAGGAACCTCTCTGCGAGCTCGATCCAGTTAACGAGCATGCGGTTGTCAGGGAACATCTCGATTATCGCCCTGTCCGTGGCCATGACGTCCTCCGGCGCGCCTGTCAGCGCCACCCACCTGAAGGGCCCGCGACCCTCGCAGAAAAGGGGTCTGATGTAGGCGAGCACGAATCCAGGATAGGCGAAGGCGTCTGCGAACCCGGCCTTCCGGGCCTGCCCCCTGAGGTTGTTGCCGTAGTCGAAGGCCACCGCCCCCTTCTTCTGGAATCCCACAATTGCCTTGCAGTGCAGCCTCATCGATTCCATCGACTCCCTGACGTAAACCTTGGGATCAGAATTCCTCAACCCTTCAGCTTCATCCAGGTTGCTCCCCCAGTAACCCTTGGGCACGTAACCGTTCAATTCGTCGTGGGCGGACGTCTGATCGGTCACCACGTCGGGGATGAAATCCATGGCAAGGAGCTCGGGCAGGACATCGGCGCAGTTGCCGACCAGCCCTATCGAGGTCGCCTCCTCCCGGGCCTTGGCATTCGTGACCAGCTCAAGGGCCTCGTCCAGGTCCTCGACCGTTATGTCGCAGAAGCCTGCGTCCAGCCTCCTTTTTATACGCTTGGGGTCAACCTCCACGACCAGGCCTACGCCGCCCATCATCTTGATGGATAACGGTTGCGCACCGCTCATCCCTCCCATACCTCCGGTCAGACAGAACTTGCCGGCCAGCGTCCCGCCGAAATGCTTTTCCGCGAGGGCGGCGAATGTCTCGTACGTGCCCTGTATGATGCCTTGGGTGCCGATGTAGCACCACGAACCGGCCGTCATCTGGCCGTACATCATGAGCCCGTTGGCCTCGAGCTGATTGAAGTGCTCCCAGTTGGACCAGTTGCCTACAAGGTTGGAATTGCAGATGAGCACCCGCGGGGAGTTCTCGAAGGTGCGGAAGACGCCAACCGGCTTGCCCGATTGGATGAGTAGGGTCTCGTCCTCTGCCAGGCCCTTCAGCGTGTCGACGATGGCATCGAAGCACTCCCAGTTCCTCGCAGCCTTGCCCGTTCCCCCGTAAATGATGAGGTCATCGGGCCTCTCGGCGTTCTCCAGGTTGTTGTGCAGCATGCGAAGCAGCGCCTCTATCCGCCAGTTCTTACAATTGAGCGCGTCCCCCCTCGGCGCCTTCAGATCCCTGGCCATGTTCACTTCTCCACGTTGAAGCGCTCCTTCAGGAGCTCCAGTATTCGTTCCTCCTTCTCGGTCGGTTTCTCGCCTATCATCGTCAAAACGTCCGCGTAAACCTCGAGCAGCTCCGTCCTGATGGGGTCGATGTCGGCGATGATCTTCGCCTCCATCGAGTTGTGCATCTCCTCGCTCACCCCCAGGTGCTTCCTGAGCGCATTGATGAGGTGTTGTTCGGATGAGGTCAGGACGCCGCTTCTCCAGGCCATCACCAGGGCCCGGCGGTAGACCTCGGCCTTGTGTGTTCTCTCGTCCGCCCTGCGGCGCCTCCGCTCCTCGATCTGTTCCAAATGGTCCATGACCAGGTGGTCGCGCGCATCCATGGCATCGCCGACAATGTCCGAGAGCGTTAGATGAACGGACGTGGCGCCGTCTATCTCAGAGACCAACATTTCCTTCGTCTCGCCACCGATGAGGACTTCCACCTTCTTGTTACCCACGAACTTGCGAATCTCCTTGGCCTTGGCCAAACCCTTCCAGGTGAGCTCATAGCACTTCATCCTCTGCTTTGCGCCCTGAACGTGGCAGACCTTTTCTGCAACCAGCTCCTTCTCCACCAGCTTCTTCAGGTACCTGGAAATGTGTTTCCTTTGGACGCGCACGCCCACGGCTATCTCTTTCTGGGTGACGTCCGGAGGTGCGACATATTGGTTGTCCAGGCCCTTGAAATCGGAGAGGTAAAGTAGTATCCTCTCCTCGGTGGGCAGCGATATCAGAGGCTCCATGGGAAGCTGATTTGATAAAGGATATAAAAACGTTGAGCACAAAATCAAATACTCGTCGAGCGATATCCTGCCGTGGTCATGTGAGGTCAAGTGCTATCATTGCCGTCATAGTACTGTTTTCCGTTCTCTCAGCAAGCACCATCGCAAATCCCGTCGAGCTAGGCTACGGCACACACCAGGTGTCGGAAACGATACCGATGAACGACGACGCGGCCTTTGTCATTCATATGGAAGCCGGCGACAGTCTCGAGGTGGACCTCAGGGAGGTCAACGGCAAGCACGTCGACTTCTACCTCACCAACCTGACCGCATACGTGGCCTACAGAGCCAGCCTCTCCGGGGTCATCGAGTTCGACTACCTGTACTATCTGGCACAGGGAACAAGGAAGGACGCGGTCGAGGCCGGTTATCATTACACCCTGTTCTTTGACAACACCCTAGTCGTGATGATAGACAACTCCCCCTGGACGGACGGCGGGGCAAGCCCCTCCGGGTCGGTCAGCATCGAGGGCTCGATCATCGTGCACAAGAACGTTTGGACTGCCCAGAACATCATCATCACCGTGCTGGTCATCAGCGTGATAATCGCCTTCATGGTCGGGGTTTGGCTACCGCGGAAATAAAGGCTTGAAAGCGGTTCCAGATAGGCGATCCCCCGGCATTATAGGTATCGAACCAGAGCATAAACTGTTACAGGCGATAATCATATAAACAAGCCTGTGTAATTGCCCAGTGATGTATTCGGACGACGATGGCAAGCTGGCTGTCAGGATAGCACGGGCGGCCATCGACTCTGCCGTCAAGGGAGAAGAGATGCCAGACATGGACATTCCAAAGCATTTTCACGAGAAGTCGGGGGCCTTCGTCACCCTCAACACCCATCCCGCTCACGAGCTCAGGGGCTGCATCGGATACCCAACCCCCCATTTCCCGCTCATGATTTCAATCCTGAAAGGAGCCGAGGGCGCGACCCAGGACCCCAGATTCCCGCCGCTGCGCGAGGACGAGCTGGACAGCATCGTGGTCGAGGTCAGCCTGTTGACCCCGCCCGAGCTCATCAGCGTATCCAGCCCGGAAGATTACCTCAAGAAGGTCGTGATAGGCCGGGACGGCCTAGTCGTGGAGAGGGGCATGAACCGCGGGTTGCTCCTTCCCCAGGTGCCTGTCGAATGGGGCTGGGACGTGGAGGAGTTCCTTGCGCACACGTGCAATAAAGCAGGCCTTCCGCCAAGCGCCTGGCTCGACCCTTCCACCAAGTTCTACAGTTTCACGGGGGAGATATTCACGGAGACCGAGCCCCGTGGCGGGGTAACGAGGAAGGTGTTGGATGGCTCATGAGACAGTGATCCAGACCAGGATACTCCGGCAAGGGAACGTCAAGCCCGTTTCCATAGGCATCGACAGGGGCAGGATAACGGCCATCGGCCAGCTCCTTCAGGGCGACAAGGTCTACGATTATTCCGACTTCATAGCCCTGCCAGGCGGAGTTGACCCCCACACCCACATGCGCGACCCAGGTTGCGAGCATAAGGAGGACTTCTCGACCGGCACGCTCTCCGCGGCCTTCGGCGGTACGACCACGGTCCTTGACATGCCCAACACCCAGCCGGAGGTGGTGAACATAGAGGCATACGGTGTCAAATCCAAGGCCGTGGAGGGCAAGGCGAACGTTGACTACGGCCTGTTCGGCGAGCTCATATCCGAGCACTCCATCAAGGCGCTGGCCGAGGAGGTCATAGGGTTCAAGCTGTACCTTTCGGAGACCACCGGGACCAAGGGCATTTTCGAGGACGCATGCAAGCTCCTGTCCACCTATGGGTTGGCCGATAAGATAGTCACCGTCCACGCCGAGGACCCCAACCACTTTGCCCCCATCCAGAGCGTTAGCCTGAGGGCCCACAACACAAGGAGGAACATGGAATCGGAGATCAGGGCGGTTGAGAAGGTGCTCGGAGCCGAAACCCCCGGAACCCTGAACCTGGCCCACCTGACCGCGCCGGAAAGTCTCGAGCTTGTACGGGCGCAGAACGTCAGGTACGAGGTCGCGCCCCACCACTTCCTCCTCAACGACGATGCTGACCTCGGGACCCTCGGCAAGGTGAATCCGCCGCTCAGGCACAGGGACGTGGCACAAACCCTGTTCGAAGAAGTGAAAAAGGGACGGGTCGACATCATAGCCAGTGACCACGCGCCCCACACCCTGGACGAAAAGGACGGTGAGTTCGAGTACGCGCCGTCCGGCGTTCCGGGCGTGGAGACCCGCATCCCCTTGCTAATGGCGCTGGTCAAAAGGGACCTGGTGTCACTGGAGACCGTCCAGAAAGGCTGCTGCGAGCGCCCCGCCGACCTCTTCGATCTTCCAAAGGGCCGCATTGCAGAAGGCTACGACGCCGACCTGGCACTCTTCGATATGGACAGTATCACGCAGGTATCCGGTGATAAACTGCATTCGAAGTGCGGCTGGACGCCCTTCGAGGGATTTGAAGCGGTATTCCCGAAAACCGTGTTACTGAGGGGAAATGTCATTATCGAAAACAATGAACTAGTGGAAGAGAAGCTTGGCCGTCTCCTATAGCCTGTCCAGCTCATTCAGGACAAGCGTTATGCAATGGTCTGCGTGCAGGCTCTTCAACCCCAGGGAAACGCGCAAGGTCTCCCGCCCGTCCTGGATTATCGCCTCTTCTTCGGAAGTCAGGTCCTCGTGCCCACCCAGCACGAAAACGTCATCGTTAGATAACGCGACTTCCCTGACGTCATTCCCGCCCTCTCTGAGATATACGAGGCGTCCCGGATTATCGCCCAGGACCTCTGCCAACCCGCGCTTACTTACAAAAACCCCCGGCGCAACCCCCGTCTCCTCGCTCCACACCTTCTCGGCCAGCGCCTTCTTCACTAGTGCGCCGGTGCTGCGCTCGTCGGGATTGAGGTATTTCAGCCCACCGCCCTTGAAATGGACGGTCCTCGGAGGGTCTGGTTCACCGAGCAATACCAGGTAAACGTCCACGTCCTTTCTGATATCATTCGATAACATGAAGGCGGAGTTCACGCACCTGAGCAGCACGTCCAGGCGACCTGTCGAGCCAGGCAGGTCGTTCAATGAAAAATCATCGTCAGTTCTTACCCGATGTCCCACTATCACAAATGTCGGCATTAACAGACACCTCCAATAGCATGGGTCATATTCCTCACAGTTGTATCTAAAGTCTGTCGGTTCTCCGCCTCACACGATAAAGGTCCAAACATATCAACCCGGAGCCAACGGCTACGGGAATATAAGTGTGTGGCCCCTGAGAACCTCATGGTCATCAGGCCAGATGGTTCACATCCCTAGGCCAGCACCGCCGTCCTTCATCTGCTTCTGGAGTTGCTTCCTGAGCTTCCGGTTGCCCATGATGCCCTTCATCTGGCGTCTGGATAGGTTGTAGTGGTTGAGAAGGGCACGCACATCCGAGTTGTCCACCCCGCTGCCCTTGGCTATCCTCCTCACCCTGGACGACTTGATCATCTTCGGGTCCATGAGCTCCTCGTGCGTCATCGAGCTCATGATGATCTTGAACTTGCGCAGTTTCTCCTGCATGTCCTCCAGCTCCTCATCGGAAAGGGCCGCCGGCATGCCCGGCACCATGCTCATGAGCTTCTTCAGGGGTCCCATGTTGGTGAGCATTTCCATCTGGTCGCGCATCTCGATGAGGGTGAACTTGCCGGAGATGATCTTCCTCATGGTCTGCTCGGCCTTCTCCTCGTCCACCACCTCTTCGGCCTTCTCGATTAGGGTCTGGATGTCACCCATCCCCAGCATCCTGGATATGAATCTGTTCGAGTCGAAGGGCTCCAGGTCCTCGATGTGCTCGCCCGTGCCTATGAACAGCACCGGTGCCTCGGTCTCAGATACGGCCGATAAGGCTCCGCCGCCCTTGGCGCTGCCGTCCAGCTTCGTGATGAACACGCCGGTAACGCCCACCGCGTCGTGGAAGGCCTTAGCCTGCGGTCCGGCCTGCTGGCCCATGGCCGCGTCCACTATCATTATCTTCTCGGTGGGATCAGCGACCTTGGAAAGCGCCTTGATCTCGTTGATGAGGTCCTTCTCCAGCGAGTGGCGGCCGGATGTGTCCAGGATGATGACGTCGTAGCCAGCGAAGTGCTCCAGTCCCGCCTTGGCGATCTTGGGCGCGCTCTTCTCCCCTGCGATCCCGAACACGGGAACGTCGATGACCTCACCGATCTGGCTGAGCTGGTCGTATGCGGCCGGTCGATGAACGTCGGCCGCTACCATCCCCACCTTCTGACCGCGCCTCTTGAAGTGCCTGGCCAGCTTGCCGGCGCTCGTGGTCTTCCCCTGGCCGTACAGACCCACCATCATGATGACCTGCTTCTTCAGGCCGAGCTCCCTCTTCTCCCCGAGGAGGCTCACGAGCTCATCGTGGACGATCTTGATGACGTGCTGCTTCACGCTCATGCCGGTCTTGGGTTTTTCCGTGAGCGCGCGGTTCTCGATGCTCTTGGTCAGCTCCAGCGCGAGCTTGACGTTCACGTCAGCCTGGAGCAGGGCTCTCTGTATGTCACGCACGATTTCCTTTACCAGCTTCTGGTCGACGTGGGACGCGTTGGCTATCTTCCTCAGAACGTCCTTGAGGGACGAGCCCAGCTTCTCCATTACCATGATATCTTGCGATACCATATATGATCGGGATATAAGCCTTGCTGTGGGACAAGATTAAATAATCCGACAAATATCGCGGAAAGCCATAATGCCGAGGTAACAGGAGCAAAATAACGCTTTTGCGAGTGAACCTTGGCTTAGATATCACCATATGATAACAGAAAGCCGAGGTAACAGGAGCAAAATAACGCTTTTGCGACTGCGCCTCGGCACTGGACAATGATGAATAATGCCGAGGTAACATAGCGGCTATGTGGCGGACTGCAGATCCGTATACGGGAGTTCGAATCTCCCCCTCGGCTCTAATTTCACATTATAATGACATACGAGCCTTGGTGGACGAGATTACGAGAAAATATCCAATCGAACTCCTACTACCCTCGATGAGGATATGGTGAATAATCGTTCTTCCTCATCTACGGTCCCCCCTCGGCTATTACTTTCTATCCAAGAATTTAATACGCCTTTGAACCATCCCCTCCGCCTATGAAGGAGCAGGTTCTCAAAGTCCTACTTGACCACGGCACGCTCATCGAGCCAGACGCTGTTGACTACATCCTTTCGCGCAAGGACCCGGTCAAGTTCATCAGGGAGTTCATGGAGACTAGATCAGAGGCCCCGCTCATCCTCTGCCTCGAGGATGTCAGGAAGACGGAATCGGTGCTCGATTTCGAGGAATCACCTGTTACGGATGAGGGGCCCGAGGAACCGGAAGAGCCCCCTGAGCAGAAATACGAAATGGAGGAAAAGGCCGTTGCATTTGAGAAACCCAGACCCGGGAAGGTCGCCGCGGTCATTCCCAAGGAGAAAACCGCCAAACCGAGGACCCAGGAGGGCCTGGTCATCCTCACCGACATCACTGGCAACAGCTCCTGCGACGGCTCCATCGACAACTTCACCAGATACTTCAGGGACCGCTACACCGTGCTGCGGCGGATGATAAAGGGCCGTCCCGAGATGAGCGGCCACATCAAGCTGAAGAGCGCAAATCAGGTGGAGAGGGAGGTCAAGGTCATCGGCATGATAAGCGACCTGGGCATCACGAAGAACGGCCACATCAGCATGACGCTGGAGGACGATTCAGGCACGATGTTCGCCCTGGTCCTGAAGGACTCAGAGCCTCACTCCGAATCCTTCCTCAAGGACGAGGTCGTCGGCATCGTCGGGAAGGTCTCAGGGCGCTCAAGAACCCAGGACGGCAAGAGCCGCAGCAACATGCTCATTCCAGACCACATCTACCGCCCCGGCATCCCGGTCAACAGGTCGACAAGGTGGTCGGAGGAGGACGTCGATGTGGTCTTCACGGCGGACGTGCACGCCGGCAGCAAGCACTTCCTAAGGAAGCC
>LSSH01000106.1 GCA_001595885.1 Candidatus Proteinoplasmatales archaeon SG8-5 | reverse complement strand
AGATCTACAAGGCCGGATTCCACACCGGTCGCATGAACGAGAACTGCGGCGATTACAACGGCATGCCTGTGACAAAGGCCAAGGACGAGGTCAAGGACATGATGCTGGCGAAGGGTCTAGCCGATGTCATGCACGACCTCTCGGAGAAGGTCATATGCCGCTGCGGTGAGAAGGTTATCATAAAGAAAATTCCGGACCAGTGGTTCATCAAGTACTCGGACCGCGAGCTGACCTCGGAGTCGAAGTTCTGGGCAGGCCAGATGAACATCCTGCCCCTCGATTACTTCAACAGCCTGCCCGACACCCTGGACTGGTTCCAGGACCGCGCTTGCGTGCGCAAGGGCAACTGGTTCGGCACGCCGTTCCCGTTCGACGAGAGCTGGATAATCGAGCCGATCTCGGATTCAACGCTCTACCCCGCCTATTACACGATATCCCACATGGTTGCAGATGGAAAGCTGAGGCCCGAGAGCATGACCGAGGAGTTCTTCGATTACCTGTTCATCGGTAGGGGCAATAAAGAGGACGTCTCGGCCATCTGCGGCATACCCGACGACATACTGGACGAGGCAAAGGCAGAGTTCGATTACTGGTACCCGCTCGACGTCAACCTCGGCGGCAAGGAGCACATGACAGTTCACTTCCCCGTGTTCCTGATGAACCACGTCGCCGTGATGCCTCAGCGGAACTGGCCGCAGGGGATCGTGGTCAACTGGTGGATAATGATGACAGGTGGCAAGATGAGCAAATCCAAGGGAGGCGCGCATCCAATTCCCGACGCAGCGGTGAGGTTCACAGTGGACGGCATCCGCCTGTATTACTCCAACATTGCCAGCCCCTTCGCTGACTTCGAGTGGTCGGACGATTCCGTCCAGAACTACAAGCAGCGCATCGACCGGATCTGGAGCTTTTTCCACGACTTAGGGGTCGTGGAAGGCTCGGAAGGACCCATGGACGCCTGGCTGTCGTCAAGGTTAAACACCCACATCACCGAATTCCACAGGGCAATGGACAAGTACGAGATACGCGACGCCAGCAATATCGTCTACTACGAGATGATGGCGGACCTGCGCTGGTACGTGCGCAGGGGCGGGGCGAACCAGGACCTCATCGGAAAGGCTTTGAACGCCTGGATCCGCCTGTTGTGCCCGTTCACGCCCCACATCGCGGAAGAACTTTGGGAGCTCACCAGGGGAGAAGGGCTAGTCTCGGCAGCGCAACTGCCGAGGGAGGATGCGTTCCCGGCAGACGAAAAGGCTGAGAACGCTGAGATATACCTCATCAACGTGCGCGAGGACATCGCGCAGATACTCAAGACCACCGGCATCACCCCGAAGAAGGTGTGCATCTACACTGCCCCGGCCTGGAAGAAAGAGCTGTTCAAGGCCGGAATGGACCAGCTTCAGTTTGAAAAGGCCGACATGAAGGAGCTGATGCAGTACGCCATGGGCCAGGAGGAAATGAAGGACCGCGCGAAGGAGGTCAGCCAGTTCGCGGCGAGGTTCGTAAAGGACTCCAACAAGTTCACCGAAGCCGACAGGAAACGATACGCCACGGACATCGACGAGTCGGCCTACATCAAGGATTCCATTGAATTCTTAAAAAACGAGGTCGGCTGCGACGTTGAGGTCTACGTCGCAGACGATGAAACGAAGTACGACCCGAAGGGAAGAGCCGGAGTCGCTTACCCGTTCAAGCCGGCAATCTATGTTGAGTAACCAAGCGCTCCGAGCAGGTAGGGGAGGGCCAGCGGAGGAGCGCATTGGATAGGGGGTGGGGAGGGGCTCAATCCCTCAATTTTCCAATCAACTCGCACGCCTTGCACTCATCCCCCATTGACGGTTCCCCGCATTGGTTGCACTCGAGGAGGTCGGCGGGCGGGTAGTGGGCGCGCAGGGGCTCGATGATCTGGTCGTAAGTGGACAGAATGGAGTGCTTGGTTCCGGGCGTTCTTTCTTCGAGTTGGTCGATGATTTCCAAGAAACCGAGGCGGTGGGCCTTGGGACGGTAGGGGCAGTGGCGCTCCAGGTGTGGGACATCCTTCAGTTCCGCATACAGCCTTATCTCGGCCTCAGGGATGGTTCTCATCGGTACAATTCGGGGGACGAAACCGGGCTGGATTAGGGCATGGGGAGCAAGGCGCAACAACCGGTGGACATCGCCGTTGACGACGTTCATCATGATGCTCTGCGCCATGTCGTCGAGATTGTGACCGAGCGCGATCTTGGCGGCGCCCAGCTCCCGGGCTCGGCGGTTGAGAAGGCTGCGGCGGAGGACACCGCAATAGGTACACGGCTTGTGTTCACCCCCTTTCTCAGCGACATCGTCCATCTCGATGCCGAACTCATCCTTGAAAGAGAGCAATTCGTGCGGGATTCCGTTGCCCTGGCAGAACATGGAGACGGTCCCGATTGCATTCTCGCGGTAGCCCTTCAGACCCTCGTCGACCGATAGAACGACGAGTGAGACGCCCCTGTGATTCTTGAAAATGTCATGCAGTATGTGGAGCAGGGACATGGAGTCCTTGCCGCCGGAGACGGCGACGGCCAGTTTCGTATCCTTCGGCAGCTTGCCCTGGAGTTTCAGCTCCTTCTGGACGCGCTTTTCAACGAACTGTATGAAATGGTCTGCGCAGAGGTCGGCTCCGGAGTAATCGATGTGTATGACCGAGTCTTTGGAGCATTTCTGGCACGCCGTCATTGGCTTTGGATAGGTCGGCCTGATATTAACTCTTTGGAACGCGGTTTGGATAAGCTTAGTAACTGCCGCGGATCTTATTCCTGTCTATCTTCATCCCGGCACTTGTGGCCATGAGAAGGTTCTTTCCGACGCCTGCAACGTCGCCGCCTGTGTCCTCGGCAATGGAATTGAGCTCCGATATGACCCGTCTCAGCGTCATGTCGTCATTGGAGATTGACGTGTAATCGATGAGTATCGTGTGGCCTTCGTATAGGTACTTTGTCAGGTTCTTGATGTCCTCGAACCTGTATATCTCGGCCACCTTGATCATGTGCCCCGAGTGGGCTCCCAGCTTCTCGTCCTCGAACGCCATGTCCCCGAGGTCGATGTACTGCTCTTCCTTCGCAGGGCTCTTGTGTAAATGTTTCCTCTTTCCCATCGCCGTCATACAGTCACAATCCTATCTAATGAACCCAAATGGATTTGCTGGATATAAGTCTTTCCGATTATTAAATCAGTTTTGGTTTTGATATAAAACGTATCCAGGGAAATGTTTCGTGCTGAATATTATGATAATGCACACATCCCCTTCATTAAATATTACAAATAAATTAAGCACTATCGTAAACTATTAAATAGTTGACGATTCTATTACATTCTATAGGTGGGTAGATGAAAAAGAGCCTTGCTGTTATCGTGGGTACGGTCATGCTGCTCAGTACGATTGTCATCAGCGCAGCGAACGTCAGTGTCATGGGGGAGGGGCACCAGCAAGATGCACCAAATGCTTCAACATTGATATTCGAGGATGACTTTGATACGGGTAATCTGAACAAATGGGGGCTCAGCGGTTGGAACCCAAGCGGTGTTTGCGAAGTAACTACAGCCCAATCTCATTCCAGTCCTTATAGCCTGCACTGCCAGTCCGACCCCGGGACCGACACGGGACCGTATGTAAAGAAGGGATTCGGCCAGACGTATGATCATATAAAGGCCGAGAACTGGATTTATCTCCCTACTAAGACGCAAGCATACGATCAGATTGCTCTTCTGAGGTTGAGCGCTTATTACGGTTACGGTAACGAAAACAACTACCACCTGGGCATAACCTTGAGAGATGATGATTATAAGATTGACGTGCGCGAGGATTTGTTCTTCCCCAATGGACAATACCAACACCTGATGCGTGCCTGGGACCTCGTCGATCTTGCGCCCAACACCTGGCATCAGCTCATCCTTGAAATCGATAACGACGTCTTCACTGTACAGGTGAATGGTGTCACAGTTATGACAGATATCAGAAACGATATCGACTCCATCAACTACATGTTCATGGGTGATACCAAAGGCATTAGTGGTGGCTGGGGTGACGCATATTGGGACGATGTAAAGGTCTGGGTGATAACCCAACCCCAACAAACAGTTGACCTGTCGATCAATGACCAGGATATCGCCTTCTCGAACCCGAACCCAACGCAAGGGGACCCAGTGACCATCGAGGCGACGGTCCACGGCGACCTAGACGTACCGGGTGGTTGGCAGAAATATGGTGTTGTACTTAACGTGGGGGGTCCTGGTGAAAATCTTCATGTGGTTAATCCATCGATCCTAAAGATGTCAAATGGTTCGTACGCCATGTGGTATTCTGGTACAGATATACCATATGGCTACAGCATTTTCAGAGCTTGGTCTCTCGACGGGATTACATGGCACAAACAGGGTGCAGTATTGCAGAAAGGTGGAGCCTACCAAGAAACTGGTGTATATACACCATATGTATATGTCCACAATGGTATCTACCATATGTGGTATGGTGGACTATTCCAAAGCGGAGGGAATAGAGCCTGCATTCAGTATGCCACTTCGACCGACGATGGTTTCACTTGGCAAAAGCAAGGTATGGAGTTATATCACGAAGACGGAGTGAGTAATCCGTACGTGACATATGAAGGCGGACAATGGCGAATGTGGTACACCGGAATATACTGGGGTAATCCTAACCAGTGCAGGATACACCATGCCCACAAAGTGAATCTACAGGACCCTTGGATCAAAGATGGCGTCGTTCTAAACAACAATGGTCCCTATGACTATCCCTCGGCTGCGGCTCCGAAGGTGTTCCCGACCGCGACCGGTTATGAGATGTATTATACGGGTTATACTCCATATACAGGTCCAGCCAGAATTCTCCATGCTACCTCTCCTGACGGATTCAATTGGATTAAGGACGGCATCGCATTAAATGGAACAATGCCCGAAGAGAATAATTACGTAGCATACGCTGACCTAATGACCGAGGGCAATACTTTAAAATGCTGGTACTCCGGGTATGACTTTTCGAACTGGAGAATATTCTATGCAGAGAAGGTTCCTGCAAATCCCGGCCTCGACGCGACCTGCACAGTCTCATTCTACCTCGATTCCATCGATCCCGGGAATCTGATACACCAGGAATTCAACGTTTTCGTACCAGGCGGTGGACAAACCACGGTTTCTGCGAACTGGATACCGACAATTGTCGGAAATCATACGATTATTGTAACAGTAACAGATGTTAATCCTCCTGATTCAGATATGACGAACAATTACGCATGTTCCCAGATATTTGTCCAGGAGGCTGCAAACAACGCGACAGCCACCGCGACCGGTCCCCAGGGCGCCCACCACGACCCGATAATCACACTCACCTATGACTGGACAGATGTTCCTGATGCTGTAGACCTATTCTATTCAACTAATAATGGGGATGGCTGGCATTACATTGCGACCGATTATTCGGTCGACGGATACTTCGACTGGGAGCCTCAGGCCAACCCGGGTCCGAAACCCTCCAAGTATTGGTGGATAGCCAATGCACGGAACGGTGCTGACGATGTCGGCATACCCGCCAACGGAACTGCACCCGAGGCTGGACCTTTCAACTGGAAGACCTGGGACGTCTGCAATAATGCCCCGCGAACGTTGTTGCCCGGCGGCCAATGGTTCTTCGTCTCGTTCCCGCTTGACATCAGCGGTAATGTCGCAGAGGTGTTCGATGATGCCGAATGGGGGGACGGCGGTACAACGTGGGACTACATTCAATGGTTCGAAACCAGCACCTGCAAATGGAGGTCCTATTCCATCCATCGACCCCCGGCTTTGAACGACCTCATGTTTGTCGACAACACAATGGGCTTCTGGATACACCTGACAAGCAATGACGGCGACGGCGCCCTGACAGTGGGCGAAGGAAACATGCCGGTCTCGACGACGATACAACTCCACACAGGATGGAACCTCGTGGGTTATCCCACGACAACTCCCATGGATGCCGAGACCGCCCTTTGGGGTACCGGTTTCGATATGATAATGATATTCGATCCAGGCGCGCCGTACAGGGTTACCGAGGTTCCGTTGACACACATCATGTATCCAGACAACGCATATTGGATCCACGTGCCCTTTGACACGGTTTGGACCATCGACTGGTAATTGTAAACATCGGCACTTTTTTATATCAACACCAGTTCCAGCGCTTGCAGTCGCGGGATAAGTCCCGCATGGAAATGTGCCCGAAAACATCCAACCTTCGGGTTGGTTGTTATCGGTCATGGCCATACACCTGATCCCCAAAGCTAAGACTTCGAGCCTCACAGATGAGAAGATCATGGTGTCTGGCTGAGAAATGGCCAAAGGGTGAATCCGCAAACATCCGAAAGGAAGTGTACAAATGGCAACCGATAAGGCGAAGGCGATCGCCAAGGATGAGGTCAAGAAGGCCCCCGATAGTTCTGATACAACTGGTAAGAAACCTGCGGCAAAGAAGGCCGCACCGAAGAAAGCTGCTGCAAAGCCGACAGCAAAGAAGAAGGGCGGGGACACACCCAAGGGCACCAAGCCGAAGGGCACGCCCAGGGAGATGCCCAGGTCCCTCGGTATGTACGGGCACATGAGGCAGGCGTGGAAGAAGCCTGCCGGCTCCTACGTGAAGGAGCTCAACTGGAACCGCATGATCGAATGGCGCAAAGAAGGTTCTTTTGTGCGCGTGGAGCATCCGACTCGACTGGACAGGGCGAGAGAACTTGGTTTTCGAGCCAAGCAGGGTTATGTGGTCGTCCGGGCCAGGGTGAGGCGCGGGGGACTTAGAAAGCCCACAATCCGCGGCGGAAGGAGGGCCAAGCGAAAGGGAATTAGCAAGATCACGATGGCCAAGAGCATCCAGCGCATCGCCGAGGAGCGAACGGCCAAGCGTTACCCCAATATGGAAGTGCTGAACTCCTACTGGGTCGGAGAGGACGGCAAGAGCAAGTATTACGAGGTCATACTCGTGGACCCCCATCACCCGGTAATCAAAGCCGACAAGAAGATCAACTGGATATGCGAGCCCCAGCACAAGAGAAGGGTTCAGAGGGGGCTTACATCGGCGGGTCAGCGCGGAAGGGCGTTGCACAGGAAGGGCAAGGGGGTCGAAAAGGCCAGGCCTTCAAGGCGCGCCCACGATAAGAAGATCAAATAAACTGACCGATAAGCTCGTTGATATCGGATTCGCCCATGCCTATCAAGGGGTGGAATATCGGCAAGGTCATCTCACCTACCTGGCTTTGATAATACTCAAATTCATCAAGGCTCCAACCGAATACAACTCCATCAACCTTGAACTTTCTTGCGAGGTCGATAACCTCCGATATTGGAACCGAATCGACGACCTTGATGTTCGGGTCCCAATCCCGTAACTTCCGGATTAGGTCATCGTTATCGGTCGCGACGATTACTTTGCAGCCTCGTTTCATCATCATCCAGCAGGCCGCCGCGCCCCTCCCGTCATTGACATAACCGAGTACTCTGCCCTGGGTTGCCAGGGGCATCCCGCCCGGTCCTTGAACCACTTCGCTGAAGACGTAGGCTCTGTTCTGCCTGACCTCGATGTAGACGGTCAGGTCGGGATCCGTCAGGTTCACGCTCGGCCCCCTCTCTTCATTCGCCAGCCAAACCGCAGAACCCGCTTCCTTTGCCAGTTCCATGCTCGTATAGTCGTGCTGGCCCGTGCGCCTGGCTTTGACCCTGAAGCTCATTCCATTTTTATACAACGGTTTTGACAGGGCCGCTGCGTTTGCGCAAATATCTTGCTTATCCGAAGAACACTCGATTGCCCGGCTGAAACTGACGATGCCGAAGGTCTTTCTCAGGATTTCGGCAGCCTTGTCCGTTTCATCTGTCCATAAGTACACCCTTCCCCAATCCAATTCTATCCTGCACTCCAGCTTCTGCAGGATGAACCTCTCGGCTATGTTTCTCCTGAGAGCGTTCTCGAACCTGCGTCGTACAGCCTTGCTTTTGAGCCCCACCTCCCCGTAACGGATGATGAAGAGAGCCATGATTGTAGAAATATTAGGATATATGATAAGTCTATCGGTATAATTTAGACAAAGCCAACCGTATTCCTGTTAGTAGAAAAGTGTTTTATATTTAGTAATTAATCCAATTGCAGCACATAATGTCTAGTATTATCCATACTGGCGGTACAATTCATGGCTAAAAGGGGGCATACGAAGAACGGACAGGTTGTCTGTTCTGAGTGCGGAGCGATAATTGAAGGTGATGCGACCGAGTGCGAGCACTGCGCGGAACCCCTGGCCGAGGACTTCAATGCAATCGTGTGCCCGTATTGCGGTTCGGTCCTGGAATCCACCGTCACTCACTGTACGAATTGCGGCTTGAGGTTCAAGGACGAGGAGAAGAGCGTCATACGCAGCAAGGAGGACGAGGAGTTCTTATCCCGACTGCTTGAATGGGGTAGGAAGTTGGAGGCCAAGCGCGCCGTCGACCCAACCAGCGACAAGTTCGAGACCACGAAGGCCAGTGAGATACTCAAGGACGTCATCGGGGCACCGGATGTCAACCTCGAGGAAAAGACCCTGCAGGACCTAAGGGAAAGTGCGGAGGAGAGAGAGGAGCTCGAGAAGAGGGAACAGAGCATCTTACAACTGGCCGAACCCTTGAGAAAGGTGCTTTCAGTTCGTAAGGACACTCTTGAGAAAGCAGAGGAGAAACTTAGCCAGCTGCAATCCGACCTAGTCGGCCTGGGTGATGATAACGTCAAGGCAGTCAAGAAAAGGGCCGAGGTTGAAAAGAGGATCGAGGAGATAGTCACGGAAAAGGACGAGATACGGGCACTTGAGGACAATATCGAAAATATGGATTCGGTTTACCGCCACCTCCTTGAGAACCACAAGGCCGAGCTGATCGACAAGGAGAAGGAGCTAAACAACAGATTGGATGCATTCAAGGAGGAGATGGAGAGGCGTGAAAGAGAGAAGGTAAAGATGCAGTCCAGGGAACAGTTCCTGAAGGAGAAGGAGGAGGAACTGGAGAGGCGCATCAGGTCATTACAGAAAAGAGAGGCCAGCCTGTTCCAGACAGAGAAACAGTTGAAGGATGAATTGGAGAGTCTTGAAAGGGACAAGGAAACCTTCGAGGCGCTCGAGGCTCCTGCGGAACAACTTGTATTGGCCGAGGGGCAGTGGCTGGTTGAAGAGAAAGAGCTGAAGTCAATTTTGAAGAAGTCGAAGAAGGCCCGCGAGGAATGGGTCAAGGAACAGGCGGAGATCCAAGCCGCCTACGCCAGGGGTGAGAGCCAGGACGAGGTCATGAAGGAAACTGAGGAGAGATTCCAACAGAGGGAACATGAGCTGGAGGGAAGGATCAGGGAACTTGAGGGCAAACTGACAGAGGTGAAGATGCAGGACGACATCGTCAAGAAGGAGGAGGCCACCCTTGTTGCGGACGAGGAGACGTTAAAAAAGGTTTTAAAAGTGTTAGATGATTTACTTGGCAACCTGCCGGATGATGATATTGAGGTCTTCATAAAATCGGCC
>LSSH01000105.1 GCA_001595885.1 Candidatus Proteinoplasmatales archaeon SG8-5 | reverse complement strand
TCGGACTTGCGCGACCTGAATACCAATTCGGTCACGTCGCGGCCAGTCACCCGGCCCAGGCATACGTCCTTGGCTTCCTTACCGGTCATGTTGTCACCTGTTCATGTCCAGCACCTCGTGGAACTCCTGGAACGTCAGGTGCCACTTCTTCTGGTCCATCCCCCTTTCCAGGGCGCGGTTGCGCAGCAGATGCCGCATCTCCTCGACCTCCGAGCGGTCGAAGGCCACGTCGTTGTGCACTCTCGCCAGCGGATAAGGGTAACCGACATATGTAGGGTCGTTGCTCAATGCCGCAAGCTTGCCCATGGCCTCGTCGGCCCCTCCGGGCAGTGCCAGGTCTATCCTGAACGCGTGGTTGGAATAGGGGTGCAGCTTTGCCACGTACACCCTTCCGAACTCCTTCTCCGCATACCCGGAGCCGATCTCCAGGGGCAGGAACCACGCCTTCTTCTCGTGAAAATCATCGCCCACCATCTGGACCTTTGGTATCAGCGGCAGGCCCTTGTGGGTGAGCATGCTCCGCTTGCTGATGCCGCAGAGGATTATCCCGCCCTCGTTTGCCTTCTTCACTATCCGCCCGAGCATCTGGCCTATGCCCTTGATGCCTGCCCACAAAGCCCCGTCGAAGGCCAATACCGAGCCACTCGGCAGGCCGTTGTCGAGCACCCGCTCGACCATCTTCCATTCCATTAACGTCCTGATGCGGCCCACGCCCTCCTCCAATCCCTGGGGAGTATCCGGAGGTGAACCGCCCACTGATTTATCATAGAATATCGAATACGCGTCCCGAAGACTGGCCAGGGATATGTCGAACACGTGCATCTCAGGGTCACCGGACGCCTCGCGGTCGCACACGGGGCCATCGAAAAGGGCCTGGCCGACCCTCACCCCCGCAACGAGGAACGAACCACCGTCGAGTATGGTAACGCTGCCCCCGTCAACCGCCATCATCTTGAAATCCGAACCATTGGTCTCGAAGAGCATGAAATCGTCCTGAGTGAAATCGCCCTTGACGTCGATGATGCCGCTCTCGGGGAAGGCGCCATCAGCTGTATCGCCCTCTCCCAATATCTGGCTCACGACCTGCTCTATCTCCCTGGTATCCAATCCCCGAAGCATCGGCAGGAAAATCAGATGTGGATACTTAAGGGTTAAGGGGAGACGTGGATGTAACTGTTTCACAAGTTAGCTTTAAAAACATCCATCGGTGGATGTAACTGTTTCACAAGTTAGCTTTAAAAACATCCATCGGTGGGTGTAACTGTTTCACATGTTAGCTATAAAAACATCCATCTTTGGGTGTAACTGTTAGATAATGGTAGCTATAAAGACACCCATCTGTCAGTGAAAGTATTGAAGATGTTCCCATCAAACCCATTATCGGGATCTGCCCGTCTGAGTCGAGTTCTACACAACCAATGACCATCCATGACACAAACCTTTTAGATGGGTAGAACATTCAAAACCGTGATGAAGCTCCCACCAGCACTGGACAATATCCACAAGATGAAGAATGCTAAGATAATCGGCGTGTTCCTCGTCTTCATCGTCGACATCGGATTGACGGTCGGCATCATGAGCATACCCGGCGTGACCGTGTTGTTGATAGCGGTCATGCAGATACTTCTGGTCGTCGTTTCATTCTTGCTGCTGTACATCTTCGGGGTCCGGGAGTTCAAGTGGCTCATCATTTCCGGATTGACCATCTTTATAGTATTGGGCATAGTGCTGGCGGGCATCACCACCTACACGCTCTTCAACAACGAACCCCCGGCCCTGGAATCAGAGAACCTCGAGCTTCACGACGGAACAGTGGACCCGTACATAGCCGAGGCCGGGGCGACGTGCACGTTCTCGGTGACCTACATGGGCAACGAATCCGTTGACGACATCACCATAGAACTGGCCCTCACCCAGGGTTCGGTCGGAAATACCAATTATTATACAATGGACGAGGCGGACCTAAACGACACGGACGCGTCCGACGGCAAGGATTACATCTATGCGATCGACATATCTAGCAGCGACGTCTATTGGCACAAATTCACGCTCCAATATGCCAACGTGTCGGTGAACACGACCAATAACTTCGGCCCCATCACGGCCTCACAGAGCAGGGTCTTCATGCTGGTCGTGCCGGCCAACCTGCTCAACAGCTTCTGCAACATCGGCTCCTTCTTCTTCATCATCGTGCTCCTTTACTGGTGGCTCGGAACGGCCAAGGAGAAGAGGAAGGAATGGCAGGCGGAGCTGGAGGCGGAGAAGGCCCAGGCACTCGGTGAGGAGGACTCAAGGGAACCCGAACCGGCTGAGGACGAGGGCGAATTCACGTGCACGACCTGCGGCTCCTCGGTCTCCGAAAGCCATAACTTCTGCCCCCAGTGCGGTGAGAAGTTCGAGGGCATCGAGGAAGAGACCTCAGGGGACAAGGCCGAGGGGTGATGCCATTCGCGGGAACGTCCTCAGGGCCTATTATGTCTGGCCTGATTTTCCATCGATATCCATATCGGGGGACGCCTGCGCCCTGAGCTGCCGCCATTGCGACGGCCAATACCTGAAGGACATGGAGCCGGCAAACTCACCCGAGGACTTCGTAACTCTCTGCAAGGGCCTGGTATCAGATGGAGCAAGGGGGATCCTGATCAGCGGCGGTTGCGACGCCGACGGCAGCATCCTGGACCTCAAGGAATACCTGCCGGCGATCCGGGAAGCCCACGAGATGGGGCTGATAATCAAGCTCCACACGGGTCTTGTCGATCGGGGGACAGCCGAGTCCATAGCCGAAGCGGGAGTGGACATAGCCTCCATGGAGATGGTCGGAGAGGCCGGGACCGTGGAACACATATTCGGCATCGGCGCATCACCCGAAGACTACCTGGCAACCTTCAGAGCCCTACGGGATGGAGGGATTCCACACATCTGCCCGCACGTATGCGTTGGCCTCCACGACGGCGAGTTGAAGGGCGAGCTCAAAGCCGTCGAGATGCTTGCCTCGCACATCAGGATATCGACACTGGCCATCATCGTCCTTCGGCCCACCAAGGGCACTGTCCTGGAGAACCTTACCCCGCCCACCGGCGGGGAAGTGAAGAAGGTGGTCAGTCATGCCAGGGCACTGCTGCCGGACACGAAGATAATACTCGGCTCGCTCCGCCCCCGAGCCTCCCTGGAGTCAAGGTTCGACATAGAACTGGGTGCCCTGGACGGCGGCGTCGACGGCATAGAGGTCCCGTCCAATGAACTGCTCGCCGAAGCCGGAAGACGAGGTCTTGAGATCAGGAGGATAGAGGCCTACGGTGTCCTGCCCGTGGAATATGAAGAACGAGTGAGGACCTCAACGCTGGACTAGCAGGGGACGTAATCTATGCACCTGTCGCTGTCGCAGTGGAACTTCTTGAACCTCTTACAGTAGCCGTCGCCGCGCATATAGGTGCACTGGTCCTGCGGAGGCCCAGCCGTCGGGTCCCTGCACTTGTCGCCGATGCAGCCGAAACCGTCATATGTGCCGTGGCACAGCCCGGAATCGTCAATGTGCCTGCACTTTGCCGCGCTCATTTCAACCGCTCCATTGTCTCGACAAGGCTCCTGTGATAATCATCGGGAGTGGCGCAGCAGCCGGTCTTGCAGCCGTCCGTCTCCCCCGTGCAAAAGAACCTCTGGTAATGGGGGCAGTACACGCCCAGCCACTGGCTGAGCTCGTCCTTCGCATCGACCAGTTCGGTCTTGCACGCCTCTTCCTTCGCCCCCGCGGCCCCTATGATAACCCCGCAATTATCCTCGCCCGCGCAAAAAGGGCTCTGCACCTGGCTGTTCGCGCAAAGGCCACCTCGATAATGATACTTACACGTCATGCTGCATCCCAATCCCAAGCTCGTCCGAGCGAATCTATATTGTCAAAGTAAGATATAAATGTTTGCATAAAAAAGAATTGGGGTCCGACATATAACATCCTAGTAACGGAAGTTCTCATTCTTGCAAAACATTTATCAATAGGATGGTTTATCCCGACTAAGAAAGTGAGGAACAGGAGCCTTTGGTGTTTCGAATGGCAAACATAGTGGCGCTGGAAGAAATACTTGACAAGATAAAGCAGAACGAAGGCATCTCGGACGCGGTTCTCGTGTCCAGGAGCGGTATGCATATAGCTGGTAATGTTCCCAAGGGGGCGCACGCCGAGACCTTCGTAGCCATGTCTGCTATACTCCTTGGCGCGGCCGAGACAGCGACCTCGGAGCTCAAGGAGAGATTGCGCATAGTCTCGATTATGCTAGAGCAGTCGAAGGTGGCGATAGGAGTTGTCAGCCAGAAGGCCGTCCTGGTGCTCAAGGCGGACCTTGACGAGGCTGACGAGAAACTGCTCCAGATACTCAAGGACAACACATCGAAGCTCGAAAGCGCACTTTAAATTAACATCGTTTCTGAGAGTTTTAACGATAGGCCTGGCCCTAGAAATTTCGGGAACTCACATCCTCTTGAATCCCCTTTTGGCCCAGGCAGTTATGACCTCATAACCGTATTGTACGGATTCGGGAGCGGTGCGGCTCTTCCCGGAGGTCTTCACCCTGCCCCTCCGTATCTCCTCCAGAACGGCTTCCTCCGAACCCACGTTTTCGATCGTGATATAAGCCCGGCCAACTCCCTCCGGGACGTGTGCGTCAGAACCCGCGGTCCTGCGGACCTTCATCCTCTTGCACAACTTCCTGGCCATGTTGTTGTGCAATTTCGTGGAGCCGGCGTTCATTACCTCCAGGGCGTCCGGTCTTGAACGAACGGCCGCCTTCTCCCCGACCCCGGACCACCACCGGTACGGGTGGGCTATCGAGGCAAAACCACCCGCCTTCCTGACCCTGGCAACTGTCTCCCCGACGCTCAGGTCCCTGGGTATCTCCTCGTCTATGCCGTAGGCCAGCACGTGCCCGATGTCGCTGGATATCTCCAGACCCCTCACGACGACCAGGCCGAACTCCTTGGCCATCGACCGGGCCTCGAAGGAGCCCTTCAGGCTGTTGTGGTCGGTGATGGCGACCCCGCCCAGCTTCCGCTTCTTGGCAATCTTCAGTATGTCCCTGGGGCTTACCGTGCCATCAGGGGAACGTGTGGAATGGACGTGGAGGTCCAGCCTCATTCGATCTTTGCTCCGGGCGGCATTGCCTTGTCCGGCCTGACCTTGGCTGTCAAGGTGTGGAGCTGGAACCTGCCGCCGTCCTTTCCGACGAACTCGGCGTATCCGTCGGCGGCGATCTCTAGCTTCATCTTCTTGAAATCAGGGAAGCTGAGAAGCCCGCCGTGGCCGAACGTGCCCCTGATCTCATCACCGGGAGCGGCATCGCCCTCCGGGACCAGGATGGAAACGTCCTCGTCCTTCACCGCGGCCAGCAGCATGCCCTGTGATTCCACCCCCCTCAGCCTCGCCGGCTGCAGGTTGCACAGGACAACGATCTTCTTGCCTGCGAGGTCCTCTTTGGAATAATACTGTTTCAACCCGGCCACCAGCTGCCTTGTCCCCTTGCCGATGTTCACGTGCATGACAATGAGCTTATCGGCATCCGGGTGGTCCTCAACGCTCTCGATCTCGCCTATCCTCAGGTCCAGGCGGCCCATGTCGGCGGGCCATTCCTTCTCCACTCGGTCTTCCATCTTCATCTCCTCCAGTTTTTCGAATAATGGCTTCGGCTCTGCCAGCGTCCGCCCGGCCTCGGGGGCCGCCAGCGCCTCGTCCCATGAAACCTCGGCAATGTCGCCCTCCTCGCCCAGGCTCTCCCACAGCCTTTGGGAGGAGAACGGTAAATACGGAGCCATGATGACGGCCAGGGCGCGGCTGATGTGGATGGCGGTGTACAGCGTTTTACCGCACTTGTCCCTGTCCTCCTTTATCTGGTTCCATGGGGCCTGCGCATCCAGGTATTGGTTGCCGAAGCGCGCCAGTTCCATCGCGCGCTTGATACCGCGCTTGAACTCGCATTTTTCTAGCAATGCAGCCACATCGTGAGAGCAGCGTTTAATCTCCTCAACAGCCTCCCTATCAGGATTATCAGGGGGTATGGACGGAGGTATCACCCCGAAGTTCTTGTGAGTGAACGATAGGGTGCGGTGCACGAAGTTGCCGTACGTGGCCACGAGCTCGTTGTTGTTCTTGGCTATCAGCTCGTCCCAGGAGAAGTCGGCGTCGCGGTTCTCGGGCATGACATTGGTGATGTAATACCTGAGTGCGTCGGCATCGAACCGCTCCAGTATGTCCTTGAGCGCCAGCGATATGCCCCTCGACTTCGAGAACTGCGCCCCCTCGAACCTCATGAACGCGTTCGCCGGGACATCGTAAGGAAGCTGAAGGTCGCCGTGAGCCATGAGCACTGCCGGCCAGAATATGGTATGGAACGGTATGTTGTCCTTCCCAAGGAAGTAATAATGACGGCAATCCGGGTTCTGCCAGTAGTCCTTCCAGGCATCGGGATTCCCAGACCGCCTCGCCCACTCGACAGCCATCGAGTAATAGCCCATGAACGCCTCGAACCACACGTATATGCGCTTGTTCTCGTGCCCCTCGATGGGCACCTCGATGCCCCACTTGGTGTCCCTTGTGACGGGGCGGTCCTTGAGCCCCATCTCCAGGTAGTTCTTCGAGAAGTTGAGCACGTGCGGCTTCCAGTGATCCTTGTTTGCCATCCACGCCTTGAGGTCCTCCTCCAGGTCGCTGAGTTTAAAGAAGAAGTGCGACCTAGTGACGAATTCGGGTGCGGAATCGCACGTCTTGCACCGGGGTTTCACCAGCTGGTCTGGGTCGAGGAGCTTGCCGCACTCGTCGCACTGGTCTCCCCGCGCGTCCTCGTAGTCGCACAACGGGCACGTGCCCTCGACATATCGGTCGGGAAGCGTGCGCTGGCACGTCGGGCAGAATGGCAGCTCCTGCTCCTTCTCGTACAGGAACGCGCGCTCGTACAACCGCAGGAACATTGCCTTTGCCGTCTCCTTGTGCGCCTCGTCCTCCGTGCTGAGCCAGAGGCTGAAGCTGGGCATCAGACCGAGCTTGTCCAACGCCGCGGTGTTCTCCTCGTGGAACCTCTGTGCGAGCTCTTCGGGACTCACGCCCTCCTCCTCGGCGCGGACCGTGACCGGTGTCCCGTGCATGTCTGAACCGCTGACCATCAGCACCTCGTTGCCTTTCATCCGATGATATCTCGCGAATATGTCGGGGGGCAGGTAGCAACCGGCTACGCCGCCGACATGAATGGGCCCGTTCGCATAGGGCCAGGCAACACCGATGAATATCTTGGCCATTTCATCCTCTCTCGTGCTTAGGGGCATGACTAACAAATATATTATAAATACTTAACACATTCAGCACATCGGTGAGAAGATGGTTTACTGTTATAACTGCGGGAAGTCGAATGCGGAGGGGGCCAAGTACTGCAACGACTGCGGCGGCTACCTGACCATGGGCAACCGCTTCGAGGCCAGCGTGGACAAGTTCGCCGAGGACACGCGGCGTTTTGCCAAGGACTTCGGTGAGAAGGCCTCCGAGACCGCACGGAAACTCGCGGACGAGGCCAAGAAGGCAGTGGACGACATATCTAAGCGCGTCACGCCCAAGTCCTTGCCCTGCCCGGTCTGCGGCAGGAAGATCTACGAGACCGACACGTATTGCTGGGGCTGCGGGGAAAAGCGGCATTAAAATCATTGCACCTGGCCCGTCCCCTAACCATCTCGACTCATCTTCGACGAGCCGCCTCTCGTATTTGCTAGATAAATCCTCGACCGCGCCCATGCGACGGCCATTATATCAACCGAAGGCGGGTGCATACCTCTGAACAAGCTTCATCGACATCCCCTGTCTGCCCGGTGCGCTTGGTTGATCAATAATTGATCAACTTGCAGGGTTCTCCACCTTGCCCATGAACAGTATCTGGCCCGTTGCTTCGTGCTCGATCAAGAAGATGAAGGGATGGTCGGCGTTGAACACCGGCGGCTGCGGCGAGATGGATAACTCGCCTATGATGACCGCGGTGGCGGCCGCGGCCTCCGTGCCCTCCTCGTTCACCTCCACGAAGGATTGGTGTATGACATCGGTGATCGCGAGCGGGACGGATCCCGTTATGCCGGAGAAGTCGGCATTCTCCGTGAAAGCAGTCGGCATGCCCATGCCTGCCAGGATGTCGTTCAGGCCATACTTCTGCTCGAACTTGAACTTGGGAAGGAATATCCTTACGTACTCGGGGCCCAGGTCGTCCTTCAGGCCGTCCAGGTAATCGTTGTCAAGAACGGATTCGAAGGCCGTGATGTCGTTCTCCTTGGGCAGCAGCACGTACATGGCCAGCTCGTCGTCCTTGTAGGGCAGCTTGAGCATCTGGCAGTCATCGTTCTCGGTGTAGTTGAACTCGATGTCCTCGTCGTCCATCATCATCATGTCGACCGTGACGTCCCCCCCGTCTGACTTGTGGAAGACCGTTTCGTAGGTGGCCTCAGGGTCGAACTGGTATTTCCAATCCGACTTGAAGTAGATGGCGTTCGTCAGCACAAGATAGGTCAGCGGATCGATGGCGCCCTGGGGTATCAGGTCCTCTATACTGCCGTTCGTCTGCTCCTCCACCCATGTGTTTATGGTCTTTCTGGAGCCCTCCGGGTCACCGACGAAGTCCAGTTCCTCCCCATGGGCCAGATAATAGGATTCGATGGCCGCCCCGTACGCCTCCAACATGTCAGCTCCCTGCCTTAGCCAGTAGGCGTTCGCTGTCGACAGGTCGTAGGAGCCGCTGTCCAGGTTGAAATACCCTTGATATGAATACATCAGGTCCCACCTGGTCTGGTTGTCGGTCGGCAGGCCGAGGACGGCGGCCATCTCCTCGGCCGTCTGCCCCCTGGCGCCCTCGTACGCCATGCCCAGGGCCGTCGTGATGCTGTATGGAGAGAAGAAGACGTTCTCGTCGCCGTCTATTAGTTCTCGATACATCTCGAAGGAGAACTCGTTGCTGGATTCGACCAGCTCGGTCACGCTGGTCACCGGCTCGAAGTCTGACGGGTCGCTATCCTGCTGGTCCTTGACGACCGCCACCCCGACGACCACGGCGACCAATATGATTGCTATGATTATGCTCAATATTGCCCTTTTCATCTAACCACTTCCTCAGCTTGCAATATAAACAAAAGCAGGCGGAATTATATAAAATCATTGACAGGTTCGTCCAAGTGTTCCATAATTGTCGGAATTATACCCCCGGCACAACCCGCGCGATGACCAGTCTCTGTATCTCGCTGGTGCCCTCATCCCTTTAAACAATAGTTCCCTTACCTCTGCCCATGGAGTTTCAAGGACTTACTCTGGACCGCTTTCAGGTGCTGGCCTGCGATTACATAACCAACGACGATTCAGTAGTGGTTTCTGCACCCACCGGAACCGGTAAGACGCTGATAGCAGAGTATGCCATTGACTTCTACACCGCGCATGGCCAGCGGTCTGTTTACACCTCCCCCATCAAGGCCCTTTCCAACCAAAAATACAAGGATTTCGTCGAACAGTTCGGCGAAGACAGAGTGGGAATACTGACCGGCGATGTCTCGATAAATCCCGGAGCGCAGATACTGGTCATGACCACCGAGGTGTATCGTAATATGGCCCTTACCGACATAGCCAGCATATCCGACGTCGGTATTCTCATTTTAGACGAGGTGCACTTCATGAACGACCCTG
>LSSH01000104.1 GCA_001595885.1 Candidatus Proteinoplasmatales archaeon SG8-5 | reverse complement strand
CTCCTTCTCCTTCTTCTGTAACCGGTCCTCCATCTTCAGAAGGAGGGCTTCCTTCTTCACGTAATCCTCGAGCTTCTTCTCCAAATCGACCCTCGTGATGTTCTGCTGCTTCGTCTCCTCGGAGATATCGTTCCAAAGGTTCTCCAGCTCGACCCGCTCCTTGGCCAGCCGCTTCTCCTTCGAGGCCATGTCCGCTTCCCTCGTTTTGATGACCTCCTCCTCCTTGGCCAGCACCATCTCCTTCTTGCGAAGGCTCCTCTCCTTCTCGTCGAGCAGGTGGGCGCGGTTCTCTATCTCCTCGGCCTTGGCGTCAAGCCGCATCTCCTCGACCTTGCGGTCCGCCGCAGCCATGATGTCCTCTTCTGTCAATCCCTTCTTATCCGAGGTCAGCTGTTTCAGCAGGGCGACGCTGCCCATGCGCACCGATTCCAGTTCATCGCGCATCTTCTCGAAGTCATCGGTCCTGGCCAGCGCCTCGAGATGGGCCTGCTCCAGCTCACCGGAACGCAGCCTGAGCTCCTCGTCCGCTTCCTTCAGAACCTTGTCGCGCATCTTCTTCTCCTCATCCAGCTTCATGGCGTGCTTGATGCGGTCCTTCTCCTCGTCGGCCACCACGTCGATGATGGTGTCGATGTCGTGCTCGTGGTCCAGGCTCGCGTCTGGATGGGACTCGCCGAGGTGGTTGACAGAGATCGACGATGACTTGTACGAATAGGAGCGGATCTCGATGATGCAGTCCTCGCTCATCGAGTCCCTGGCAAGTTCGTACAGTGCCTCCTCGCCGTAGATCTCGCCGTCGCTTTCATGAAAAGCCAGGTAGGGATTTCCCTTCCGGGTCACCAGGTGGCCGACCGAGGCCTCGCCGTCCCGGGTAAAGCTGGTCTTGACCAGCCCGTCAATGGAGCCGGTCTTCAGATATCCCACCGCGGTGTTGAGAGACCCCTCTCCTCCAAATAGGGTCCTTACAATTCTCCCGCTCGGCATTTTCACCATGTCAACGCCCACCTGAAAAGCGGAGATTGTTTATATAACCCTTATGTTGAAAATCACTCACAAAATATTACATAATCGACGGCAATCACTGCACAATGCCCTACACGCCCTTCCACCTCGGATTCGCATGGCCCGTTTTCCTTCTGAAGAAGCGGAAGCTCCATTTCATGTGCCTCAGCTGGGGGGCCATGATACCCGACATCGAACTCGTTTTCCTAATGCTGCTCGGGGTTCCCCACGCCGACGCCAGGGGTGCGATGCACTCGCTCCTCGGGGCGCTGACCATCGATATCCTCATCGTCCTCATCATCGCGTACTTTCTCGTTCCGCCGATCGGCCGCTGGTTCAAGAAACACATAAAGCACGATTGGCACATCTTCGCAGGCATCGACGTGACCAGGGCACCAACGAATCCCGCCTGGGCACTATTGTCTGCGGGCATCGGAACGGTGAGCCATGTGATCCTGGACATCTTCACCCACGATTTCAATCCCGTGTTCTGGCCATCGATCCAGAACGTCAGCTGGCTTCTATTCGGCGTCAGCTTGGAGTCCATGTTGGTGTTCACAGTACCACTCGCAATCCTGTTCCTTGTGACCCTTACCTTGTTCTGGACGAGGAAACCCGGCAAAAGGCCGGCCAAATTTAATTAGGCAGAGCGCAATAATGGACAGGGGGCAAACCTTGGATATAGGGGTGGCAGTGATCGACAAATTAAGACCGCAGCCAATGAAATCATATTTTGTCGAGGCGACTTTACCAGTTGGAGGCAATATATGGACATAGGTATAGTCGGAAAGCCGAACGTCGGCAAGAGCACCTTCTTCGCAGCCGTGACGATGGCTCCGGCAGAGATAGCCAATTATCCCTTCACTACCGTCGATGCCAACATCGGAGTGGGTTATGTAAGGGGCAAGTGCCCGTGCACCGAGTATGGGATGGAATGCAAGCCCAACAACTCCCAGTGCGAGAACGGAACCCGGCTCATCCCCGTCGAGCTCATCGACGTCGCGGGCTTGGTTCCGGATGCGTGGCAGGGGAAGGGCCTTGGCAACAAGTTCCTCGACGACCTGAGGCAGGCGAGCGCGCTCATCCACATCGTCGACGCAAGCGGCGGGACCACGGCGGATGGCACGCCCTGCAAAGTCGGAACGCACGATCCCCTGGACGACGTGGGATTCCTCGATAGGGAGATATCATACTGGCTCATGTCGATAATCCAGAAGGACTGGAAGAGGATATCCCGGCAGAGCTCGCTGGAGGGCGAGAAGCTCGAACGGCTCCTGCACGAGCGGCTGACAGGATTGGCCATCACGGAAAGCCAGATCGCCCGGGCGATAAGGAAATCCGGATTGGAGGGGCAACCGGATAAATGGTCTGAGGATGAGCTCTTGAGCCTTTGCACGAGGATACGCGAGTTCGGCAAGCCCATGATCATCGCGGCCAACAAATGCGACCTCGCACCCGAGGAATTCCTGAACAACCTGATGTCGCTTGAGGATGCGATAGTGATACCCACCTCGGCCGAGTACGAGCTCGCCCTCCGAAAGGCGGCCAAGGCGGGGTTAATCGAATACGAGATGGGCTCGACGTCGTTCGGGATACCAGACAAATCCAGGCTCACCGAAGCACAACTCAAGGGCCTGGAGCAGATCGACAAGTTCTTCGGGACCTTCGGTGGCACCGGGGTGCAGAAGTGCCTTGAGTCCGGCGTCTTCGAGATGCTCGACCTCATACCGGTGTATCCGGTCGAGGACGAGCACAAGCTGACGGACAAGGAGGGCCGAGTCCTTCCCGACGTACACCTCATGCCGCGGGGCAGCAGCGCCAAGGACCTGGCCTACAAGATACACACCGAGATAGGCGACGGCTTCATCAGGGCAATCGACGCCAGGACGAAGCGCGTCATCGGCGCGGATCACGAGCTGAAGGAGAACGACATCATCACGATAGTCTCGAGGAGATAGACGATGAAATCGTGGAAGGTCAGGCTCATCACCGCGACCTACGACCGCGACGACGTGACAGTTGAACTGTTCGGCAAGACGGATAGGAACAAGTCCATCACCATCAGGTACGAGGGCTTCAAGCCGTATTTCTACGCCGTCGAGCCGAAGTCAACCGAGCTGGCTGAGATGAAGAAGAACCCGAACGTCGTCAGCATCGAGGATGCGGAATTATTCTATAAGGGCGAGGTCCGGAGGGCCGCGAAGATCACGATCCTCAGGCCCTGGGAGGTGCCGGATTATAGACAGAGGTTCACGACGTCGCTTGCCGCGGACATACCCTTCCATCACCGGTTCATCTACGATATGGACCTGGCCAGCTGCGTCAAGGTCACGGGTGAGGAGATCAACAGCGGGAAGTATACGACCGACATCGTGGTCAAAGCATCGAGATTCGAGAACATCGAGCCGTTCAAGCCCGACCTGAAGATAATGAGCTTTGACGTCGAGAACAGCATCCAGACGAACGAGATATACACAATATGCTGTGCTGTGTCATCGGGCAAGCGCATCAGGAAGAAGAGCTTTGCCAGCGACGAGAAGAGCATGCTCAGTGATTTCATCGACTACATCAACGAGGAGGACCCCGACGTAATCACCGGCTATAACATAGACGGCTATGACATCCCCCTGGTCCTGGAGAGGGCCAAGGAACACGGCCTCGAGCCGGTCAGGATAGGCCGGGACGGCGGGACCCTGAGGCTTGTGAGCAATCGCTTCTGGAGACTGCACGGCCGCATAATCGCCGATGCCTGGTGGGCCGCGAAGATGGAGCTGCGGCCAAAGCAGGAAACGCTCAACGCCGTATCGAAGCTGGTCCTGGGCGAGGAGAAGGAGGATGTCAACCCGACAATGATAGACCGGGAGTGGACCGACGATAGTGAAAAGGTCATCAAGTACTGCATCAAGGACGCTGAACTCGCCCTCAAGATACTGCAGAGGCTGACCATCATCGAGCGGGGCATGGACCTGGCCACCGTCTCAATGCTCCCGCTGGACGACGTGGTGAACGGCCGAACGTCACAGCTCATAGATTCCCTCCTCATCAGGATCGCCGACCGCCATGACCCGAGGGTGGGCGTTCCCATGACCGGAGGCCACACCAAGGAGAGGCCAATCGAGGGCGGCTACGTGCACACGATCGAACCTGGCCTATACGACTGGGTGTGCGTCCTCGACTTCAAGAGCATGTACCCGAGCCTCATAATAGCCAAGAACATCTGCTTCACCACACTCGATTCAGAGGGCAAGGTCCGGAGCCCGGAACCTGGGGTAGCCTATCTGGACAAGAAAACGAGGGAAGGACTGCTGCCCGGCATGCTGGAAAACCTGATGGCCGAACGCGACGACATCAAGGCCAGGATGAAGAGGGCGAAGACCAAGGAGGAGAAGGATTACTATGACGGGCTTCAATTCGCGGTCAAGATACTCATGAACGCGGTCTACGGCGTGTTCGCAAGCGCCTTCTACCGCTTCACGAACCCGAAGATTGGCGCCAGCATCACGGCCTTCGCCCGCGAGAACACGAAGGGCATCATAGAACAGCTGGAGGAGGAGGGCCTGAAGGTCATCTACGGCGACACCGATTCGGTGTTCTTCCAATCTCCCGGCGAGACCCTGGACGAGGCCCTGGAGGTGGGAGAGAGGATCGCCGAGCGGTACTCGAAGGAGGGCGCGACACTTGAGTTCGAGAAGGTCATCGACCCCCTGTTCTCCCACGGCGCGAAGAAGCGGTATGTCGGGCGCGTGGCCTGGCCCGAGGCCGAGACCATCGTCCGCGGGTACGAGACCCGCCGCACCGATTCGTTCGACATGCAGAGCGACGCCCTCACCCAGGTATTCGAGAAGCTTCTGGACCGCGACATCGACGGCGCCGTGGCTTTAGCCAGAGATCTCGTGAAGGACGTTGCCGAGGGCAATGCGCAGACAGAGGGCCTGGTGGTGTCCAGAACGTGCCGCAGCTTCGACCGCTACAAGGACCCGGACTCGCAATCGACCGTTCAAACCGCGAAGAAGCTCATGGAGATGGGCTACGACTTCGTGCCGGGCATGAAGGTGAGCTGGATAGTCGTCGACTCGCGCAAATCGCCGCAGGAGGTGGAGCCGTACATAAGCGGCCGCAAGTTCGAGTTCACACCCGATTACGAATATTACGCCCGCCGGGTCGCGATGACCCTCGCCAGAATCACCGACGTCTTCGGTTGGGACGTGCAGGAACTGCTCACAGGCAGCCAGCAGGCGTCTTTGTTCAGCTATGAAGAAAAAGCCAAGTCCTCGTCTAAGAAGAAGAAGGACGAGCCCAAAGTTATAAAGACGGACAAACCCCTCACCTTGGAAGATTTCCTATAGGTATAACTCATTCATACCCCGCCTGTGAGGGCGGGGTCGTAAGGCCAGTTCGATGAACTGGCTGGGTGAGATGAGAGATTCGGCAACCTCGCCTGTCAGGGCGGGGTGGGTCAAAATTGATTACCATCAGATGTGCTAAATGCAAGACCAAATTGTTCCGATACCTCAAGATTGGAAAGGGCCAGGTGCGCCACCTCTGGCCCAGCCGCATCCAGGAGGATAACAGCATCCATGACGGCAACATGATTAAGTGCCCCTGCGGGAACGAGATAGGCAAGGACGAGCAGAAGTACATAAACCTGAAAAGGAGCGCGTTCACCCACACTGGGAGAAAGTTCGGGTAGGACTTCGGGAAAGAATATTTATTCTAAACCAGTATGTTTTATTGGAGGTAGGGTTATGATCGGCAATTTACCTGATGAAGTGCTCGAAGCGGTCCTTGATACGTTACCCGTTGAATTCTCGGTTGTCGACGCAGAGGATAAAGTATTGGCCTGGAACAAGCATGAGTCCCGGATTTTCAAAAGACCAGAAGGCGTCGTAGGAAAAGACGTACATAACTGCCACCCGCAAAAGAGCGTTGACAAGGTAGAGCAGATATTATCTGAGATGAAGGATGGCCAGCGTGATAAGGCCAGGTTCTGGATCGACCTGCCCATTGGTCCCGACGGGAAAGAGCAGAAGATATTGATCGAGTACCATGCGCTGCGCGCCTCTGACGGAAAATACCTGGGCTGCCTCGAAGCAAGCCAGAACATCAGCGAACATCAGTCAATAACAGGTCAAAAACGATTGCTCGACTAGGCTTCGACCCTATGCCCCAGCACAATATCCGCGACCTCGGCCACGTCATCCACCGTCACCCAGATACGGTCGTCGAAGGCGGCGTTGGCCAGCGCCGCCTGCTGGAGCGTGCCCTTCACCCAATCGTTGTCCTGGTTGACCTGTTTTGCCACCTTGTCTATGGCGGTCTGGACCTTCTTGGGGACGTCGGCGCGTTTGATGAGGTTGCGTGAGTTGGCTATTCGCTCCTTGAAGGCCAGGGTCTCGCGCCTACTCTTCTCCACGAAGTCCTTGGGGTCGTTCCTGTAGGTCTCCACGTTACGGACGATCTCGATGCGCTCCTCGATGTCCTTGATGGACCTGACCTCGATGACCATTCCGAAGCGGCCGAGTACTTCGTCATCAAGTTCGCCGTCCTCCGGGTTCATGGTCCCGATGATGACGAACTTCGAGGGGTGCACGTATTCCTTCTTACCTTCCCTGTACTTGTGGACGCCCGATTCCGATACGTCCAGCAGCTTCAGCAGCATGTCCGAGCCGAGAAGGTTTGCCCTCTCAACCAGGAGGTAGCCCTTGTTGGCCCTCCCGATGATGCCTGGCTTGAACCTGCCCTTGTGGTCGAAGCTGCCGAATATCATCTTCTCGGATGCGCCGATGGGCAGCTCCAGGAGAGGTGTGGGTCCGGCGGTGACCTCCAGCTTGCCCTTGGCCTTAGAGGTGCAGGCCAGGCACATGTCGTCCTTGTCACCCGGAGAGCAGTTGTACTCGCAGTCCTTCACGACCTCCAGGTTGGGCAGCAGGGTCTTCAGGCCGCGGGCCGCCGTGCCCTTGCCCGTACCGGCCTCGCCCACCAGCAGCATGTTGCCTATCCCCGGGTTGGAGGCCAAGAGCATGAGCGCGCGCTTCATCTGCTGCTGACCCACAATCCTCACGAGCGGGAAATCGGGCGCCTCCTCTTTCTTCCGGAACTTGGACAGGTCCTCAAAAGTGATATCGTCGAGGTCCTCAAGCATACTGTAACACCATCTGCCTAATTGACTCGGCCAGCTCCTCACGCGTCTCCATCTTCGAGGAAGCGGATAGCGGTATGACCATCTGGGCCGCATTCACGATGTGCTCGTCCTCCACCCGCCTCTCCGTGTTCATCGCGGCAAGGCTCTTGGCCACGCTCTCGATGCGGAACTCGTTGCTGTTTCCCTCAACGTCGAATTCGGCGCACATCCGCGCGATCAGGTCGAGCTGGGTGTCCGATATCTGTATTTCAGGCATCAGCTCCTGACCTGTGAGAACGTTCTTCCTTGACTCCTCCTTGCTGGCCATGATTCCGCTGCTGAAGAGCTCCGGCTGCGTTCCGAACTCCTCCAGGTACTCGAGCGCCCTGAGGCGTATGAGCGTACGATCCTCCGGCGTGGCCTCCAGCAACACGGATAATCTGCCCAACAGCAACGGGTGTATGTCTGCGTCCGGGTCGGCGATCGTGGCGATGAGCAAAATGCGGCACGGCTGCTCCACGACCTTGCCTTCCGTCTCGACCGTGTTCTTGCCTGTGGTCAATGCACTGGCCAGAGCTGTTTCGACCTCCGTGTTCAACTCGTCCAAGTTATCAACGAACAGGATGCCTCTGTGAGCCCTGGTCAGTAGGTTGGGTCTGATGACATAGTTGACGAAGACGCTGCCCTTCAACGCAGCCACGTCCGCGTCCTTGGGCAGGAACACGACCGGCAGCTTCTCCTCCGTGATTTCAATTTCATCGCGTTCGTACTTGATGCGGCACTCGGGACAGAACTCTTCCGGCCTGATAGGGTCGCACGACTGCTTGCAGCCCTTTAACGTCCGGATAGTGAATTCCATCTCCTGAAGGTACCTGAGCGCGCTCCTCACCGCATCCGGGCCATAACCGCGGATCAGGGCACCGCCCATCTCCTCCATTGATACGAGCAGGAGCAAGAGTTTATCCTTGAGCACCTCGGCCTCCGCCACGGCCTCTGCCACGCCGACGAAGGGTTGGAACACCGGCGGGATGTCTATCTCGCCTTCGCCCAGCAGCCTTTCCTGGCGCTTAAGGACCTCAATGGCCTCTGCCGCGTCAGCGTCGCTGACCTCAGTCTTCAGGTTACGTGCCGCCATCACCTTGGCCAGCCCCTTCAGTTTCGGCGGGAAGCACTCGTCGGGGCTCATCACGGTCGAATACCGGTCGAGGGCCCTTTCAAGCGCCTCTGGCAAAGTCACAGTGGGCATGATCTTCCTGGCGCGGAGGTAATCCATTATCCATTCCCGGCGCGCACGGTCCACACGTGTCTGGAAGGCGGCAGGGTCTGCATCGTAATCCTTCTTGTACTGGATGTACTTGGTCCGGTACTCGAGATCGTCGGCCTCTTCCTCCCCGGACACGAGGATGGTTATCTGCTTCTCAAGCTCGGTGTTAATCTTCGTGTCCTTCTTGCTCAGCGTACCGATGAGGGAGAACTTGCAGGGGAAGGTCATTGACTTGCCGTCCTTCTCCAGCGTGAATTCGCGGTCGCGGAGCGTCTGTGCCAGTATCTTGCCGATGTTCTTGTCCAGCTGGTCGATGTTCTCCACGTAAAGAACGCCGCGGTTCACCTCGGAGAGGTCGCTCGAGGTCGCCAGGAAGCGGATGTATATCTCGCCCATCATGTCCTTGGTGGTGTGCTCCTTGTCCAGCTGGATTATAGGGAATGTACGCAGAACGGTCTTGAACTCGGGTGGTTCGGCCGCGTCCAGGTAACGGAGGCGGCATTCGTAGCAGAAGGATTCAGGGTCGCTGGGGTCGCAGCCCGATGCGCAGTCGATGGCCCTGAACTCCAGCGAAAGCGCGTCCACGAACTCCAGGACGCCGCGGACCACCGGCTCCCTCTTGGCCGGGAACACCGCACCCTTGAAATTCGGGTCGACGAGGCCTATTGAAACGTATTCGAGCACGCGGTCGAAGTCGATGGCGTCCTCGATGTTGACGACGGATTCGAAGGCCTCGGCGTGCTCCAGGTGATAGTAAACGCCGCCCGCGACCTCCGCCATCTCCCGCGCGAGCCTCGAACCCTCCCTGGAGACGTCGATGATGAGGGTCGGAATGTGATAGCGCTCTATCGACATGCACGTGTCCAGGATCTCCGTTTCAATATCCTGGCCGGGCACGATGGGCGTGTTCGCCGAGCCGTCCGTGACCACGATGAGGAGGGGATTGGTGTCCTTCTCTATCCTCAGCTTGGCCCGGAGGTTCTCTAGACCCTGGCGGATGCCGGCTGCGAGCGGCGTGGTTCCGCCGAAGGCGAGCTTCTCGATGTACTGCTTGCCCTTCTCGATGCTGGAAGTGAAAGGAAGGACGACCTCGGCCTGCCGTCCGTAACAACTGACCAGCGAAATACGGTCCCTCTTCTGATAGGCGTCCAACATCAGCTCTTCCAGCGCGTCCTTGATGCTCTTCATCTTCGCGTCCATGACCATCGAGCTGGAGGCGTCCAGCACAAGGCAGATGAGCGTGGATATCTTACGCCGGCGGACCTTCTCGCGGTAATCCCGCTTCTTCACCTCTATCTTGCCGCCCTTGGAGTGCATGATGGCGGCCTTGATGGTAGGCAAGAGCGCGATGTCGCTGACCTCCCCGGTCTTGGGAGCCCGATACTTCAGGTAACGGCCCT
>LSSH01000103.1 GCA_001595885.1 Candidatus Proteinoplasmatales archaeon SG8-5 | reverse complement strand
AGACGAAGCTCTCTTCGGAGAAGAAGAGCTTCGCGCACGAGGCAAAGCGCCTGGACAAGCTGTCGGAAGAGCTGGACGAGAAGGTGGTCACCCTCGACAAGAAGGAGAAGGAGCTCGACCGCGTGGCCGAGAAACTCACCCTGGAGCAGGAGACGTTTGTAGCAGAAAAGGAGTCCATGGCAGAGGAGAAGAAGGTGCTGGCCGCCGGTCGCAAGGAGTTCGAGAGGGAGATGAAGGGCCTGGAGAAGCTCAACGAGCAACTGACCAAGATGGAGGAGACCCTTGCCGAGGAGAAGAAGGCCCTGCGCAATATGACGAGGGAGCTGGACAAGAAGGAGAAGACCATGCTCGCCGACGAGGCCAGGCTGAACAACGACATGGACGCCCTGAAGGACATGGAGGCCGAGCTGAAGGGCTTCGAGACGGAGTTGAATAAACAACGGCGCAGGTTCGAGAGGGAGGCCGAGAAGCTCGACGTCAGGGCTAAGGAGCTGGAGGAGATAGCCCTCGAGACCGAGAAGAAGATAGTGGTCCTGGCGGAGCGCGACAAGCAGCTGGAGGAGACCCAGGATTTCCTGGACGACCGCATTGCAGAGGTCAAGGCTATGGAGAAGGACCTCGAGGCGGAGCGGGCCAAACTGGATAATGAAAGGACCAAGATGCTGGGCGACTACGAGAAGCGCATCCAGCAGGTTGAGGAGCACGAGGCCGGCGTGGTGGACCACGAGGCCGAACTGAAGGATATGGAGAAAAAGCTGGATAAAAGGTCCAAGGAGCTGGACACGGCCAACGAGGAGTACGAGAGGAAGAAGAAGGAACTGGAAGAGTTCGAGGAGACGCTGAAGGAGCGGGAGACCGCGCTCGATGCCGCGGACAAGGAACTGCAGGCCAAGGAGCAGGCCCACAAGAGCGCTGTGGCCAAGGCGGAGAAGGCCCACCAAAAGAAGGAAGAGGTATTCAAGGTCAACAACCTAAAGCTCAAGGAGCAGAGGAAGGCCATGCTGGCCCACGAGGAGGAGGTCAACGCGCAGATGGAATCGGTCAAGGCGGAGATGGCCAAGGTCCTGGAGGAGAGGGAGACGCTGCAGAAGGAGGAGGAGGCCGTCAAGAAATACGAGCTCCGCCTGAAGGGTAGGGAGGACAAGCTCAAGGCCTACGAGTGGCAGCTGGAGAAGCGCGAGGACGAGATACGCGACAAGGTCGAGCACGAGCTAATGTCCCGCATCACGGAGCTAGATGAGAGGGAAACCGCCCTCGATGAAAAGGAGACGGCCTGGAAGAAGCGGCAGGACGAGTTATCACGATTAAAAGAGAGATTGAAAGGTATCTGATGCCATCCGTTTGGATGAGTAACATAATACCGACCCTTGAAACTTAAGAGGTAACCACGTTTATCCAATAATTAACCGAGTTCTAACAGGGTAATCTCGTTCCGTGAGCCGAACCTCATCGGCGGGCCCCAGGTGGCCGTTCCGGGGGACACGTAGATGGTCACACCGTCCTCCTGATATAGCCCTCTGAAGTACTTGACCATGAACCGCCCGAGAAAGTTGAAGGGGAACACCTGGCCGGCGTGGTAATGGCCGGCAAGGATGATGCTGCCCTTCGGCAGATTGACCATCTGAGGGACGTGCGTCATGAGAATGACGGGCTCGTCCCCATCCATGCTGAAATCGCGAGAGCCGCTGATGCCCTGCTCCTGCATGTAATCGAGGCCGAACACCGAGTATCCGCCCATGTCAACCTTTTCATCGCGGAGCATACGAACCCCGGTTCCGTCCAGCATCCGCTCCATGACCTCGATGCCCTCGTAGAACTCGTGGTTGCCGGTGGACATGTAGGCCGGCGCCTTCAGTTCCTCGAAACCATCGAACAGGTCGTCCTCCAGGGGCGCGCCCGATGTCATATCGCCTGTGATCAGGACTACATCAGGACCCAGCGCGTTGACCTTCTCGACGACCCTGGCCAGGTATTTCTTCCCGTGGACCGCACCTATGTGGAGGTCTGTGAGGTGAACCGCCCTCACCCTCTTCGGGAATCGCAGCCGAATCGTCTTAACGGTAACGGTCAGAGCATTGCCCGCCGACACCGCCCCCATGATGATTACGAACAGAACCACCGCATAGCCCATGAACAACTCCGGCAATTCCATGAACAGGTCCGCGAACCAGAAGGTGATGAGAACGAACAGGGCCATGGTCTCCAGGCCGTAGACTGTCGTCACCGTGATGAACAGCACCTTGAAGCCCTTGATGGCAGACGCTCGCACCGTAAATCCCACGGCCAGAAGAGAAGACAGCAACAGCGCATAGACCACAGAGACCCAGAAAACACTGATTCCCAGCATCTCGGTGATGCGGTGGAACACGTAGAAGTTCACGAGGGTGACCAGCACGAAGAGCACAGCCACCGCGCCAGCCATCCTGTACGGGTGCTCCGCCATGGATTTGAAAAACCGCCCCTGATATAAAAGCCTGGCTGCTGAATTTATCTCTACATGGAAGATTTGGATTGTATCTGTATTATCAAATCTCCCATGACCCATGCGTCCTAGGAAACCTAATCGAGCAATTGTCTTTACAAACAGGTGTACCAATGTGTTTTTATACTAGACAAACGACCGTACCAATCTACACTTATATCATCCTCGCCTAAAATCAAACGGTGATAGGATGAGGGGAATTATTATCACTTGTGTTGTGTGCGCCCTTGTGTTGTCCAGCTTCGGCAACGTCATCGGCCAGGACGGGGAAGAAGAGCTTATTCTTAGGGTGGCGATGCAGGACGACATTAAGACGCTGAATCCGTTGAATGCGGGGGATGTCTGGTCATGGAATGTCGTGGGATACCTTTACGATAATCCAATTAACAAGAATGCTGAACTGGAGACCTTCAGACCTTACATCGCGGTCGGCACAGTCTCAACATATAGGATTCTACCTTTGGATTGGGCAGATTGCACGATTGGGGATTTTAATTACACCCCCAAGGTGTATTGGGAGGATGAGAACAAGCCGGAGGCCATTGTTTTTTATGACTTTTCAGATGTTTACTGGCATGACGGTGAACAAATGTCCATCAGGGATGTGTTGTTCTCATACCACGTCACCGCGCAAACACCAAATTGGAAGAAGAACGTGGCTTGTTTGAAGGACAAGTGCGGGAGACTCGGTTCAAATTATCCTAATGATCATAACCTTTCCATTGACCTTGTCTGGGAAAGCGAGGACAACATGAGAGCAGCGCTCAAGTTCACCCTCCAGGAGCCGTACTTCAATTTCTTCAGGAATACCATTGGTGTTCTTCTCCTTCCATATCACGTCTGGGGTACAACTGAAAGTGGCCAGGTTTCTGACAAGACCAAGATTTGGATTGATGGTAATTACACTCCTGATGATCCTGACGCTTGGGATCTCGGAGAAGCATTTGGGTTTGATAATTCTAATCCAATAGGCAGTGGACCCTTTCAATACGAAGAGTGGGATGCTCCGGCCGGTATCTCAAAAATTTCAACCAATAGAGACCACTTCTTCCAAGAGGGATTTCTATATGATGAATATGCATACCAACCGAATATCGACGGTATCACTTTCATGGTTTTCAAGACCGCTGAGGCTGCGGTCTTAGCTTTGATGAATAATGATGTTGATTTCATTGCTTGGTCGATACCGCCCACATTTGTGGGTGACCTGGCCAATGAGCCGGGTGTCACTTTACAACAATCTCCCGAGCAGGGTTTTCGATACCTTGCGTATAATATGCGGAAAAAATCCTTCGGATATGATGAAGGGAAGGTGTTCCCATATGCCCCTGAGGATGATGTTGGTAAGCCATTGAGGAAGGCAATGGCCCATTGTATCGATAAAAACAAGATCGTACAGAGGTTGTTATTGTGTTTCGGTGTGCCGGGAGAAGGACCGGTCAGTTCTGTGAATTCATATTACAATTCATCGATACCCAAATACGCCTTTGAGCCAGATGAAGCTATTGATATTTTAACGAATGCGGGTTACAAATTAACCGATCCAGCTTCTCCCCCTGGGCCAGGAAACTGGTGGTTGAGGCCTGATGGACAATACATCGGCAGCGGACCCGGTGGAAAGATCGAGATATTGACTCCGCAGGCTGATTATGACCCTATTAAGGCTCAAGCGGGATTGATGTTGGCCACGGAAATGCAAAAAATCGGAATTTACGCTGAATCAATAGCCATGGATGCCCACTCGATATTATATAGGGCGGAGGAACGGAACTTTGATATGTACATCTTGGACTGGCGTATAGCTTCTTGTCCGGCCGAGTTCCTGCATGCTTTCTTCCACTCCTCCAATGCTGAATTCGGACAAAACTACCCCGGTTATCAAAATCAAACCTTTGATGTATTGATAGACAAGGCAAGGCAGGCATCTAATAAATCGGTTAGAAAGCAAGCCATCTTTGATGCACAGGCAGCGATAAGTTGGGACCTGCCATACGATGTGTTAAGCTATAAAACTAACATCGAAGCTTATCGCTCGGATAATTTTGTAGGGTGGCAAGTAGGTTGGTCAGGCTCGATATATAACTGGATGTCCCTCTATAGTATTCATGGAGTCAGCCCGTTTAAAGCCAGAGCCGATTTTAATAGTCCTCCTTCGGCAATGTTCTCAAACTCGACAATACCTATCAGTGTTCTCGTAACAGACCAGGATCGAGTGCCTTTAGAAGGTGCTGAGGTTTGGCTGAATGCCTCCCTTGGTAAATTATCGCCAGAGATTGGGACTACTAGTGCCTCAGGTCGAATATCTGCAACCTATACGGCGCCATATGTTCCTCTAACACAAGATTACATTAACAACGGAACCACAATAATTCTTAACATCAAAGAGGCGACGTATACCGGACCTGATAAACTCGAGTATGATCCTGCCCCCAGTCGCCTAGCTTTGATACAGGTGTACCCTGAAATTTGTGATTTCGTCTCAATCACGATGCATGCTGAACCGGATATTATTGATCCGGATATCGATGAAGATGGGCAGTTGGGATTCGTTTTTGTGGACGTAATGGTGAAGCAGCATAGTGTGAATTACCCATCTGGATTTCCGGTAGAAGGGGTGAATGTCCAATTGGACGTTGATCCGGCTGTACCAACTGTTGAACCTGCCCATAATAAAACAAACACTGAGGGAATTGCCACATTCACGGTAACTTCCACGGACCTCCCAGATGATGATGGTTCGGAGAAGGAGTTTTTATTGATCGCAAGGGCTGCCCATCCTGACCCACACATCAAGGAATCCAAACAAGGCATGCACGTGTTCATAAAAGACGCTGCCCAACCTATCCCTTCACCACCCGAAACTTACACGTTTGAGATAGCTGCGGCAGCCATCGTCATCGTTTCACTCGCAGTCTTAGCCCTCTATTCTTTTAGGAGGAGAAGCCCATGAGAACGTTGCCCATACTTGTCCTATCCTCTCTCCTCCTAAGCCTTTTATTTTGCGGGTTAAGCGGAGAAGTGGACGCGGCCAGCAAGCCGCTGCCGAAGAACCAGGAGGAGACGGAGTCTCCGACGTTGGAGATCATCGTGAGCCTCATATTGATAGGCATCGCGGCTGTTATCTTTGAATTTGCGCGGCGCCGTTCCAGTCGATAACATATTCGTACCTTTATTATCTACTATGTACATCCAAATCGCATAGTATTTTATACTCGTTGTCTTATAATATGCCGGGATAACTATGAAGGGAGCGCATGCACTCATTGTGGGAATGTGTCTGATGTTTCTGGTGGCTGTCTTTTCGCCGCTGACGATAGGTGAGAACGATTCGTTGCACGTGGTCATGATAATCGATGACAGGAAGTACTCCGCCGGAGACCTGATCACTGTCGAGCTGAGGGTGTATGATGGGGGGACGCTCGTCAACGCCGACGGTGTCAACGACACCGTGCAGGTAACAATGACTAGGAACTGGGAGCACAACAATCACATCACGGTCACGATGACGAACCAGGGGGTGGGCATCTACCGCGGATCTTACACCGTCGGCAGTTACGACGTCGACTCCGATGACCATCACCTTTACTTCTATTATCATGTTGAGAGGGGCGGAGGGTCCAATCCCGACAACGAGTGGGTCGAGCATTATCATCAGTCCGTACACATCGACGTTGACGAGGTCGCCTTCTCCGTCAACGTGAACTTTGAGGGGCAAAACATGATCTCTGCCCGGCCGGGCGATACTGTCACGGCGACCATCCTGGCCAAGTTCGGTACCTCGCCTGTGGGTGACGGGCCGTTCAACGGCGTCGTGCTCCGGGACCCGGACGACCACGAGCAGAACATCAGCACGACCTTCGTTTCGACGGGTCTGTGCAGGGCAACGTTCACCATACCCCAGACGATGAGCAGCGGCCTCTACAGGCTGTATGCGCAACCGAGCATCGCCCAGGGCGCGCACGGCTCGGCCTGGATAAACGTTAACGTGCTGGACGTGTGGTATCACAAGCTCTCCTCGTTCGGGGAGAGCGTCAGCTTCGAGGTGTGCGTCGCGGATTCCGCGGGTCAACCCGTGAACGGGGCCACAATAGTGGTCCACCGGCAGTGGCAACAGGTGATGCACACTGGGACGACCAACGCGACCGGCAAGGCCCTGATGTCGCTGACCGACGTCAACGGAAGGGTGCTGATGCAGGGGTACGTGCTGTACGAAGGGTACAATCAGACCGTCGAGGGCTTTGTTTACAATCCCCAACCGGAGGAGCCCCACCACCACGCCATGGACATCATCTGGCGGGGGAACAGCTACATGATGGAGGCCGGAGACAGCGTCACAATTCCGTACACCGCCTTCCTTGACCAGGAAATGATGGGTTCCCAGGTCATACATTATTATGTCACGGCGCAGGGCACGGATTTCGGTCTGATGACCGGCGATTCCGACTTCCTGGAGGACCACGTCGAGACGCCCACCCAGGTTGTAGCAGCCGGAACCGTGACCACCAGCCCGGTCGGGGAGTTCTCTTTGAGTTTCACCACCCCGAGTACCCAGAGCCTCCTCAGTGTCGTCTTCGAGGTCCCGCAGGACCGTGCGGAGTTCCCTGGAGCGAGTGACTGGGACGCGGACGGTAATTACTACGAGATATGGCCGGAGCACGAGGGCACGGATGGCTCTTACTTCTACGTGACGCCGGGAAACATGGTCGATGACGATGAGGTGACCATCAAGGGCGGGAGCTTCAGGCCCGGCGAGGAGGCCACGGTTACCGTTTCCATGGCGGTTTCCGACGAGGACTGGACCGGCATTATCTGGGGGCCGGGAGAGTTCACAGCCGATGACATGATGAGCAATGATTACGACCCTGCTTGGGCAAGCTGGACGCCGGGCGGCACAATAGTCTACATTGACGAGACCGAGGCCGGCGAATTCGAGGGCAACTTTATCGTGCCGGCGTTCATTGACACGGATTCGGTCAGCATATCGGGCGGTTATACGGACGTCGATACGGGCCTGCCCCACTACAGCGTCAGGACGGCCGGAAGGGCCGGCGGCATCGACATGATGCTGTTGCTTGGTATAGTTGCCATCGTCGTCATAGTCGTGGTCGTTGTCGTCGTCGTCAAGACGCGTTGAACGAACAACTAACCTCGAACCCTTATCCGCCCAAACCAAAAATCCCTTAATCGAGTTTGACATAGGCCTGAGGGATGGGCGTTGACATATCCGACCTTGTCGAGGGCAAGGTGTGCGAGCTCGGGGACTTCTGTGGGAAGGCCATTGCCATAGACGGCTACAACACGCTTTACCAATTCTTGTCGAGCATCAGGGGGCCGGACGGCACTCCTCTGAAGGATTCGAAGGGGCGTATCACCTCACACCTCTCGGGCGCCTTCCAGCGAACATCGAACCTTCTGGAGGCGGGCATCAAGCCCGTGTTCGTCTTCGACGGCAAGCCAAATCCGCTGAAGATAGGCACGCTCAAGCTCAGGAAGGAGAGGAAGGAGAAGGCCAAGGAGCAGTGGGAGGAGGCTTTGAGGGTCGGTGACCTGGAGACGGCGAGGATCAAGGCCCAGCAAACCTCAAGGCTCACCAGGGAAATGGTCGAGCAGGCCGTGGAGCTCCTCGCGAGAATGGGAATCCCGTCTGTCCAGGCTCCGGAGGAGGGCGAGGCCCAGGCCAGCCATATGGCCAGGAAGGGCGACGTCTACGCCGTCGCCTCCCAGGACTTCGACTCGCTGTTGTTCGGCGCTCCAAGGCTCATCAGGAACCTCACGCTGGCAGGGCGGAGAAAGATGCCCCGCAGGAACGTCTACGTGGACGTGAAGCCTGAGGTGATGCTGCTGGACGATGTCCTTGCGAAGCTGGGCTTCGGGCACGAGCAGCTGGTCGACCTGGGCGTATTGGTGGGCACGGACTTCAACGAGGGCGTCAAGGGCATTGGGCCCAAGAAGGCGCTGAAGCTGTTGAACGAATATGAGACCGGCAAGAAGGCGATAGAGGCGAAGGGCCTCGACGTGCCGGGGTTCAGGAACGTGCGAAGGATATTCCTCGAGCCCAACGTCACCGACGATTACGGACTCGAATGGGGCTCCATGGACAGGGAGGGCGTCGAGTCCCTGCTGTGTGACGAGTTCGAGTTCACAAGGTCGCGCATCCAATCGACGCTGGACAAGGTCGAGGAGGGCCAGAGGAAGAGAGCGCAGAAGAGCCTGGACTCGTGGTTTTGATTAAGTAGGTATCCAGTGTGTCCATTCCTACGATTCACGAGCCGCGGGCCGTCCCTTATACTTGATTAACGATTGGCCAACGATAAGTTAATAATCCATCATACGATTTCGGAACAAGTGGTACAATGGTAGAGGTCCCAGATAATCTGATGTACACGAAGACGCACGAATGGGCGAGGATCGAGGGAAACCGCGTAACGATAGGCATCACCGACCACGCTCAGCACGAACTCACCGACATTGTCTATGTGGAATTGCCCGAAATCGGTAAGGATGTCACGGCCGGCGGTGAGGTGGCCATTGTAGAATCCGTTAAGTCAACGAGCGATTTTTACAGCCCGGTCACCGGCAAGGTGGTGGAGGTCAACAACGAGCTCGAGAGTTCGCCCGAGCTCATGAACGCAGAACCCTACGGGCGCGGATGGCTCGCCATCATCGAGTGCGACAGCGTGGACACCTCGGGTCTCCTGACGCCAGAAGCCTACAAACAAGAACTCGGATGAAATAATCGATTTCTCGGAATCCATCGCTCGATATACTGATTAGGTCACCGATATTATGTAACCGTGTTGAAAAAAAGCGTTTTTGATACTCGACAGGGATATCTGATAGAGATGGAGAACCCTAGTTAAGGTTGTGATATTGGACTTTACTTGATGATGAAGGCGCGTTATTTCTTCTTGTGCGCTGCACAGAACTTGGACTTGCCCGAAGCGTAGTTCTTGCACTTCTTGCCGTCCTTGGTCTTGCCTGCACACTTAACCTTCTTGGCTGCTGGTTTCTTCTTGGCAGCCTTCTTCTTGGTAGCCTTCTTCTTGGTGGTTTTCTTTGCGGTCTTCTTTTTTGCTGTCTTCTTCTTAGGTGGCATTTACCATCTCCACCTGGAGATATATCAGGGGTTATTTATAATTTCTTTTATTTGAACACTAATCTCATCGGTCATCAGGATGTAACTTACGTCAGATCCGGCGGCCCGGAATATGTAAGCTTGCAGCAAGGTTATTATAACAAATTTATGATACCCATCCCCCAATTATCAGGAGGAGGCAACGACATGGTGGATTATAGCTTTACGGAGGAACAGGACCTGTTCAGGGAGAGCCTGAAGGAATTTTGTGCAAGAGAGATCGCGCCGAGGACCGAGCTGCTGGAAAGGTCGAAGGAAATGCCAGAGGAGATCGTAAAGGCACTGGCAAACTTCGAGCTCCTGGGAATGACCGTTGACCCAGAATACGGCGGTCTGGGCGGCGATGCCGTCACCGCGGGAATAGCGGCCGAGGAGCTGGCCATGGCCAATCCGAACTGCGCGGTTCCGGTTTTCT
>LSSH01000102.1 GCA_001595885.1 Candidatus Proteinoplasmatales archaeon SG8-5 | reverse complement strand
CTCCCCCAACCTCATCTCGGTCTCATTGCTGGCCAGCTTGGACAACCGCGTAGTATCCCTGGCGTCCCTTTCCACGCGGCCTACAGTGACACGAACCCTTTCAATGCCCGAAAGACCTTCGAGGAACTTTGGTTCCGAGCTGATGGCGATCAAGTTCTCGACTCCTTTGACCACGCCCTCGGCCAGTGAGTTGCAGCCCGTCCCTCCGCAGGCAACCAGAACGGTTCTTAAATTTCCTGATTTTGGACCCTGGATACTGTGTGTGCAGTTATCGTCCCCGACGCTCATCAGGCCTCCCAATGCATTTGAGATTAAAAACGATTAGTGTAGCACTTTGACTCAGCTACACCATTGAATCTTCTTGCATGGATAGAACCTCTAGCATTGATGTAAGTTCTAGCAAGGATAGAGTATCTAGCACAGGTTCAGACCCTACAAACACTAGAACCCCAGGCAAGGCCAGCAACTCTAGCTCATATGGATACTCTAACACAATTATCTCCAGATATAACCTCTAGCACTGAAGTATCCAATTCCTTTCTCTAGCATGGCAGAGATTGTCGTGCACCGGATGTGCCCGACAAATAAACTTAGGTCGTACGACGCCTGGGAGGCGTATACTATTTGTTTGTAACAAAGCCGAGATTGTCGTGCACCGGATGTGCCCGACAAATAAACTTAGGTCGTACGACGCCTGGGAGGCGTATACTATTTGTATGGAACAAAGCCGAGATTGTCGTGCACCGTTTGAAGTCGGTGTTAAACCGTAGTCGTACGACGTCAGAGAGACCTCGAAATACGATAACTCAACTGCAATTGAGGTCGAAGGTCGTACGACGCCTGGAAAAACGTTTTCTTAAAGTTATCTTGGTCGTACGTCCCCTGGAAGGACGTACTCCAACCGAAATGTTGGCTGTATGTCACCTGGAAAAACGCAAGCAAACGTTAAATATTCAGTTCCCCTCTTAATCCTCATGACTGGTGAGCTGGGAATGATACACGTCTACACGGGGAACGGCAAGGGCAAGACCACTGCAGCCCTCGGTCTCGGTTTGAGGGCGGCGGGACACGGGTACCGCGTCCTCATGATTCAGTTCATGAAGGGCCAGATAGACTACGGCGAGTTGCTGGCCGTCAAGGACCTGGATAATTTCGACATCGTGCAATACGGGAGGCCCGACTTCGTGGACAAGGATGATCCGGATGAGATAGACATCAAGTTGGCTGGGGACGGCCTGGAGCACGCCGCTAGCGTCATCAAGGATGGAGGCTGCGACGTCCTGATCCTCGACGAGATAAACGTGGCCATCGAATGGAAGCTCGTTACGGTCGAGGAAGTGCTGGTCTTGCTCACCTCCAAACCCGGGAACATGGAGATAGTCCTGACAGGCCGCTATGCGCCCCAGAGCTTTATCGACGTCGCCGACACGGTCACGGAAATGAAGGAGATAAAGCACCCGTACCAGAAGGGCGTACTGGCCAGGAAGGGCATCGAGCATTGAGGTATGCCATGGAATCAAAGGCCCTTCCCCGGTTCCTCGTCGTTTTGAGCTTGTTTGTCTTGCTTTCCGCATTTTCGGTCAACATGCAAACGACATCGGCCCAGAACGGCACGACAACCTCGGACTGGACCTACATGGTGTACATGTCCGGCGATAGTTCCCTGAGCAGCAACGTTGGCGACGACCTCAACGAGATGAAGGAGGTGGGCTCCTCCGACGACCTCAATATCATCGTGCTGGTGGACCAGTCTACCTCGGTGGACACCCAGCTCCTGAGGGTCATGGCAGCGGGATCGGAGAGCCTGCCGCTGTCCAGCGTCAATGCGACATGGGGGAACGAGCTCAACCTGGGCAGGCCCCAGACGCTCGTTGACTTTGTCACCTGGACGGTGGCAAATTACCCGGCAGACCACTATGTCCTCGACCTGTGGGGGCACGGAACCGGATGGAGCGGCGTCTGCCCCGACAAGGACGACTTCCTTGAGCCGACCGAGTTGAGGTTGGCCATGAGCTCGATAGCCAACGCGGGCATACACCTGGATATTATAAGCATCGACGCCTGCCAGATGGGGATGGTGGAAACGGTCTACGAGCTTAGGCAGGGCGCGGAATTCGCTATCGTGTCGGAGAAGGACGTGCCTGTCAGCGGGTGGCCTTACGCCGAGGTGCTGGCCATCCTTGCCGACGAACCGACCATATCACCGACGGATTTCGGGATAGCCCTCATTGATGAATACATGGATTGGGGGCTGATGCACAGCCGGTATACGCTGACCCTGGCTCTCATCGACCTCGGGTCAATGGAGGCTCTGGTCAATGCCATCGATGCCTATTCTTCCGAGGCATCGAACACTGTGGGCTACTTCAATTACGAGCTCATCACAGCCAGGATGGCCACGGAGGAGTACGACGGCAGTTACCAGTACGACCTGTGGCACCTGCTGGAGAACATCAACTCGCATACCGAATACAAGAGATTGGAAACATTATCAAAGGATGTACTCGTTGCTCTTGATGCGGCGGTCGTCTACGAGCGCCACTGGACCAACACCCTCGACGAACCGGCGTACAACGCAAACGGACTATCCGTCTACTTTCCCCCGAACGCCCCGCCCTCGGCCTATCTGACCACGTCCCTAGGCCAGGACACTGCGTGGGATGAGTTCCTCGCCGATATGGCCCCCTACTTCTCCAACCTTGTCAAGAGTGAACGTCCCTTGAACCTGACCGCGGTTTCGGTGGACACGGATTCGGACGGGCTCGCCGACCTCTTCGAGATGTCGGTGTTCGTTCCCTCTTTCCAGGCATCCAGCTTCGAGTTGGAGGTCTACGGTCCGGACGGAAGCCTTGCGTTCGAGTACAGCTCCGGGTCGGGAGGTCAGATCAACATACCTTACACTCCGGAGGCCCTGGGAGCCTACTCGGCGGCCTTCTACCTTTGGGAGGACGGCAGCCTGGTCAATTATTCGTACGTGGACTCGGACCTGAACAAGGAGGGGTGGAGCACCGTATCGGGCCGCGTCACATCCAACATAGGCCGCGGCCTGAAGTGGACGCAGATAAAGCTCCTCGAGGCCGACGGCAGCATCATCGGCAGCACTGTCACCGACTTCGACGGCCATTTCATCTTGACCGTCAAGGTCCCGACTGATACGGAAGGCGTGAACCTGACCCTGTCGTGCGGCCTCGGCTCAAGACAGCAGAACGCCACCCTGCAGCAGCTGTTCGGCACGAACGAGCAGGACTTCGAACTGGAGACCAGCCACTTGTCGGTGCTCTGGTTGGCCTGCCTGACCGTGGTGTTGAACGTTTCAGCGCTTGTCATATTGATATTGTGGTTCCTCGGCGGAAGGGTTACAGGACCTCACTCCCGTGAAGAGGATAATCGTTGGGAGGACCACCCATCCTCAGGTGAAGAGCAACATCTCTCTGAAGTTCCGGAGGAACCATATTCCGAGCGACCGGAACTTCATACCGATAAAAACAAAACGTTTTAGCCCGTGCTCCGATACGACCGCGGATGGAATTCAACGCTGACCTTCACATTCACGGGCGTTTCTCGGCGGCCACCAGTTCTGACATGGACTTCAGGAAGCTGGCGAGAGGGGCAAAGCAGAAGGGCGTGCATCTCCTGGCGACAGGCGATTGCCTTCATCCCACCTGGCTCAAGGAGATCAGGGAGATGGAGGAGGTCGAGGAGGGCACCTTCGAGCTTGACGGGACCCGATTCATCCTCACGACCGAGGTGGAAGCTGACAAGCGGGTGCATCACCTTCTGTTATTCCCCTCGGTATCCGCGGTCGAGGCCTTCTCGGAGGCCGTTGAAAGACATACGACCACCCTGAGGTCGGACGGCAGGCCAAAGCTGAGGATGACCGGTGAGGAAATCGCACAGGTCGCCAGGGACGTCGGCGCACACCTCGGTCCTGCCCACGCCTTCACGCCCTGGACGGGCATCTACGCGCATTTCGGGTCGCTCAAGGAATGCTACGGCGACCTCGCCGATGACATCACATACCTGGAGCTGGGCCTCAGCGCCAATTCGGATTACGGGGACGGTATCGAGGAACTGCGGGATGTGACCTTCCTATCGAACTCGGACGCGCATTCCCCCCAGCCGGTCAGGCTTGCCAGGGAGTTCAACACCATCGAGGCCGGCGACATGACCTTCGACCAGGTAATCCTCGCTCTCACACGTGAAAAGGGATGCAGGGTGATGATGAACGTGGGCCTGCCCCCGGAAGAGGGCAAGTACAACAGGACCGCGTGCACCAGGTGCTTCAGGCAATTTGACCTCGAACAGGTCCTGGCCAGGAGGTGGAGGTGCATGTGCGGTGGCACCATCAAGAAGGGCGTGAGGGACCGCGCCCTGGAGCTGGCTCGGAAACAGGGTACGCAGCGGCCCAAGCACCGCCCCGATTACATCTATATGATCCCGCTGGCGGAGATCATCATGCGCGCCATCGGTCATTCGTCTCCCTTCACGGGCAAGGTGAGGGCCCGGTGGGAGGCCATCATAACGGAGTTCGGCAACGAGATAGACGTATTATTGCATGTGCCAGTTAACGACCTGAGGGAATCCGCTGGAGAGGACGTCGCTCGGGCGATCGACTCCTTCAGGCAGGGTAAGGTCACGGTCATCCCCGGCGGCGGAGGGCGGTACGGTACCGTGCTCCTGCCCGGCCAGGACCCCGAGGAATTCGCTCCGCCGATGGACTCGTCCGAGAAACAGAGGACCCTTTTCGATTACTGAACAGAGGTTGAATACTTATGGAGAGTTGGTCCGCTCGGTTAACTGGTGGTGCCGGTCCCGTGCGGGTATTTCATCACGAATCTCCATCATGAGGTAAACGATAAGTATGCGGATTCGATACTCCTTTTAACCTTAAGGGGGGCACGAGAATGAGCATTGATATAGACAGGGAATTGGCCGAGAAGGCAATGAACAAGGCCTTGGATTCGGGAGCGCATTACGCAGAGGCCAGGCTCGAGGTTGTCAAGGCGAGCAGCCTGGTAATGAAGAACGGCAACCCGGAGATATCAGGCTTCGAGAGGACGGCGGGGATGAGCATCCGCGTCTTGGTGAACGGAAGCCTGGGCTTTGCCTCGACGGACCAGTTGGCAGGGATGAACACCTTCGAATGTGCCGAGGCTGCGGTCCGCATGGCAAAGGCCGCGTCGGGTCTGACCAAGGTGCCCATCGAACTTTCGTCCGAGGAGGCCCACGTCGCAGAGTACGAGGTCGACCAGAAGAAGCGCGTCGGGGACGCTGGACCCGAGGAGATGATGGACGTGCTCAAGCACATCGACAGGGCGATGGTGGACACGGCACCGATGGCCAGCCGCTTTCTCCAGGTGTACGCCGAGGAGAGGACCAAGTACTACGCGAACTCGGACGGCTCGCGGATAGGCTCCCACATACCCAGGGTGGGCATGTTCCTCATACCCACCATCATGGAGGGCGGAATGGTGTCACAGGCCATGCTCCAGAAGGGCGTCTCCATGGGCTGGGAGTGGGCTGACCCCGTAAGACTGGCAGATGAGATAGGCCGCGAGATCAAGGTCACGTACGATAACATGAAGCACGGGGTCAAGCCCCCGACGGGGAAGATAGACCTGCTACTCGGTCCTGAGGTCGTGGGCATCGCGGCCCACGAGAGCTGCGGGCACCCGTACGAGGCCGACCGAATCGCCGGGAGAGAGGCGGCCCAGGCAGGCGAGTCATTCATCGACCAGGGGATGCTGGGCACCAGGATAGGCAGTGAGGTGGCGACGGTAATCGACGACCCCACTATCGAGAATTCCTACGGTTATTACCTTTACGACGACGAGGGCGTGAAGGCCAGGCCTAAGGTCCTCATCAAGAACGGCGTCATCAACGAGTTCCTGCACAACCGGGAGACCGCCGTGGAGATGGGCATCGGCCAGAGCAACGCCGCTGCCCGGGCAGACAACTTCAACCGCGAGCCAATAGTCAGGATGTCGAACACCTTCGTCGAGCCCGGCGACCGCAGCAAGGAGGAGCTCTTCGAGGGCGTCAAGCTGGGCGTCTACATGAACAACTTCATGGAGTGGAACATAGACGACAAACGGTTCAACCAGCGGTACATAGGCAGGGAGGCCTACCTCATCGAGAACGGCGAGATGAAGGGCCCGGTGAAGGCCCCTATCCTGGAGATGACCACACCCGCGTTCTGGGCGGCAATCGACGCCGTGGCCAACGATCTGGACTTCACATCGGCGACCTGCGGCAAGGGCGAACCAGGCCAGGGCGTTCCCGTTTACACCGGGGGCCCCAGCATTCGCCTGAGGGACGTAAGGTTGGGGGTGAGCCAATGAGCTCGTGGTCCGAGATTCTCGACATCGAGCTGCCCGGCAAGATAGTCACCAAGGCTCTGGAGATGGGAGCGGACGACGTCATATGCACCCTTATGACGAGCAACGTCAAGCAGGTCCGTTTCGCAAACAACAGCATCACCGCCTCGAAGTTCTGGGCCCAGAAGGTCGCAGGCATCTTCCTCGTGAAGGAACGGAGGGTGGTGGCCACCGACATCAGCGATTTCTCCACCACGGACGACACGCTCCAGGACCTCCTTAACATGTCAAAGGTCATGGAGGAGAGCCAGAACTATAAGGGTCTCGCCGGCGGCAGCTTCGACTACCGCCCATCGGCACCGGACCAACGCATACCTCAGCTCCTGGACGAGCTGTACGGATATGTTGACGACGCCATCTCATCCGCACTGGATGCAGGAGCGAAGAGGGTAGCCGGCGTGCTATACACTTCCGCCGGCAACCAATACCTATGCTCATCCACCGGGCCCTCGGGCGATTATTCGAGCGCGGACATCGAGATATCCATCAGGGCGATGGCGGCAAACGAAGGTTCGGGGCACATGGTCCAATCGGTGGTGAACCTGGACGACTTCGACCCTGGTACGGCCGGTAAGGAGGCCGGAGAGCTGGCCGCGCGCTCGCAAAACCCCGCAATAGGTGAGGAGGGCAAGTTCGACGTGCTGTTCTCGCCCATGCCATTCGCGAACATACTGGAGAGGGTGGCATCGTCATCATCGGCCGGATACGTGGACGCCGGCTTTTCCTTCCTCAAGGACATGGTCGGAAAGGACGTGGCAAGTCCGGTCGTGAGCCTTGCCGACGACGGAACGCACGCTAGCTCACTCAACACCCCGCCCTTCGACAGCGAGGGCGTACCAACGAGGAGGACCCCGATAATCGAGAACGGCAAGCTGAAGGGTTACCTGCACAACACCAGCACGGCAAAGCAGTTCGGGACCGAGACCACTGGCAACGCCGGTTTGGTGTTCCCCTACTCATGGTCCGTTCATCTGGCGCCAGGGGACCAGGGCAAGGAAGAGCTGATCTCCCAGGTCAAGGACGGCTACTACGTGACGAACGTGTGGTACACGCGCTTCCAGAACTACCAGACCGGTGATTTCTCCACCATCCCCAGGGACGCGATATTCAGGATAAAGGACGGCCGGATAGTCGGCAGTGTCAAGGACATCCGTATCTCTGAGAACATGGTGGACCTGATGAGGAAGGTCAAGGCCGTGGGCAACGACGTCAAGCAGATACACTGGTGGGAGGTCACCACGCCGGTCTTCACACCGCACGTCCTGGTCGAGGGCGTGAACATTACGAAGAGTACGCAGTGAGCAATCCACAGAAAAGGATTTATTACTATGACGATTGCTCCTCCTTTATCTACTACATGCGCAATCGTCGGTCTGGCCGAATCGTGAAATCTTATTAAAACGACTGCGATTCGGCGGACCTGCATTTGACCAGGAAATATGCGTATTCACATTCAAATGCAGGGATAGCCAAGCCTGGTCAAATCTGCGTGCGGTTGTTGGCCAAACGGCGCTAGGAACAACCATATCTGGCTGCGACTAAGCCGTGAGTCGGTCAATAACAATTGCACACAAAGGCTCACGGCGCTAGATTCAGGGTCTAGTCCTTAGTGGTTCGCCGGTTCGAACCGAAGGCCAGCGACTGAAACAGTAACGCTGGCAAAGCTGGCTGAGACCGTGCCGAAAGGAGTAACGCATCCAAGCAACCCCTTTCGAGCCGGTCCACGATGAACCCGTTCATCGTGATGCTAGCTCTTCGCGAAATTCCGGTTCCCTGCATTCGTTTTTATTTCATTTTCATTGACATAAGGTTTACATTTTAACATCAAAAAGGTAGCCAGTCATACAAAAAACTTATATACACTCCGCAGCCATATAGGTCTGGCTCAAGTCTGGCTATAATGGCCAGTCAATTGGGTGATCCAAAATAGTGGAGGAAATGATATGGTAATGGAACCGATAAGCGTCGATAAGGCAATCCAGATAGCCAAGAGAAAGGGCTTGAAACCGGGTCGTGTGAAGGGAACGAAGGGCGTGCAGTTCACCAAGGGAAAGAACCCCCGATTGGAGATCATTGACTGGGACGAATTCACTGACACACTCGGAAAGAGGAGACTTCAGGTCTACGAGAGCGGCGGCTGGATGAAGATAATGAAGAAGAGATAGGCGTGCCTATCTCATTCTTTTATTTTTATTTATATTTTTAGAGTTATAATTGTTTTTCCAGGTCTATCTTATCGTTCTCGATTTTCTCTTCATCGGAATACGGCCTATTGCATCTCAGGCATGTCAGGACACCGTTCCCGTACCTTGCGCTGTAGTTACCGCAGTGGGGGCACACGAACCCGCCCGGGGTCCGGGATTCCACCGGTATATGCCGGTTCTCCTCTGGAACCTTTCTCGCCGTCCTGTCAATGCCCAGCAGCTTCTTCCCGAACTTTAAGGTAAAGTCAATGAAGAAGTACGAGCCCGCAATTATCCAGAGGAGCACGACCATCCCCAGCAGCACCTCCACGGCTTCGTTGCCCGAAGCGAACTCGTACACCCAGCTGGTCACGAAATTAATGGAGAAATGAAGAAGGACCGATGCATAGAGGCCGAACCTGACGAAGGCAAAACCCAGCGCCATCCCGCTGACCAGCACCTGAGGTACCTTCCAGAAGTCCCAGGAACCCACGTGCGCCAGAGCGAAGACCACGGACGATATGATGATGAGCCAGATGGTCAAGGTGTTCAACCTCATCCCGCCACCCAACAGGAACTTCGTGTACGGGCGGTCCCATTTGAGCGCCGCCGCGAAGAGCATAAGGGGAAATCCGATGAGCAACGATCTGGACACGATCTCCTCCCAGACAGAGGCGCTGAAGAGCCTGTACAACAGCTCGTTGGTGGACATCTGGTCGAAGGCCGGTGTGTCGGGCGACACCCCGCCGCCCTCGAGAAACACGAAGTAGAGGAAGCTGAAGAAGGTCACCGCAAAGAACAGCTTTGCCACGGTTTGAATGCCCGTTCCGGCCCTGTCCGGGTTGACCAGGGAATCCTCGGCGGCCTTCCTGTTCTCCAGCATGGGCCCAAGCATCCTGTACAGGCCGTAGAAGAAACAGAGTGCAAAAATTCCAAGCACGACGATGTGCCAGGCCTGGAACGCCATCCCATCGAGCTCCGCGAATTTCATCGGTAGGGGAAAGATAATGAACAGCACCTCCTCGTGCATGACCCCGTTGGGCAGCGGCGTTGAGATCCAGTTCTGTATGTCCGGAGTGAGGGCAAAGAGGAAGGCGACCGATAGAACGAGCAGGACCAGATAACTAATGGCGCTGGTGCTCCAAAGCGCGGCCTTCATCACGTATAACATTTCCTTGAAGGGCTCGGGCTCCTTCCGTGGGGGCCCCAATTCTTGACCGGGCTGATAACCGTCCATGCCCGAAGTAATGGCCGACTCGATTTATAACCTTGTCTCCGAAATCATGCGAGCCTTTCTGGGCAAATGTCCCTTCTGGAGCAGCTCCTGCACTTGCCCGGCTTGTTGTGGTTCCTGTGCACCTTCTCCGTCCTCCGCAGCTCGCGCATCTCGGCGAGCTTGTTCAGCACCAGTTCCTTCAGGCCCTCGTCATACTCGATCTCGTTCTCTACCTGGCCATATCTGATTATGCCGTGCGGCGGCGGGGTCCCGAACTCCTCCTCGAGGAGCACGCAATAGGCGGCCACCTGCAGGATGTGGGAGAACAGGGGGCCCCTGGGCACCCTGCCAGTCTTGAGCTCGACCGGTATGTGCCCGTCCTCCACCATCA
>LSSH01000101.1 GCA_001595885.1 Candidatus Proteinoplasmatales archaeon SG8-5 | reverse complement strand
TATTGCCGGTGTTTGAGGAATACGCTGGATACTGGCAATTGGTGTTCATACCCTCAGATAATCCGAATTCAGCGTTTCTAGAATTGGATTGGAGGTGTGTTGATAATTACAACCTCGAGAATACAACTTTCTTTGCAGCGATAGACACAGGTCCGGGGAATCCGAGCAATATCGTGTGGTCGCAACAGGCCAATGTCACTTCATCTTGGACTTCGATAGGGCCTATCGATGTCAGTTCGGTCGTTACCTCAGCATCGTCATATTTCCTGAAGATCGGTGCGACCACCACGACGATCGGGGTAACGGGGGGCAGCGCCTTCGAGGGCCGCTTCGACAACGCAAAGGTCACCTGGGAATATCATCCACAGTTCGTTCTCGGATATGATTGTCTTTTAACGCCTTCTTCGGTGAACGCCAACCTCACGCCAGAGAATACGATGAGCGTTAACGTGACCTCACCGAACGGGGGTGAGATCTGGAAGGGAGGAGATCCCCATACGATCACCTGGAACATGGAGAATGATTGGTATCCAGACAATGATATCTTAGTTGAAATATATTGTTGCTACATTGGCTCTTCTGGCCCGTGGATGCATATTGACACGGTGGTTGGTCTTGAGTCATATACCTGGAACTCAGTTCCTCCAGTTGATTATACAAACTGCTACATCAGGGTCAACTGCACGGACCCGGACTTCCTGTCGACCGAGGATATCTCAGATGGACCATTCAAAATCGATTCAACCCCGCCGGCCCCTGCATCGAACGTCCGCGCGGAACTCGACGGCCTGGGAGTTCGAATTCACTGGGACCACACACCTTCTCCAGACCTGGACCATTACGAGGTCTACTGGCGGATGAACGCATTCAACCCCACCGGCAACAGTTACGCATCCTCTATCAATGCGGGCAATAACACGACGGCCTTCCACGCCAACGTGGGCTCCGAGAATCCCCAGCGATACTTCTACCAGATCAGGACATTCGACAAGGTCGGCCATGAGACGCGGACCACCATCCAGGCCGGGAAGTACGGCAAGACGCTGAGCACCTTCACCCATCCCGACGGCTGGTTCCTCTGCGGCCTGCCCCTTGAGGTCAGTAATAATTCTGTAGAGAACCTGATGCAGAGCATCGATGGTGATTTCCACGTCATGGTATACAGGAATCATGTATGGCTGCATTATTGCACGTACTGGCCTCCGCAGTTGAACACCCTTCACGAGACATATCAGGGCGAGGGCTTCTGGTTAAATGTGTTCAACAACGACAGGCTGGCCATCGCCGGGACCGTGACCGACGTGATGATAAGTCTGGAAACCGGTTGGAATCTGGTAGCATTCCCTTATACGGGTCCAATGTCGGTTTCCGCATTGCTGCCGATAATTCCGGGCGCTTCACAGATCATGATATCCGATCCGTCGTCGCCATACAATATAAAAATCGCCACTGGGTCAGAAATTTTGAATCCATTGGACGGCTTCTGGGTGTATGTAAATTTCGATACGGTCTGGCCGGCCGTGAATTATTAACTTTCAATTTTGATATCCCCGTGCTAACGCACGGGGCTCTGAATCGCTATACAGTTGAGCTGTCAAGCGGGTGCTAATGTATCGATACCCCGCCCTTCCAGACGGGGCATGTGTATCAGAAAGAAAACATATCTCATCTATTCGGACACAATTTGTACTTCTTCTTGATCTTCTTGGCCAGGCCCTTGTTGACGCCCTTTATCATGTGATTAATAAATACGCTGGTAAGAAACTACAACCTCTATATCGGACTCGCTTTTCTCGCATTCCTCCAGGCGCTTTTTCGCCTCCTCGTTGTTCGGTTGAATCTTCAATATCCTGTTGTAATATTCAGTGGCGAACATGTACTCTTCGTTCTTGAGGGCCGAATTGGCCATCGTGAACAATGCAGGTAGATGGTTCGGGTCCTTGTCTAGGATCCTGGCAATGGTATTCTTTGCCTCGCTCCTCTCTGCCAGATCATAATGGACCGCAGCCTTGAAACATATGGCCATCTCATCGAACGGATTGATGTCCAAGGCTTGATTGAAATATGAAAGCGCGCTCTTGAACTCGCCTTTTTCGGCCAGCCTCCTGCCCTTCTCGACCTTCTCGTTGAGGGAGGCTTTCTCAGCCTCGGTGAGTTCACGGGGTTCCGGTTCCTCGGCCTCCTCGAATTTTTCTGTGGACTCGATGCTGAGGTCCTCTTCGGGCTCGGCCTCTTCAGCGGTCGGCGGTTCATCCTCAGGGGGCGGAGTCTCTGGGGCCCCTTCCGGCATTGGCCTTTCCTTGTTGTACTTCTTCTTGATCTTCTTGGCCAGGCCCTTGTTGATGCCCTTTATCTTTGCCAGTTTATCGGCAGGGGCGTTGCGGAGCTTCCCGAAGGTGTCGCAGCCGGCGTCCCAGATGGCCTCGGCCTTGATGTAGCCGACTCCGGGGACCTTCATCAGTTCTGCGATGAACTCGTCCTTCTTGGGCTTCTTCGGTTCCTCCGGCGCCTCAGCCTTGGCTCCGGTCTCCGGGGCTTCCTCGACGTCCGCGACCTCCGGTTCCAGGGCGTCCACTAGCTCCTTCTCGATGACGTCCTCCTTCAGCTTCTCGGTGAACCTGTGTCCGCACTTCTCGCAGTAGACGTCGTCGATCGAGCCGATGGCCTCGCACTTGGGGCACTTCAGCTCCTCCGCGGCCAGCTCCTCCCGCTCCATCTCCTCGGCCGCCTCGATAGCCTCCTTCAGGTCATCTTCAGGCTCAGGTTCGGCGTCCTTTTTCTTCTTCTTGCCCTTCTTCTTTGACTTCCTGGATTCCGGTCCTTCAGGCTCCGGCTTCTCATCCTCAGTCGCTTCAGGTTCAGCCTCTTCGGGCTCGGCCTCGCTTTCCACCTCGGCCTCCATCCTGCGCTTGGTGGCCTCGAGGTTGCTCTTGGCGTCCTCGAACTTGGGGGCGATTGTCACGGCCCTGTCGAGGGAATCGAAGGCCTTTGCCAGGTCCCCCTTTCGCGTCAGGGCCACGCCGCGGCCGTTCCAGGCCTCGGCCGATTCCTGGTCGATGGTGATGACGCGGTCGAAGACGTCGATGGCGGCGTCCAGCTCGTCCTCGTTGAGCAGCGCCCAGCCCTTGTCGTTGAGCAGGTGCACGTCCTCGTTGATGCTCAGGGCCTGGTCCAGGCACTCGACTGCCTCTTCGAAACGTCCCATCTCATACAGGGCGGCGCCCTTGTTCGACCATCCGAGAGCGTATTCATCATCAATGTCGATGGCCCTGTCGAAGTACTGGATGGACTTCTTGGCGTCACCGGAGGCCAGGGTCACCGAGCCCTTGTTGCACCACGCCTCGGCGAAGTCGGGATCTATCTGGATGGCCCTGTCCAGGCACAGGACTGCGTCGTCGTATTGCTCGAGGGCAAGCAGAGCGGCGCCCTGCGCGTTCCAGACCTCGGACAGCTCCGGGCAAAGCTCTATGGCGCGCTCGAAGCACTCCACCGCCTCCCGTATCCTCCCGAGCTTGCGTAGCAACGCCCCGCGCCTCGCCCAGACCAGCGGCTGGTCCCCGGCTATCTTCAGTATCTTGTCGTCGAAGGCCAGCGCCTTCTCGAACTCGAGTATGGAAAGTAATGTCGTTTCCTTGTTCAGCAGCGCTGCGAGGTTCTCCCTGTCCTCCTTCAGCACCTTGTCGTACATCTCCAGGGCGTCGTCGAACCTCTCCATGAGGACCAGGACGTTCGCCTTCTCCAGCCGCAGGGTCGGCCTGTCGCTTATCGAAAGGGCCTCGTCGATGCTCTCCAACGCCTCGTCGTACTGCTCCATGCCCCGAAGCAGCTTGCTCTTCTCCAGCAGGATCGCCTCCTGGTCCAGGGCGCGCTCCAGCTCCCTCTCCTCCTCGATGGCCTCGATCTCGGGGGGCTCGCCCGCGGGAAGGACATCCGGCAATTCCTCCTCGTCCTCTATGCCCTCCAGCAGGTCGACGCCGCAGCTGGGGCACTCGGTCGCGTCCTCGGCGACCTCGGCATCGCATTCGGAGCAGGTGTAGATGTCCAACTCAGCCTCGCCCTCCTCGACCTTGGTCCCGCAATTCGAGCAGAACCTGGCCTCCGCGCTCAGCGGCTTGCCGCACTCCGGGCAGGCAACCGGCTCCGTTGGGGGTTTGGCACCGAGTTTCATGACCTCCTTGAAATCCTCGCCCAGCGCCTTTTCGACGTCTGTCTCCTCGACCTCCGGGGGCTGTGTCCAGCCGTCCGATATCGCCACCTCGGGAGGCACCTCCGGCCGCGCCTCCTCCTGCTCGTGCATGAGCTCCTCGGCCTTGGTCTTCTCCTCCAGGGCCAGGTCCCACTGCGGTTTCATAACGAGCGCGGCCTCGAAGGCCTCCACGGCCTGCAGGTACTTGCCCATCTGGATGAGGGCCATGCCCTTCTGGCCCAGGACCTCGGGGCTCTTGAACCTGGCCAGTACCCTGTCGAAACACTTGACCGCTTCCGCGTATCGCTCCATCTCGAACAGGAGGATGCCCTTGTTCAGCCAGGCGTCGATGTAATCCTCCTTGGCCTTGATGGCGCTGTCGAAGGAAACGAGGGCATCATCGAGCTCGCCCAGGTGCTTCAGGGCGACCCCGCGGTTGTTCAGCACGCTGACGTTGTCCGGGTCGGTCCTCAGCACGCGGTCGTAGCAGAGCACCGCCTCCTCGTACTTGCCCAGCTGGTGCAGCGTCGCGCCCTTGTTGTTCCATGACTTGATATGGTCGGGGTCGATCCTGATCGCCTCGTCGTAACACTGAACCTCCTCGTCGAAACGCTCGAGGTTGTACAGGGTTGCGCCCATGTTGTACCACGCCTCGACGTTCTCCGGGTTGATTTTCAAAGCCTTCTTGAAACACTCAATGGCCTCCTCGTAACGGTTCATGGCGTTCATCACGTTGCCCTTCATCATCCAGGCCAGGTCGTATCCGGACTTGAGCCGAAGGGCGCTGTCGTAGTACTCCATGGCCTTGGCATAGTTACCTGACGAGAAGAAGTCGTTGCCCCACTGCATCATGTTCTCCAGCTCGTTGATGCTCGGCAGGAATCTGTCGCCCTCCTGCTCTATGACCTTCCTGTGAGCGCCCTTCTCCAGCTCGTCCTCGAAATTGAACTTCTTCAACAATAGCGTGAACTTCTCGTCATCGGCCAGGCTGATGTGCAGCATGTCGGCGTACTTGTCGGCTTCTTCGGTAAAGCCAGCGGTGGACATGTACACCGGCTTCATCTCCACGCCGTCCTTCTTCTTGCCGACCGCTTCCTGCAGCTCGTCCGGAGTGACCTTCCTGGTGCCCCTCTTGGCCCTGATGAAGTAGTAATCCCGGGACTCGGCCTCGTCACGCGTCGCCTCGAAGTCCAGGTGCAGGGGCGTGACCTTGTAATCGAGTATCGTGAACTGCATGCTCTTGAGCAGCCTTGTGGTGACGTCGACGAAGGTATCCTGGTCCAGGTCGTTGAGTATGCCCATGAGGCGGTTCTGGGCTGCCGCTTCGCCCAGCATCAGCAACCCCTCCGTGTCGGTATGCCGGCCGTGATTGCCTTCGGGATCTTCCGTCGGAAGACATTGGGCATCATCAGTTACCCCTCCCCAGCCGCTTCAGGCTCTGCTGCTTCCATTTCCTGGCGTCCTCCAGCTCCGGGTCCAGCTTGATGGCCTTGTCGAACCTGGCAATGGCGTCGGCGTACTTGCCCGCCTCGTGGTATGCCCTTCCGAGGGAGAACCAATTGTCCGCAATGTGGTCGCCCAGCTCGACGCTCTTCTCCAGCGTCCTGATGGCCTCCTTCTCCCGGCCGGTCTCCTTCTGGGCGTTCCCCAGGTGCCGCCAGATGCTCGAATCCTCGGGTGTGTACTCGATGGCCTGCTTGAACAGATTTACCGCTTCGTTGTAGCCGCCGTGCTTGAGCATGAGCAGACCCTTGCCCACGTAGGCCTTCGCGTGCTTCTCGTTCAGCTCGATGGCCCTGTCGTACGAGCCCTTGGCGTCCTCCAGATGGCCGTCCATCCTGAAGGCGTCGCCCCGAAGGGACCAGGCTTTCGGATGCTTCGGATGGTGCTTGATTATCTGTTCCAGGCTCTGCAGGGCAGCGCCCCACTTGCCGTTGAGTATGAGGATCTCAGCGCGGCCGCACAGCGCGTCCGCGTCCGTCGGCGAGAACTTCAGCACCTCGGAGTAGAGCTCGTTGGCATCGGCGAACCTCATGCGGTCCACAAGCACCTCGGCCTTCCTGATGTAGGGGTATTCGTACTCGTCGTCCATTGAAATGGCCCGGTCGTAGAACTGCAGGGCGCCGCCCCACCGGCCCTTCACCGCGAGAACGTCGCCCTTCTTTGCCCAGGCCTCGGCCTCGTCAGGCACCAGCTCGCTCACCTTGTCGAAGCACTTGTACGCGTCATCGACCCTCTCCAGGCCGAAGAAGCAGTCGCCTATTCCAAGCCAGGCGTCGATGTTGTCCGAGTCCTGCTCGATGACCTCGTTGAAACTTACAATGCCGCCCTCGTAGTCGTCGATCTGAATCTGCACCCTGCCCTTCCCGAGCCACGCGTCTATGTTCTTCGGGTCCTTTTCAATCACGACCTCGAACAGCTTCAGGGCCTTCGCGAACTCGTCCTCGTCGTAGAGGATGTCCGCCTTCTGCAGGAGGGCGGTGAGGTTGTCCGGCTGCATCCTGAGGGCACTGTCCAGGTACTTGTTCGCATCGGACATCATACCCAGCGACGCCAGCACCATACCCTTTGCGGCCAACAGCTCAGGCGTGGGCTTGTTCAGGTTGAGGTAGGTGTCAAGGTAGGCGAGCGCGCTCTCATCGTCACCCTCGGTCATCATGACCCTGACACGGGCCAGGGCTTCCGCAGACGGGTCCTCCTCGGGTTCTTTCGGAACATCTGGCTCGGCGATCTTCTCCTCCGGCTCAACCTCCGCGGCGGGCTCGAGCAACGCGTCCTCGACCTCCTCCTCCGCCTGGATATCCTCCACGGCAATCTCATCGGTTATCTCGCCGACCTCATCGTCCGGCACGTCGACCTCGAGTTCCAGCTCCTCGTCGATCTCCTCGACATCCTCGTCGGGCTGTTCTTCCTTTTCGGAGGGCTTGGGCTCCTCGCCGATGAGGTCAGAGGGCAGCATGTCCTCGTATCTCGATTCGTCCTCCACCGGCACGTCGACCACGTCGGGGAAGTCGGCGTCCTCATCGTCATCACCGAAGCTGGCAAGGGCCTCGGCAAGCGATTTCGGGGTCTCGGCCTTATCTTCAGGCCCCTTCATCGGCTCGGGCTTTTCATCCTCAACCGGTTCCGGAGGCTCGTCCTCCTCGAGAAGGTCGAGCTCCTCCATGTCATCGAGCTCATCCTCGATGGTCTCCTCGGGCTCTTCAGCCTCCTCCCCGATCTCATCCAGGTCGATATCCTCTTCAGGTTCCGCGACCTCGTCCGGAACCTCAGGTTCAGCCTTTTCCTCGGGCTCGAAGCCCTCCATCGGAACCTCTGGCTCCGCCCCCTCTTCGGGCACCATGAGAGCCTCGGGATGCTCTGTGCGCCTGATGAAGGCGGGCCTCGGTATCAGGGCCTTGGCCTTGTCGTAGGACTCCACGGCCGCGTCTATCCGCCCCAGCTTGGTAAGGGCGTCACCCTTGCCGTCGAACGCCATGGGATTGTGCTCCTCCAGACCGATGGAGTGGTCGAAGCACATGATCGCCTCTTCGAACTTATCAATGCCCAGCAGGGCCAAGCCCTTCTGGATCCACAGCATGTGATTCTTGGGTGAGAGCCTCAGGGCCCTGTCGAAGCTCCTCAGCGCGTCCTCGTTCTCCCCCGTCCTCATGAGTGCTGCGCCCTTCAGGCTCCAGATGTCCCCGTCGCTGGGATTGACCTCGAGGTACTGGGTGCAGCTGTCTATGCACTCCTTCTCCCTCTTGGCGAAGTGGAGCACAACCGCCCTGTTCCTCAGTGCGGGGTGATAATCGGGGTCGATGTCCAGGGCCTTTTTGTAATGTTCCAGGGCCTTCTCCGAGCAGGCGACGACGGCCTCCCTGCGGATGTCCTTCTCCACCGCCTTCGGGTTGCCCACGACGGGATTGCACAGCCAGGCCGAGCTCCCGAGCAGGCTCTCCAGCCTTGCCGAGAGGTTGACCTTCGTCTGCTTCCTCATGCTCTGCACGATGTCGAGGATATCGTTGGCGCACCTCAGCCCTTCGGCGGAGATGAGCAGCTCCTGCTCGACCTCCAGCTCCTCCGGGATTCCCGAGTGGACCATCATCCGCTCTATCCTGGGAGGTAGTGCATCACACAGCTTGCCGCGCTCGACCTTTGCCATGATGAGCTTCGTCTCGTCGGTGAGCGAGGGCAGCGGCTCGAAGTGGACATTGCCGCTGACAGAGGGCCCGATGAGCACCCTCACCGCGCTGGCCTTCCTTACCTCGGTGAATAACGTGTTCCCGACCAGCGAGAACCTGGAAAAGTGCAACTGGTCCTTGTGCGCGCACTCCTCACAAATCAGCCCCTCACCCGACGGGTTACCGCAGGATATGCATTCCAACTCAGCTCACCAACTACAGAATACAGCATGTAACATTTAAAGGTTCACGTTGGGTAGCTCAGTGACTTACAAAGAGCTCCTCGCCTGCATCGGGTTTATCCTGTTATCCCCAGACTTCCGAAGTTCGGTCTTCGGGAGTTAAGGCTGGCGGCAATTATTCACAATGGCCAAACGGCGCGCGCAGTATTGTACAAAGGACCTCACAAGGGCGATATCCAGATCACGAGTTCCTTGCCCTGTATCTTCCAGTCGCCCTGCTTGGCACCCGGGAGCTCGCCCTTGTTCATACTCTTCGAGAGAGTTTCCCCGGCAATATACTCCCGGTGCTCCTCGATGGCCTGCAACATCTCGTCGTCGCCTGCGTAACCGAGGTCTATGGGCTGGTCGTACTTCAGGTCCAGCTCCTTCCTCAGGCTCTGTATCCTGCGGACAACGTCCCTGGCCATGCCTTCCCTCAGCAGCTCGGGGGGGATATCGGTGTCCATAAGGAGCACGAAATCCTGCCCCTCCACCTCGGCCATCCCGTTTGCTTCCGGCCTCTCGCCCGACTTGACCAGGCCGACCTCCTTCACGTTGAGCTCCTCCCTCAGTATCGTCCCGGTCTGGTCGGGCAGCGGGGCGTCGGTCGCCACCACGGCCCTGCTCAGCGGCTGCCTCAGCTTGATGCCGGTCGACTGCCGCGCGTTCCTGCCGGCCTCTGCGATCTTCCGGACAAGCGACATCTGGGCCTCGAGCTCCGCATCCATCCCAGATGCGTCGACCTTTGGGTAAGGGGTCAGGTGCACGCTCTCCTTGGCCCCGGGGTCCTGCCCAGCGACGAGGTTTTGGTACAGCGCTTCGGCCATGAAGGGCGTGATCGGCGCCATCATACCGGCGGTGCCGCACAGCACCTTATATAGAGTCGAATGGGCGGCCAGCTTGTCATCCGGGTCCTCGTCCGACCAGAACCGGCGCCGGCTGCGCCTCAGGTACCAGTTGCTCAGGTCGTCCACGAAATCGAAGATGGCGCGTACCGACTTGTGCACCTCCAGTCTCTCGAAGCCGTTCTCGACCTCGGCGAGTGTGGTGTTGAAGCGGGATATGATCCAGCGGTCCAGCATGCGGTCGGACCCTGCGGAGTCGGGGGGCTTGAAGCCGTCCAGGTTGGCATTCGAAACGAAGAACGAGTAAACGTTCCACAGCGTCGTAACGACCTTGCTGCGCGCGTCCTTCAGCCCCTGGTCTCCGAACTTGGTGGATGCCCAGCACGGCGGATAGAACAATGCCAACCGAAGGGTGTCGGCGCCATGCTCGCTCATCAACTCGAAGGGGTCTATGGCAGTTCCCTTCGATTTACTCATCTTGAGCCCCTCGTCGTTCAGCATCAGCCCCTGGGTGAGGCAGTTGAGGTACGGGGTCTCGTCGAAGACGGACGTGCTCACCGCGAGCAGGGTGTAGAACCAGCCGCGGGTTTGATCGAGAGCCTCTGTGATGAAATCGGCGGGGAACGCCTTCTTGAACATCTCCTCGTTCTCGAAGGGATAGTGGAATTGGGCGAACGGCGCGGAACCGGAATCGTACCAGGTGTCGATGACGTACTGCTCCCTCTCCATTATTTTCCCGCATTCGGGGCACTTGACCTCGACATCGTCCACCCAGGGCCTGTGGGGTTCGAAATCCTGAGAAA
>LSSH01000100.1 GCA_001595885.1 Candidatus Proteinoplasmatales archaeon SG8-5 | reverse complement strand
ATGGGCTTTTCCGCTTGAACCCGTATGATGTTGTACCGTATCGAGCCGGTGCCCACCGCCTCCGCGATACCGCTCTTCAGCTCGTCGGCCAGCTCCGGCCGCCTCTTCTCCACCTCCTCGCGGGCCCTTTCCACGGCCTCGTCCATCAGGTCGTCCAGGTAGACCACCCTGCCGCGGCGCGTCGACATCTTCCCCTCCGGCAGGGACACGAAGGAATAGAAGATGGCCTTCTGCTTCTTCTTCGAGCCTAGGAGCTCCAGGCAGATGCCGACCACCCTCGCCTTCAGCCTGTGGTCCTCTCCTAGAACGTCAACGGCCTCGTCGAACCTCGCGAGCTTGTGCAGGTGATAGGCGACATCCCTCGTGCTGTACAACGACGAGCCGTCGCCGCGGGTCAGGAAGAACCTGGTCTCCTGGTCCTTGATGCCGAACTCGGAGAGGTCCAGGTAAAGCGCGCCGTCCTCCTCGAAGGTGCACTCCAGCTTTCTCAGGCCCTCGACCACCCGCTTCACGCTGCCGTCGAAGATGTAGGTGGATTCCCAGGCCAGGGAGTCGAAGTAGATGTCCAGGCGCCTGAGGGACTCCAGTATGCCGTCCATCACCTCTTGACAGTTATCGCGTATCCGCTTGGCGATGTCCCGGTCCCCGCCCTCGTAGGCGGCCAGCATGCTGTCGATGTCCTCCCCCACCTTGGGGTCGTCCTCCAGGAGCTTGCTCGCCTCCTGGTAGTAATGCACCATCCGGTGGTCCGGTTTATCCTCCGGGGTCTGCAGGCCCAGGTTGTCCACTCCCCAGGTCAGGGTGATCTGCTGCTTGCCCATGTCGTCCACGTAGAACTCGGTGGTCACCTCGTGGCCGCACCTTTTCAGTATCCGGGCCAGCGTGTCGCCGATTATCGGGTTCCTTGCCCGGCCGACGTGGAGGGGGCCGTTCGGGTTGGCGCTCGTGTGCTCCAGCAAAACGGTCTTGCCGGTCTGGTCGTGGAGACCGTAATCCTCTCTCCAGCTGAGTATGCTCCTGACGGTCGTGTCTGTCAACAGCTGCCTGTTCACGTGAAAGTTAACGTATGGCCCCTTCGCCTCCACCTTCTCGAAGAGCTCGTCCTCGGGTATACTGTCGGTCAGCAGCTCCGCGATCTCGGTCGGTTTCTTGCGCAGCTCCTTTGCAAGTGTGAAGCACGGGAAGGCGAAGTCCCCCATGTCCACCGGGGGGCTCTCGCATGGAAGGGCGGCATCGGTCCCGATGGCTGCGAGGGCCCGGGCCATGAGCTCGTCGGCCTTGTCCCTGAACCAGGACAGGGGGTCCACGGTCATGTGTCACCCATCCTGTACCGTAATATGGCAGCCAGTCCGCCGAAGGCCTTCATCAGCATCTCTCCCTCCTCGGAGTCCATGGAGATCATCTCGATGCTGGTCCCGTAGGAATCCGCGACATCGAACATCTCGTTCACGATGTCCTGTTCCGAATCAATGTCCGGCTCAGACCCGCATTTCGGACACTTGAGCGTTTTATCAACAGCCACGGTCAGGCTCCCGCTCTCCCCGCAGTCGTCGCACGTGAACGCTATCCTGAGCTTGCTCAACCCCTCGGAGATGAGCAGCATATCAACGGCACCCCTCTCCAGGGCGGTGCGCACTTCGTTCTCCCCGTAGCACGAAAGACCGCCGTCAGGCTTTCTCAGCTCCTCGAAGAATCTCTTCATCAGGGTCTTCTCCTTCACGATGCTGAGGTCGTCCAGCGTCTTGGAGGCGTTCTCCATGAGCTCCCTCAGGCCGGATTCGTCCGTGTAGCCGGTGTCGAAGGTTCCCACAATCATCTTCTTCAGCTCGTGATGCAGGTAGTCCTTCTCCGCGAATGTGTCCTTGGTCGCTCCGGGACCGCCGATGAGCACCCCCTTGAGTCCCTCCTCGCCGAGGAAGACCTCGTTGGCCAGGTCGCCCACCTTCTTGTAGTACTCGTGGGCAGCGATCTCGATGAGGCGCTCGAACCTCTGGGCCGATTGGCCTCCCTGCCTGTGCTTGCCCATGATCCTGGACTCTATGTTCTTCAACACGTCTATGCGCTTGCCGTTGAGGGTTCCCAGGGTGGCCTCCCCGCGGTCGATGACTATGAGCCCGTAGACTTCCTTCTCGGCGAGCATGTCCTCCAGCTGATCCAGGTAGAACCTCGAATCGCACCTGTACATGAAAGTGGAGATGGGCTCGGGGGGCTCGATGACGTGGCTCACAGGCACGGTCATGTCCCCGCCTCCAGACTTGTGGCCGACCAGGAACACCAGGCCGTTCTCCGGAACCTCCTTGAATGTCTTCAGGCGTCCGGTGATGGACTCGATGGCCCACATGACGTTCTTCCTCGTTGTCCTGGACTTGATGTTGCTCGATTGGGCATATTCATTCTTCAGGTAGTTGGTGACGTCCGATATCCGGCGGCTCGGCGGGACGTAGAGCGAGATCAACTCGGTCGCCCTGCCCTTGACGTTGCGAAGCTCCTCGAGCTGCTTCTTGAACTCGTACTTGGCCAGGTCCTTGGATCTTGCCATCTTCCACCATCCGGGTACACACCAAATGGAATACCCTTTAATAAACCTCATTCGCTGCGATATGCCGGCGGCATACCGCCGGCGCTCATGCAATGCTCTCGACGATGTCCGCCACGTACCTCTCGCAATAGAGGCACCTGAGCTTGATATCCTTCCCGTTCTCCACCTTGAACTCGGTCTCCAGCGGCTCATCCTTGTTGGTGATGCAGTTGGGGTTGCTGCATCTGGCAATGCCCCTGACCACCTCGGGAATGGATACGCGCATCTTCTTCTTCACGTTGTAATCCTTGATTATGATTATCGTGGCGTTTGGGGCGATGAGTGATATCTTGTTCACCTCCTCCTGCCTGAGCTCGCGGTCCTCAATCTTCAGGAGGTCCTTCTCCCCCATCTTCTTGCTCCTCACGAACATCGCTATACTTATCGTGGAATGCGTGTCCGGCTCGGGAATGCCAAGTATCCTCACGACCTTCATCGCCATGCCCGGCTCGATGTGGTCGATTACAGTGCCGTTCCTGATGGGCGTTATCTTCATCTCCTTCACTTCATCGCCTCCTGCGTTGCAGTAGGCTCAGCCTAGTCCTCTGACAAAGGCGTGCCCTCGCTGGTTCCGAAACCATCGGGCTGGCCTCTAGCCAGGTTATCCATTTCGAAACGACCAACCTCAAGAGTTCACCCCCAGGACCGCGCTCAGCAACGCCATCCTCGTCGGCACTCCGTAGAAGGCCTGCTTGAAGTATGCAGCGTGCTTCATCTCGTCCACCTCTGGGGAGATCTCCTTAACCCTGGGCAGCGGGTGCATTATCCTCATGGTTTCCTTGGCCCCTTTCAGCATCGCGGGCGTTATCCTGTACACCCTGGCCACCTTCTTGTACTCGTCGGGGTCGGGGAACCGCTCCTTCTGGATGCGGGTGACGTAGATGACGTCCGCCGTCTTGATGACGTCCTCTATTCGGTTGACGAGCTTGGGCTTGGTCCCCATCTCCTTGACGGTCGCCACCATCTCCTCGGGCATCTGGAGGGTGGGCGGTGCGACGAAGGTCAGCTTGGCCTTGAAAGTGGACAGCGCGTAGGCCAGCGAGTGCACTGTCCTTCCGTACTTCAGGTCCCCCACCAGCGCGATGTTCTTGCCGTCTATCTTGCCAACCTCCTTCTTGATGGTGAACAGGTCGAGGAGGGTCTGCGTGGGGTGCTGTCCCGCCCCGTCACCGGCGTTGATAACGGGAACGTCTGAGAACTCGGAAGCCAGTTTCGCCGCCCCCTCCTGCGGGTGCCTGAGCACGATCACGTCGGAATAGGCCGCCGCCATCCGAATCGTGTCGGCCAACGTCTCCCCCTTCTTTGCGGAGGTCCCGCCCGGGTCGGAGAAGCCCAGCGTGCGGCCGCCCATCCTCAGCATCGCGCTCTCGAAGGAGAGGCGCGTCCGGGTGCTCGGTTCGAAGAACAGCGTGGCCATGATCTTGTTCCTCAGAATGTCGCTTGCCTTCTCACCCTTAGCTATGGGCAACAATTTGTTCGCCCGTGATAAAATCTGCTCGATATCCTTCCTAGAAAAGTCCCGGATTGAGACCACATGTCTCCCCTTGAAACTCATGGCAATCGGGAGCGATAATAGGATGATTAGAATATAATAGTTTGGTAAACTCTTTCAAAGAAAAATCGGTCACGGGAATACCTGTGATAATACTAGTAATGTTCAGAACACCAAACGACAACCATCAAAAGTTTTAACCCTAATAAAGCACATTCGGGTTTAGAATCGGGTGTCGAAAACAATGAAACTCACGTACGCTGACGCAGGCGTGGACATAGACAAGAAATCCGAGGCCATAGACCACCTTGTGAAGAACCTTTTTTACACCCGCAAGGGTGTGGGCAAGCGGCTTGAACTGCACGGCGGATACGCCGGCTTCATCGAGTTCGGCAAATACGCGCTCGGCCTGTGCACGGACGGCGTGGGCAGCAAGCTCATGGTCGCGGACGCCCTACACAAGTGGGACACCATCGGCATCGACTGCGTGGCCATGAACGCCAACGACCTCATCTGCGTGGGCGCTGAACCCCTGGCCTTCGTCGATTACATAGCCATCGACGAGCCCGACGAGGAAATGGCCCATCAGATAGGCCTGGGCCTCGCCGAGGGCGCGAAGCAGGCCAACGTGTCACTGGTCGGCGGCGAGTTCGCCATCCTGCCCGACATGGTCAAGGGCTTCGACCTTGCAGGGACCTGCCTCGGATGGGTGAAGGCCAGCAAGATAATCACGGGCAAGAGGTGCGCGCCCGGCGACATCATCATCGGCCTCCGAAGCTCCGGCATCCACTCCAACGGTCTCACACTGGCCCGCAAGGTGCTGGAGGTCAACGAGATTGAGTACAACGAGAATTTCCCGAGGCTGGGCCGGACGATCGGCGAGGAGCTGCTGGAGCCCACAAGTATCTACGTGAAGGAAATCCTCAAGGTCATCAAATCCATTAACGTGCACGGTATCGCCCACATCACCGGCGGCGGCCTGCGCAACTTCATCAGATTGCATCCGAACAGGGAGTTCCGCATCGAGAAGCCCTTCGAGCCGCAGCCAGTATTCACCATCCTGGAAGAGCTTGGCAACATCCTGGACAAGGAGCTGTACCAGACCTTCAACATGGGTATGGGAATGGCCATCATTGTCCCGCCCAAGCAGGCGCAGAAGGCGCTGTCCATACTGACGAACATGAAGGTCGAGGCCAAGGTGGTCGGAAAGGTATATAAGGGCAAGGGAGTGTGCAACTCCAAGCACGGGGTGGAATACTCCAGGTACTGAGGGATTGATATGCCGGTATACGAGTTCGAGGGAAAGCGCCCCAAAATAGGCGCGGGCTGTTACATCTACGAGACCGCCAGCATCATAGGCGACGTCACGATTGGCGAGAAGTGTTACATCGGTCCGGGAGCCGTGGTCCGCGGGGATTACGGCACCGTCAAGATAGGCAAGAGGACGGCCATCGAGGAGAACGTCGTCGTCCACGCCCGGCCCGGAGAACTATGCAAGATAGGCAGCTACGTTACACTTGGCCACACCTCCACAATCCACAACGCCACGCTTGACGACTACTGCGTCATCGGCATGGGCGCGGTCGTGTCGGATTACGCCAAGATAGGCAAGTGGGCGGTCATCGGAGAAGGCGCCGTCGTCACCAACAACACCGCCGTCGAACCCGGGAAGGTCGCCGTGGGAGTACCGGCAAAGGCCGTCGCCGACGTCAGCGAAGACTACAAGCTCCAGTGGACCCAGTACAAGGGCCTCTACTCCGACCTCGCGGAGCGGCGGCTGAAGATGGGCCTGAAGAGATTGAAGAAATATTAATGGGCCCTTTGAACCTCTAGCGCAAAAATCTCCAAATCTATTCTTTAGCATGGCTAATAATTCTAGCATTGGACCATACAACTAGATTCTCTAGCACTGATACAAACTCTAGCAAGGCAGAGGACGTCATGCGCCATTGCATCCTCTAGCACGGATAGAATCTCTTGCACATATATCTACAATGTAAACTCTAGCATTGGATGAACCAGATATTTACTCTAGCAAGGTTAGAACCTCTTGCACAGATATCTCCAATTCAAACTCTAGCACAAATATATACAATTTAACCTCTAGCAAGGCAGAAATTGACGTGCACCGATGGAAACTCTTGCATTGCATGATCCTCTAGCACAGTTAGAATCTCTAGCATGGCGGAGATTGTCATGCACCGTTTGTTTTCTGTATTCAACCTTAGGTTGTATGACGCCTGAAGAGGCGGGTATGAAACGCCTGGAAATCAAGCCGAGATCGACGTGCACCGTGTGCGCACGTCAAACTAACTGAGGTTGTACGTCCCCTGAGAGAAAACGATTTGACATCGTTATTTTACCCTGATAGTTTCCAAATTCATCGGGGCTCTGGTCTCGAATCCAAACTTTTTGTATAAGGTACTGGCCAGGTCAGAACACTTGAACTCTTCGCCGTGGTTGATTATGACGCGCTCCGGCTTCGGGTCCATGTTGTCGATGTACCTGACGAGCTGTCTTCGGTCCGAGTGACCGCTGAATCCGTCCACGGTGACGTTCTCCATGTTGACCTCGAGGTTTAATTCGATACCGCGTTCCACGAGTTGGATCTCCTTCCAGCCTTTCTGTATCTTCCTGCCGAGCGTGCCTTCGGACTGGTAACCGACGAAGACAATCGTGTTCTTGGCGTCGCCAGCCCAGGTCTTGAAGTATTCGAGGACGGGGCCGCCGTTCATCATGCCGGCGGTCGCCAGGACGATGCAGGGATCTGGATCATCTGCGATTGTCTGCCGCATCTCCATGTTCTCGACGCGTTTGAAGACGTCCGAGAGGAAGGGGTTCTCGTTCTGCTGGAATATCTGGGTGCGGAGGGAGCTGTTCAGGAACTCTGGGTACCCGGTGTGTATTGCCGTGGCCTCCCATATCATGCCGTCAAGGTACACTGGTACGGTGGGAATTGCCTCGTGCTTCATGAGGTCCTCTAGGACGAGCATGACCTCCTGGGAACGGCCCACCGCGAAAACGGGAATCAGCAGGTGGCCGCCCCTCCTCAGGGTCCGGCCAGCCACGCCCCGGAGCTCCGCCGACGCCTCGCCGCGGCTCGGCTGGTTGTCGTTGTAGCCGCCGTATGTCGCCTCCATCAGGACAGTCTCCAGCCTGGGGAAGCGGTTCACGGCCGAGTTGAAGAGCCACGTCTTTTCAAACTTGATGTCTCCGGTCATGGCTATGTTGTACAGGCCGTCGCCGATGTGGAAGTGGCATACCGCGGAGCCCAGGATGTGGCCCGCGTTTTGGAACGTGAGCCGGACGTCGGGCGAGATATCGGTGGTCTCGCCGTACTTCAGGGTGATTGTGTGCTTGACCACCTCCCTCACGTGGGTCGATTCGTAGGGTGCGCGCTTCGCCTCCCCGAATGCGACCTTGATGAAATCGATGAGTAGCAGGGACATGAGGTCCCTCGTTGGCGCGGTGCAGTATACCGGTCCCTCGTATCCGTACTTGTAGAGGACCGGAACAAGGCCGGAGTGGTCCAGGTGGGCGTGCGTCACAACTACGCCGTCCAGGCTGTCCAGCGGCTGCAGCTCTGGGACGCTGAGGTAGGGTGTTGCGTTCTCCGCCGAGGGCATCGCGCCGCAGTCGATGAGAATCTTGCTGTTCCTGGTCATGAGCAGCGTCGCGCTGCGACCGACCTCTCTGTAACCGCCGAGCGTCGTCATGCGCACCCAGTTCTCCCCTTCGGCCTCCTCCCTCACGAGCCTGCGGCCCAGCTTCCTCAGGAACTCTATCCTCTCCTCCCGAACACTTCTCAGATAGCTGCGCACCTCGCTCAGGGTCTTGGAGGGCAGCGGGGGGGCTCTCGTCACCTTGGGGGCCCAGCCGATGTTCTTCTTCAGCTCGTTCAGGACCGAGCCGTGCTTGCCGATGACCAGTCCCGGGCTGAGGGCCTCGATGGTCACCTCGCCGGTCTCGTGGTCGAAGAAGATGTCTGTGATATCGGCCTCTTCCGGTATGATCTCGCGTATCTGGCCCTCGGCCTTCTCCGGGTCTGCCAGCAGGGTCGGGTCCGGGCGGATGGTCACCCTTCTCCTGAGACCCTGGGCAAGCTGTTTGATGATGTCGGTGTGCTCCGCGAACTCCTCCATGTTCTCGGTGTAAATGACCACGACCGGACCTTCGAAGTCAATGTCCGTTATCTTGATGGAGGGAGGCACGATCTTGCGCACCTCCTCTTTGGCCTTCTCCAGAATCTTTTCTACGCTCATCGGCTTCCTCGCCTGTAAGTTCTGTATGCGATTATTCCAGCTTCATCTTCTCTATTCTCTTCTGGACCGCTTCTTCACCCAATTCCTTGAAATCCTTATCGGTTATCTGAGCGACACTGATGCCGTTGCCGGATGCCGCGTCCCTCTTCATCGCGGCGTGCAACCCCCGGATGGCCAGGTCCGTCCCGTCGCTGAGGCTCAGCCCCTTCTTGTAGTGGTCCTCGAGCACCCCGTAGACGTAGGGGGAACCTGAACCGGTGGTGACATAATCGTCCGGTATGGAACCGCCGGCGGCGTCAAGCGAATACACGTGGCCGCCCTCCTGGTCCACACCCGCCACAACCAGCTGCACCCAGTAGGGAAAATACGTCCTGCTGTTCAGTATGTTGGCCATCATCGTGGCCGCAGCCCTCACCGGCATGGGCTCTTTCCTTTTCAGCCTGTAAAGCTCGGCCTCTGCAGTGAGATACCTGGCCAGTGTCTGCGCGTCCCCAACGAGACCCGCGACGGTCATGCCCAGATGGTTGTCGATCCTGAACAGCTTCTGCGTCTTCTTGTGGGCGATGAGGGTTCCCATGGTCGCCCTGTGCTCGGTGGCTATTACCACCCCGTCCTTGCACGTGATACCCACCGTTGTGGTACCCTTCTTTAATTCTTCATTATGTTCTGTCATATCTACGCCCCCTCAAATTCGGGCATAATCCATTGCGAAAAATCGCAAGCTCCACACATTATTGTCTTATAATGGACTATCTACTCTAATGTTCTCTCTATATATAAGGGTTTCCGCAGAGAAGGTTTATTCCGTTCGGAACATGAAATCCCACTGGCTGATGACCGTTGAGAATGCAATGGCCCTATTCGTGGTATTGTCATCCACAGATGATTACACCATTATGTTCCGTGGATTAAGGGTTCTTGGTCTAGATTATCTTAAGGTCCTTGCCGATGCTCTCGAATGCTCCCAGGGCCTTGTCCAGGTGCTCGCGGGTCAGGCCGGCGTTCATCATCGTGCGTATCCGTGCCTTGTCGCGGGCCACCATCGGGAACACGATGGGCAGTCCGAAGATGCCCTCGTCGTACAGCCTGGTGCTCAATTCTTTCGCCTTGTGGCTCTCGCCGCAGATGACCGGGGTGATGGGCGTCGTGCTATCCCCCGTGTCGTAGCCCATTCCCTGGATCTCCTTCTTGAAGTAATTGGTGTTCTCCCAGAGTCTCCGGACGTGCTCGGGCTCGGTCTCGAGAACGTCAATGGCCGCTATCTGGGCAGCCGCCACGGCCGGCGGGTGCGAGCCGCTGAGCAGCCACGTTCTTGATTTGTTGTACGCGAACTTCTTCAGGTCCTCCGAGCCGGCGACGAGGCCGCCCACGACACCGAAGGCCTTTGAGAAGGTCCCCATCTCCACGTCTATCTCCCCGGTTATTCCGAAATGCGCGCCGATGCCCCTTCCGTCCGGTCCGATGACCCCCTCGCCGTGGGCGTCGTCCACATAGGTCATCGCGCCGTACTGCTTGGCTATCTCGACTATCCGGTCCATGTGGGCAACGTCCCCGTCCATGCTGAATACTCCGTCGGTCAGAATCAGAATCCGGCGGTAATCCTTCTCCGAAACCTCCTTCACGACCTTCTCGCACTCGGCCATGTCGTTGTGGGCGTACACCGCCCGGTCGGCCTTTGAGAGCCTGACACCGTCGATGATGCTGCCGTGGTTGAGCTCGTCGCTGATGAATATGTCGCCCTTCCCGCAAAGCTGTGGAATAAGGCCGGCGTTGGCCGCGAAGCCGGTCTGGTAGATGAGGGAAGCTTCGGTCCCCTTGAACCTGGCCACCCTGTCCTCCGCCTCCTCGTGCAGGTCCATGTTGCCGGCGATCGCCCGTACGGAGCCGGAACCGGCCCCGTGTGAATCGATGGCCTTCTTGGCGGCCTCCCTCAACTTGGGGTGGTTGCTCAAACTCAGATAGTTGTTCGAGCACAGCATAATCACTTCTTTGCCGTCCACGGTGCACACGGGCGTCGAAGGACCCTCCAGCCGTCTCAGCTTCCAGTCGAATCCCTTCTCAACGATATCCTCGTATTCCTCGCGCAAGAATCCTGTAGCGTCTCTCATTTCCTGCCCCTCCTTAGGTTCAAATTATCGAGCCTGGGTATTGACCCGAAATTATTAAAGGTTTCCAGGGCGGTCGGCTCCTTTCTTACTTTGCGACCTCAACCAGACGGCTCAGCCGGTACCCG
>LSSH01000099.1 GCA_001595885.1 Candidatus Proteinoplasmatales archaeon SG8-5 | reverse complement strand
GCCTATCGTTCTTCTTCAACGCTCATAACGACCTATTCGAGGAGCTGGCGAAGTACAGGGCTGCCAGGCGCATCTGGGCCAAGGAGATGAAGAAGAGGGGCGCGAAGAAGCCGCGGAGCATGTGGATGAGGTTCCACACGCAGACCGCCGGCTGCTCTCTCTCTGCCCAGCAACCGGAGAACAACATCATCAGGACGACCGTTCAGGCGCTGGCCGCTGTCCTCGGGGGGACTCAGTCGCTGCACACGAACTCGATGGACGAGGCACTGGCCCTGCCGTCAGAGAAGGCGGTGAAGATAGCCCTCAGGACGCAGCAGATACTGGCGCACGAGAGCGGCGTGACCAACACCATCGACCCTCTTGCAGGCTCGTACTTCGTCGAGTACATGACCGATTACATGGAAGACGAGACCAACAAGTACTTCGACAAGATCGAGGCAATGGGCGGCGTTCTGAAGGGTATCGAGAAGGGCTTCTTCCAGCAGGAGATAGCCAACAGCGCTTACAGGTACCAGACAGAGATCGAGAGGAAGGAAAGGGTCATCGTCGGTGTCAACGAGTTCACCGAGGAAGGGGAGATTGACATACCGCTGCTGAAGATGGACCCGGAGGGCGAGCGCAAGCAGATAGAGAGGCTTAGGAAACTAAGGGCAGACAGGGACAGCTCAAGGTACGAAAAGGCCCTTTCGGCACTCGGGAGGGCCGCTGAGACCGAGGAGAATCTCATGCCTTACATACTCGAGGCCGTCAAGGTCCCCGCCACCCTGGGAGAGACCTGCGACGTGCTCAGGGGAGTGTTCGGCGAGTACGACGAACCTCCCATCTATTGAACACAGGGCGCTGAATTGGTGACCCATTATTGATTTTCAGTATCCAAACTGTTAGTAACATAGGATAATCGGATTCCCGGACAAGATCTCTGGGGATTCAGCTGTCCATCGGATACTCGCAGATGGGGCACTCCTTCTCGCTCGGGGATATCAGGGCGCCGCAGGACGGACATTCGACGTACTCTTCGTCCGCCTCTTCTTCGGCCGGGGGTTCGGGTTCCACTTCCGGTTCCGCCTCTACTTCGGGCTCCTCGGCCTCTGCTGGCTCTCCCATTGCCTCCATCTCAGCATCCTCGGCTGGAACCCCTCCTTCCACCTGGAACACGGTGTCGCAGACAGGACACTGGGATTCGTTCACGTCCACGAATATGCCGCAACCAGGGCACTTCTTGGTGGGCTCCGCGTCTTCGGCATCGAGGCCGAAGTCATCCACAGGCGGCTCTGCAACGGGTTCCTCGATGGGTGCTTCCGGCTCGGGTTCAGGCTCAGGCTCCGGCTCTGGGAGAGGTTCTGGTTCCGGTTCAGGCTCAGGTTCGGGCAGAGGTTCCTCATACGTGTCTGGCTCGATTTCCATATCGGGTTCTTCGTATGCCTCCTCTTCCATTGGCTCCTCTGGCGCTTCAGGCTCCTCCATCGGTGGTTCGGGCTCCTCGATGGGTTCCGGCTCTGCATATTCCTCCTCCGACGGGAGCTCTTCCGGCATTCCTTCTTCATCCGGGATCTCCTCGAACTCGGCTTCCTCCTCCAGCGGCGGTTCAGGCAGGGGTTCTTCCATTGGAGCCTCGGGTTCAATATATTCCTCTGGTTCCTCGGGAAGCTCCTCTTCGTAGACCTCCTCGACAGCTTCCTCCGCCACCTCTTCCTCGACCACATCTGCATCCATAATGGGCTCGGGTTCTTCCTCTGGGAACCCTCCCTCCGGTTCAATGAGCTCTGCACCGCAGTTGACGCATATGGCCATCTCGGTGTTCACCTCGATGCCGCACTGGGGGCACTCCATCTTGTTCTCGTGAAGTTTCCATGACATATACCAGAATACGAATCCGACAATGACGAGTATCCAGCCGACGATGTTGACCACGGCGTCCGTGGGCGGCGGGTTGAGTCCCAGTGAGGCGTTCTCGACGTTTATGCCCCTCACCCACATTGAGAACGATGTGAAGAATATTCCGATGAATATCGCGTAGATACCCCACCTGAACCATTTTAACTCTTGTATCTCCCTTTCGGTGGCGTCCAGGCCTATGACCGTTTCATGGCAATTGGGGCACACGTGCATGCTTGGTCCAACCTCGACCTCCATGCCCTCCCAAATCTTTTCGGGCTCCGGTACTTCCTCTATTACCACCCCGTATTCCATACGGCATATGGGACAGACCTCGTCATCGGGGCCGAAGATGGCGCCGCAGACCAGACACTCCTTCTCCTGGGCCTCCTCGGCCTCAAGAAGGGTCATCTCGTCCCTCAGTTCTTCGGATATCTCGATTTCCTCGTCCGGGATCTCAATGTCCGCAGGCAGGAAATCCTCCTCTTCGAAGTCCTCGGCCTCTTCCTCGACCTCCTCGGCCTCCTCGACCTCCTCAACGGTGACAATTAAAGGCGAGAAGCATTCGCGGCACGTTTCTTCTCCGGCTGGAGTCAGCAGGTTGCATGAGCTGCATTGTACATATAACGAAAGGTCCGTCCAGCACTCCGGGCATTGTTCGATATCGCTGGCAATGATGCTAGAACATGACGGGCACAGTATCTGGCCTTCCTCGAGCTCGATGACTTCCTCCTCCTCGGCCTCCGCTTCAGGCTCCTCTGGAACCTCTGGTGCTTCCTCCACCGGCTCTTCGACCGGGACCTCCTCGACGGGTTCCACCTCGAACGGCGGTTCCTCTATCTCAGGTGCTTCCTCAACGGGAGGTTCCTCGGCCACGAGTGAGACCCCGCATATGAAACACTCAGTGGAATCCGCCTCAAGGAACGCCCCGCATCCCGGACAGATGTTCTCCTCCTCTTCCGGCGGGACCTCCTCAGGTGCTGCGATATCCTCGTACTCCTCATCTATTGGCAATGGTTCGGCGGGCGGGATTTCTGGCTCAGGCTCTTCAACCGGTTCGGGTTCCGCGACAGGCGGTTCTTCCTCGATAGGCTCCTCAATGGGAACCTCCTCTATGGGAGCCTCCTCAATGGGTTCTTCAGGAGGCAGTTCCTCGATCTCCCCAGCCTCCTCCATTGGCGAATCGCAGATCGGACAGGCCGTGGCTCCGACTGAAACGAAGGCCCCGCAGGCTGTGCAGACCCTCTCCTCGGCGGTCGGTTCCTCTTCGATTATCTCGGTGACCTCCTCCTCGGTGACCTCCTCGATCTCTGTGACCGCTTCCACGGGCTCCTCTTCTGGAATCTCCTCGACCGGCGGTTCCTCTTCAGGGATCTCCTCGATCTCTGCCTCCACCTCGACCACTGGTTCCTCGACCGCTGGTTCTTCAATGACTACTTCCTCAATCTCTTCGGTAACCTCAAGGTCCGGAGCTTGTGCCAGGCCAAGTTGGATTTCCTTCTCCTGGACCTTCAGTATGGCCTCCTCTCTTGATATGTTGCCCTTCTTGAAGTCCTTATCAAGCCCTTTCTTGTACTTGTGAAGTTCCTTCTGGGCCTTTTTCAGCTCCCTCCCCTCCAACGGAATGAATACCGGGACAGGGGCAACGGTGACCTCTGGCTTCTCCTCTTCAACGGGAGCCTCCGGAGCGATTACCGGCGCCGGTTTGGGCGGCTCTGCCGGTGGCAGCTCCACATCAAGGGCCATGTCATGTGTCTTGAACAGGCCTAGGTCGTCGGCATGTGCTGCCAGCATCACCCGCGGGCCTTCGAACGGATCCGGCTCGGGCTCCGGTTCGGGTTCGATCTCCTCGACCGGTTCCTCTTCTATGACTTCCTCGACCTCAGCCGGCTCCGCCTCTTCGTCCAAGGCCATGTCCGGGGTTTCGGTGATGGCCAGTTCTTCCTTGTGCTCGACGAGCATCTCTTTCTCCTCGGAAATATCCAGTTCCTCTGGTTCTGCCTCGGGAGGCCCCTCATCCTCGATGACCTCTTCGACCGGTTCTTCGTCGATCACCTCTTCAACCGCTTCCGCCTCGATGACCTCTTCAATGGGTTCAGCCTCAACAGCTTCCACATCGACGGCTGGCGGTTCTTCTACAACTTCGGGCGGGGCGATCCCGAGTTCGATCTCCTTTTCTTTGACCATGACGATTGCGTCTTCCCTTGTGATATTGCCTCTCTTGAAATCCTTGTCCAGGCCTTTCTTGTATTTATGCAGGTCCTTTTCAGCCCTCTTCAGCTCTTTGCCCTCCAAAGGTACGAAGATGGGGGCAGGAATCTCCTCGTCCATCGCCTCGGGCTCTTCCTCCTCCGGCTGTTCCTCGATTGGTTCCTCTTCTGGCTCGGGAGGCAATTCCTCCGGGACTTCCTCAATCGGTTCCTCGGGATATTCCTCCGCTTCTTCCTCGATCGGTGGCTCCTCTTCCGGGGCCTCCTCGATCGGTGGTTCTGGAACCTCCTCAGCAGGTTCCTCAACGGACGGCTCGGGCACTTCCTCATCCTCTAGGATGAATTCCGCGCCGCAGATGTCACAGGACGTTGCGTTAAGGGGGAGGAACGCGCTGCAGTTGGGGCATTCGAGACCTTCCTCCATGACCTCTTCTGCGGTCGGTTCGACCTCCTCCGGGACCTCTTCAGGCGGAGGTAGCTCCTCCTCTACCATTTCCTCGACTGGCTCCTCTTCCATCGGGGGTTCCGGAACCTCATCGGGAGGTTTCTCGGCAGGTGGAGCCATTAGGCCGTGTTTGATCCTGATCTGGGTGACCAATCTCTCGTGTTCCTCGGCTGTTATGTTGCCCTTCTTGAGGTCCTTGTCCAGGGGTTTGATCTCCTTATGGGCCGACTTCATGGCCTTCTTATGTTCTTTGGGGTCCAAAGGCTTCCAGGCTGGCTTCTCAGGCTCCTCGGCAACCTCTTCTATTCCCTCGGGCACTGGCTCTTCCCCGACAGGTTCCTCAGGGACTTCATACTCGTCGATCGGCCCTTCTTCGGCAACCGGTTCCTCTGGAAGTTCCTCAACCTCTTCTACAGTTTCCTCGGGCTCGATCATATCCTCCTCTGGAGGTGGTATCTCCTCCATAGGCTCTTCCTCTAGGATCTCCTCTGGAACCTCTTCAGGCGGTGGCAGTTCCTCCTCGACCATTTCATCGAATGGCTCCTCTTCCGGCGGGGGTAGTTCCTCCTCGACCATTTCCTCGTATGGCTCCTCTTCCGGCGGGGGAAGCTCCTCTATGACCTCTTCTTCCGCTGGCGGCTCCTCCGGGATTTCCTCGACAGGTTCGGGAACCGGCTCCGGTGCTGGGGGCTCGGGCGGAGCCTCCACTACTGGCGGGGGTGACAGACCTAGTTCGATCTCCTTTTTCTTCACCATATCCATACATTGCTCGGCAGTGAATCTGCCAGATTTGTATTCCTTGTCCAGGGCCTTCTTGAAGTTATGAAGCGTCTTTTCGGCCTTTTTCCTCTCGCCTCCTGAAACGGGTTGCCAGTCTGCCATATCACTCGCCACCGGTTAGGTCTGCGCCGCATATCGGACAATTGGGGGCGCCTGGTTCTATCAACATTCCGCATTCGGGGCATGTTGCTTCTTCTTCGGTGTCCCCGAATTCCTCCTCGATTTCCCTGAGGGCTTTCAGACCTTCGTCGTTCTCCTCGGGTATCTCCTCTTCGGCCTGGACCTCTTCCTCGAGGTATTCAAGGCTTTCCATTATTATATCGGTTTCGTCCAGCTCGGAAGCGTCAACTGGCCCTTCTGGTTCGACCTCGGGCTCCTCTTCCGACACCTCTTCGGTGAGCTCCTCGGTCACCTCGAACTCTTCTGTCTGTCCCAGAGGTGAATCGCAGTTGGCACACACCTCGTCGAACACGCTCACCTGGGCTCCGCAGTGGGGACACTCGCCGATCTCGCCGATCTCCTCAACCGCGGTCTCGATGTCCTCGGCCTCCTGCTCCGGCTCCTCTTCCTCCTCATAAGGCAGGAGCTCCAACTCGCGAATTACGACTTTACACGAAGGGCAGGTCACCAGCCTGTCTCTCTTGAAGGACCAGGCGAACAACAACAAACCTAATATGAATATTATGACCCCGACGATACCGACGGCCTGGTCAAGCCAACCGTATCCCAGGTACAGGTCGCCGAGGGGGGACCACCTGTATACGTTGTGAACGTAGGACCCAAGCGCCACTCCGATGTCGCCGATTATGATGAATATCAAGCCTACCCAGAACTTTAGTTTCCAGTTTTGTTCCGGAGGCAGGAGCTCTTCCTTCTTTATGTATACGTTGCCGCAGTCGTCACAGGAGACCAGGTCACCGGATTCGACCGTGAACAGCTTGCTGCCGCATATGGGGCATCCCTCAGACGAAACCATAGCTGGCTCCGGGGCTTCCTCATCACCGAGTTCCGTGGTCTCCTCTTCGAATTCTTCAGTGATTTCGAGTTCGCCCTCTTCCAGGTCGTCCGGGAACTCGCTATCCTCGTCGAATTCCTCGCCTTCTATGAATTCAGTGTCGCCCTCAAAGGATTCCTCCGAGAGTTCATCCTCAGGTGCCATAGGTTCTTCCTCTGCGTATTCATCCTCTACAACCTCTTCTCCTGTGGCGACCTCCTCGGTCTCAACAGGTGCGGTCGTGAAGCCCTCGTCGTCGACGGGAGCAAAAGGTTCACCGCAGTTCTGGCACTCAGTGGCACTTGCATCAACTACTGACCCACACATCGGACAGACAAACATGTCGTCTTGATTCTCGTCCTCAGGAATGTAAACCCCCCATTTAGTCTTCTGGATTTGTCGATTCCTCGTCCCTCTCAGCCTTTTCCGATTTTATGCTTGGTAAGGACAATATGAGAAGGATAATACCTATTACCAATATAACTATTCCTACTACCGCCACGAGCTGATTTGCCCATCCAAACGAGTCGAAATTGTCATAATCGGCTATAGGTATCTTAAGTAGATCGTGCAGGTACGAACCTAAAGCAACACCAGGGCCGCCAATCAAGGCCAGTATCAAGCCGAACCAGAAAAGCCATTTGCTCTTCTTTTCCTCTTCGGTCTCCCTGTGCTCAAACGCCTCGGGCGAGAACGGTTCACCGCAATTCAGGCACTCGATGGCATCCTCTGGCACCGCTGCGCCGCACATAGGGCACACGGTGGGGGAAGCCTCTCCTGAATCGACCTGCGTCAGTGATGTTCCATCTACTTCAGAATCCTCAGCCACGTATATGGATAATTGTAGGCTTTTATATGTCTTTCTGTTGGATAGCTACCCAATATCTCAAGCGACATCCATGACAACGACGTCGCGCACCGCCTTCATGTCCGTGAAGGGCAGGATCAAGCGACCCTGGGCGTCCAGCCTGTAAAGGCGGGTCTCCACCTCCTCAGCGGGTATGACAAGGACGTGCTGGAGCTCGCCCGTTTCAGTGTTAATCACAAAATTCTCTATCATTCCCAATATCTGGCCGTCATTCGTCATTACGGTCTTCCCTCGCAATTCGGAGATGAACTTCTTCATATCTAACACCTCAGGCATAGTAGCCAGGCCCATCCTTCGGAGCTTTCCTGGCAACTCCGCTCTCTAATGCCTCCTGAATGCTCTCGTAATATTTGATAGTTTCTTTCGTGGCAGACGGGCGAACGGCCTTGAAGGCCTCCTCGAAATGGGATTTCTTAATCTGCTTGGCCTTGATGTTCTCGCGCAGGGCAATCATCCCCGCCTCGCGGCACACGCCCTCGATGTCCGCACCCACAAAACCATCGGACTCCCCGGCCAGCCAGTCGATGCTCACGTCCTTCAGGGGCATGTTCCTGGTGTGGACCCTGAATATCGACTTCCTGGCCTCGAGGTCAGGGACGCCGACAAAGACCAGCCTGTCGAACCTGCCCGTCCTCAGCAGCGCATGGTCGATGATGTCGGGCCTGTTTGTCGCCCCGATGACCACCACGCCCTCCAGGGACTCCAGGCCGTCGATTGACGTCAATATTTGATTGACAACGCGCTCTGTGGCCCCGGAATCATGGGATGTGCCCCTGGCCGGTGCAATGGCGTCCAACTCGTCAAGGAAAACGATGGAAGGCGAGACCTGCTTTGCCTTCTTGAATATCAGGCGAACGGCCTTCTCGCTCTCTCCCACCCACTTCGACATGACCTCCGGGCCTTTGATGGATATGAAATTCGCATCCGATTCATTGGCCACCGCCTTGGCCAGTAAGGTTTTACCAGTGCCAGGTGGGCCGTAGAGCAGGACGCCGCGCGGCGGTGTGATGCCGATCCTTTTGAAGGCCTCCGGCTCTTTCAATGGCAGCTCCACCGCCTCCCTCAATATCAACTTGACGTCCTCAAGACCCCCGATATCGTCCCATTTGATGTTGGGCACCTCGACAAGGACCTCGCGCATCGCGCTAGGCTCCACTTCCTTGAGGGCTTCCCTGAAGTCGTCCCTGGTCACCTCCATCTTCTCGATGACCTCGGTGGGAATGGGCTGGTCGAGGTCGAACTCCGGTATGTACCTGCGGAGCGCCTTCATCGCGGACTCCCTTGCCAGTGCTGCCAGGTCGGCTCCGACAAAACCGTACGTTATTCCCGCGAACTCGTCCAGCATACGGGAGCGTGAGGTGTCGTCGCCCTGTATGGGCATGCCCCGGGTGTGTATCTCCAGTATCTCCTTTCTGCCATCTTTGTCTGGAACACCTATCTCGATCTCCCTGTCGAACCTCCCGGGCCGACGAAGTGCCGGATCAATGGAATCCTCCCGGTTGGTCGCCGCGATGACGATGACGTTCCCGCGACCGCTCAGGCCGTCCATTAGAGTCAATAGCTGGGCAACCACGCGCCTCTCCACCTCGCCCTGGACCTCGTCCCTTTTGGGCGCGATCGAGTCCAGTTCGTCAATGAAGACCACCGAAGGGGCGTTCTTCTCCGCTTCGTCGAACTTCTCCCTGAGCTTCTCCTCGCTCTGGCCGTAGTATTTTGACATGATTTCCGGGCCCTGGATGGAATAGAAGTTTGCCCCGGCCTCGTTGGCCACGGCCTTGGCGATGAGCGTCTTTCCAGTTCCTGGAGGACCGTAGAGCAGAACGCCCTTGGGCGGGTCAATGCCCAGCCGCTCGAACAGCTCCGGGTGCCTCAACGGAAGCTCTATCATCTCCCTGACGCGCTGGAGCTCGTCCTGAAGACCGCCGATATCCTCGTAATTCACTGCTGTCGTGAAGACCTCGGCTTCGGATACTGGCTCCTCCTTGACCTCGAACGTTGTGCCCTCGTCGACAATCACAACACCCTTCGGCGAGGTGTTGACCACGAGAAAAGGCAGGTTCCCGCTCAGGCCTACGCCCGGCACCATTATCGTGTCGCCTTTGACCATGGCCCGCTGCCCCAGCGCACGCTTAATGAATTCTTCGATGCCTTCACCGAATCGAAGCCTCATGCCCTGTGAGATTGACGGGGCCAGCGTAATTTTGGAGGCGCGTTTCACCTCCGCCTTTTTGACTTCCACCTTATCGCCGGGGTTGACGCCGGCGCTCTGCCTCAGGAGGTTGCCCATCCTGATGAGGCCCTTACCTTCATCTTCCTGCAAAAGCCTGTAGACCTTCGCGGCAGTGGTCTTCTTGCCGGTAACCTCGATGACGTCGCCGACCTCGATCCCGAGGGCAAGCCTCGTCTTCGTGTCGATCCTGGCCTTTCCCAGGCCCACGTCGGATTGGCTCTGTGCCCGTTCAACCTTGAGAGTTACGCTCTTCGCCATGCGCTCACAGGTGATACAATTCTAATGTGTATATTTTACCCTTGCGCAAGCGACATTAGGGGTCAGATGTTCTGCAGGCTCAGCCAACCTTTTCTATTGTGCCTGAGTCGGCATCCACCACCAATTTGTCACCGGTGTTGATGCCCTCGATGTCTATGCCGTCAACACAAGGTATTCCGGCGAGAATGGCCCCGGTCGCCACAATGGTCTCTGTCTCCTTGTTGATTATCGCCGCGGGTCCGACTCCGTTCTTGGCCAGCCCGTAGATTACATAGGAGCCCACCGTTGAGCCTTTGCCGCAGGGAAATATCAGTATCTTGCCCGTGATTGTCTGGCCCTCCAGTTCGTGGCCCTGTTCGATGACCATGCCGGTCTTTGCATCGATGCCTCCGTAGAAGCCAATTGGCTCCCTTGATACAATGGCCTCGCCCTCGGCCTTTCCGGGGCTGATCATGCGCCCTTTCATTGTGCCAGCCTCCCTATGAGCTCATCGACGTTGTAGAACACAACTTCCTGTTTGCAGAAGCCGGGCAGGTAGTTGGCCGCCTTTCCAGAGTTGACGCCTACGGTGCCGTAGCCCATCTCTTCAATGGGTGATACGACCATGCATGTATCTGCGACGACCCTGCCCCCGGCGGATTCGATTGTCTCGACATGGCCGAGTCTTTCGGCGGCCTCCTTCATCACCCTGGAGGTACATATCCAGATGGGCTTTGCGAGGGTCTTGCCTTCCAGTTTTCCGGCAAGGGTGGATATCTCCCGAAGGGAGGCGTGCGGGCAGCCGAGGATGACGATGTCCGGGCTCTGGGCGGTATTCAGTTTCGCATATGTCTGGTCCAACTCCGATTGACCGACCTCGATGGTTTCCAGCCCACTCGTTTCCATCAAGGTTGCCTCCGGTGTCAGGCCTTCAGCATGGTATAATGCGACCGCACCCGACGCCGCCATGGCGGCGCCCAGGGCCTTCAGTTGGTCCGTATCGGCATCCCTGATTCCTCTGAAAAAGGGTATCTTGTTCTTCACCTGTTTCCCAACGTAATGGCCCAGTGCACCGAAGTCCGAATTGTATTGCCGGCCTCCGGTTCTCATCCTGGTGCAGCCCATAGTTGGGCGTGAGCCCGCAGATCGCTGCGGCCAGCGCTGACGGGCCGCCCTCCCTGTTCGTCCTTGCTCCTATTACCGAATTCGAGAATGACACGGCCGATGATTCGGACCAGGCTATGTGCTCCCTGAACCTCGGCAGGTTCCCTGCGAGATATGGAGTGCAGGTCGCGGTCGTCACTATGCCCATCTTCCTGAAGGCCTCCATGATACGTATCTGGTGAGTGGCAAAATGCTCGGGAAAACCGAGATCCTTCCAGCTCTCCAGGTCCATTCCAGCCGGGTTCAGGAAAGTTAGGACCTTCACCTTTGCGTTCTTGGCCGCGAAGTCCTCCAGGAACTCGAGGCCCGGGTCGCCGATGGACTTGTAGGATACCCCCGAAACCTGAACCGAACCCACTGGGATCATCTCCTCCGCGCCGTAGATGTCTCCGAGCCTTACCAGGAGTCTGAAAAGGCGCTCGACGACCTCGCCGTTCTCGCCGGCCAGCATCCCCTCCTGTTCTGCGGTCAGTTGCAACGGCATACACCCCCTCTTTCGTCACTGGCGATCAAGGCCTCAGCCCCCCATCAAACTTTGGAACAGAGGTCATCTGTAGTCGCCTCCGACGTATTCGCTGATGTCGATGTCCATAGGCAGTTCTGGACGCTTGAAATCCTTAGGGTCCTTGCCCCAGGGGATTGTCAGGTCGAAACCAATTTTGGTGGTCATCCGGGTCTCCAGGTCGGATGATGGGTCGAGGGACGAGCCCTTGTCCTGTTTCACTATCATATCGCGGTCGCCCTGGAACCGCGTGGCCATGGCCCATTCGATCTCCTCGGGCTTGTGGATGTCTATGTCCTCGTCGACGATGAAGACGTGTTTCATTGACCTGTGACCGGCAAATGCGGCTTCTACTGCCTTCTTTCCATCGTCTTCAGCTTTCTTGCGGATGCTCACGGCTCCGTGGAGCCAGGAGGCACCGCCCGGTGTGACAAGCACGTCCTTGACATCACAGACCTTCGAAACCTCGCGGTAGATGCTTGGCTCCCGCGGCATGCCCATGAGGACCTTGTGTTCGAGGCCACCCGGGAGAAGACCGTGGAAAAGGGAGTCCTCCCTGACGAACATCCTTTTGACCCTGGCCACCCTCTGGTCCCTGACGATGTCTGGCGTTTCCGTCAGGTCCAGGAACGGTCCTTCTGCGTGCATTTCCCCTGTGAATTCCATGATGAGGATGATCTCCGATTTGGGCACGTTATGACCCGCCAGTTCTATTAGGGGGGTGCGGGACATCGCATTGGCGATGGCGAGTTCGTGCACGCCGGTGGCCTCCGAAACTGCGGCCCCGAGCAGGACCGGGATGGTGTTGCCGATGCAGGAGGCGAACTCGGTAAGCCCGCGCTCGATGTACTTGTCAAAATCGCGCTGGAGAATTCGGTATACGAACCTGTCATCCGATATCGCCATGCCCCGGTGATATGATGCGTTAGTGCCGAACTCCGGATCACTGGCTATGGCGATGCCCGATGCCACGTAAGGACCTCCGTCGAAAGGATAATAAGTGAGTATAGGAAGCTTCGAGAGGTCTGCCGATGCTTCCGTGTAGCCCCTGGCAGCCTCAATCTCCGGCTCCGCAGGGTCCTCGATGGCCTTCATCATCGTCGGGATTATCTGGTCCTGGTTCACGCCGAGACCGAGGGCTACCAGCTCCCTCGTCGAGCATATGTTGGCTACGACGGGCATGTCGTGGCCCTTCACGTTCTCGAAGAGCAGGGGTGTGCCATCCATCATCTTCATTATTGTGGGTATCTCGAACCTCGGGTCCGCTTCCTTTCCGATATGTACAAGAAGTCCCTTATCCTCCAGCAAACTCACAAATCCCTTCAGGTTCATGCTATCCCTCGAATGTGAAAATTAGTTATCGGTAATCCATATTTATAATTGACGTCTGGCATAACGCCATTTGTCGATATTCGTCATACGCCGATTGACGTCCTCAGGGCTTCGTATCCCGCGTCTTCCATGGCGGCCGCGACCTTCTCCTGGACCGCCGTGTCCGGGCAGAGGGCAATCATATATCCGCCAAGGCCTCCGCCCGTCATCTTGGCTCCGAGGGCACCGTTCTCCTTTGCTACGGCCACCAGCTCGTCGAGCTTTGGATGGGAGACCTCGATCTCCTGCAGTATCTTGTGGTTGGCATCCATGAGCAGGCCGAGTATCGTCAGGTCATGGGCTCCAAGGGCGAGCCTTGCTTTTGAATAAATATCCTGGGCCATCTGGAATATTCCCGTGTACTGTTCCGGATTCGTCTCTCGCCTTTGCCTTACGCCCTCGACAGCTGCCTTCGTGTTGGCGGTCAGACCCGTGTTTCCCATGACCATCAGGATTGGCTCTTTGGCCTTAAGGAGGTGAATAACGTTAGGACCTCCCTCCAGGTTCTTCTGGAAGCTCAACATGCCGCCGTACGTCGATGCGGTGTTGTCGATGCCGGAGGGCGTGCCGGCATAGG
>LSSH01000098.1 GCA_001595885.1 Candidatus Proteinoplasmatales archaeon SG8-5 | reverse complement strand
ACCGTCCAGACTGTGTCGAAGGGTACGTGCATCCAGTAACCTTCGCCGGGCTTCATCAAATACGAAGGGCCAACTTCTTTGATGTTATAGGGCTTTGAGGTGTCGCAAACCATAACGTGGTCCGCGCCGGTGCCCCCCAATGCATTGGCCACGGTCTTGGTATTTAGAGATGGGTAGCCTACGAGGTTCCAACCGGCATATAGGGGGATTGTAAGCGCAGAGTCAAATCTATCTCCCTTGATTATCAGAGTCACACCTGATTCAGTGATGTTGATCCAATACGCCTTCAGATGGTTCATCTCGGTATAATCATTCAGGGAAGGGGGTCTGTGTGAGTTGTGTGTTTTCCACGTTGATGTAGTTGAATCATAGGTCTGAATGCAATCCCATTTCCCATCTATACTTTCCAATACGGAATCAACGGATTCGTTGAGCTGGCGGGCCGGGAGGGATATCAGGTTCCAGCCTTGCTGGAGGGGGATGTCATACTCAGTGTAATTGAATGGGGACATTAGAGGATATTCATCTAACCAATATGGAGTATCACCGATGCCGTCACTTCCTGGCTCGTTTTGACCTGGTCCTGATTGTGAATCAGTTCCAATGTAATCATCCCAATAATTACCGCCTGAAGGATAGCCGTCATCCCATTGATTTAATGCTTCCTGAAAGGATTTCGTTCCGTTACCACACCATTCTATGGCTTGCCTTGTATTGTTGATGAAATTATTATGATAAATCAAGTTATTCGTAGAAGAAGCATAAATAAAAATACCATATTCATTGTTTGACATAATATTTTTCTTAATTATATTCTTTATACTATTTGGTTCGTCCATGAATATCCCATATATGTTGAATAATACAACATTAGAGGTAATTAAATTATCACAACAATCGTTGATAAATATTCCATAACAACTTGATGTCACTCTATTATTTTTAATAGTGTTGTTGTCACTATTCCAACGGACCATGATATTTTCCCAGCTGTTATAATTTAATGAATTATTAGTTATGGTATTATATGAGGAATATCTGAGATGAAGTCCATTTTTGTCATTTAAAGAGATGTTGTTCTGGTCAATAGTGCCATTTTGAACACAATAAAGAGTTAACCCCGAATCTTGAAAATATGGTGGTTGATAGCATCCACTTGCATCATGTAAATAGCATTCCCTCACCACAAATTCATCTGTAGTATTCCCAATATAAATGCAATAACCATACCCACTTCCATTGATTTCATAATTCTCAATAAGCCAGGGATTCCCTGCCGTCCCGTTCCCCGGGAAACCGTAGGCGGCAAAGTCAGCGTTCGAGTTTATGCGGATCGGCAAGTGGCTCAATTGACTCATCAGTTTTATGCCAATCTCTTCATAGATATGTATCAGAGCATCCGAAGTACCGGTATAGTAATAATTGGCATCCCCGGAGCCGGAAGTGTTCGCGATGCGCCATAGGTTATATTCGTGGGTTCCGGATTCTTTACATGGAGGGGTAACGGTCGTATCTGTGCATAGGGCAAAAAAATTGTCCAGAACTTCACCGGGCCATATAGGAGTTGCAGGTTCCGAGGGTGGTAAATGGTGTTCCAGGCCGAGACCTACCGTGTAAATTGGGAGTTGGGCGTTCAACAGACCGGTTCTGTCGAAATCCACCGCTCCCCCATGGTTCAGAGCCTCCAGCCATGTAGTGCTCATAGGTGGATCCCACAAATCCAACGTGTATTTTCCTCGGTGCATTGTATAATTTATCGTGCCATTTGCCTCATCATCCCATGGACACCAGTAATCACTGCATGCCTCGATCTTCTGCATTTGGATTGCCGAGGCATCGGAGGCTTGCGCATCAGGACCGTCCGATAGGACTACCAAGGCTGGTTTGTGCCCTGGATACATCGATGAATAGAATTTGAGGTCTTCATACGCACCGCCGATAGCGTCCCAGATGCACGTCTGGCCAGGCGGATTGTCTAACAACTCAATCTCATTACGGATCGCCTGCCTTCCATCGAATCCGCCGTAATCATCACCTAGACGCACGGGGTCCCTGATTATGTTTGTGAGATAATCAGTACTGGAGATCGGGGTTCCATTTGGACCGGACCATCTCCTTTCCGAGTTCCCGCTGAAGTCCCAGATACTAAGGCAGATGGATTCATCGGATAACTGATCCAACAAAGCCTTGACCGCGTCCTTAGCAGTATCCAGCCAGGTATCGCCGGAGGAGTTATATCTTGTCACCATTGACCTCGAATCATCTAGTACAAATGAGATTAGGACCGATTGTGTGTAGTTAGAGGATTTTTTACGATAATCCTGATTTAACACATCATCATATTGCTGTAAAGGACTGGCAACACCAGAGTTTCCTACGGGTATACTTATACTCAAAATGACAATAATCGCTACCGCTACACCCACGACCTTGTAGCCTCGCCTGCTTCCCATTTCGCCCTCACCATGGTTATCATTGTTAATGGACGTTTATAAAGGTAGGGTGGTTATAACCACATAATAACCATTTTCAATTTTATTACATCTTCAGGATATAATTCTTCCTGTCGACCTTGTTCTTGGTTATCTGGGCCGGTGACAGGACCTCGGTCTCGACCTCGGCCAGCCTGTCGATGAGCTGGAGCATCTCGCGTTTTGTGGGGTTCTTGATGTCGATGCCGATGGTGTTGCACTGCTTCCTGAGGACGGCCATGGCGAAGTCCGTGTCCTGGTGGTAGTTCTCCACGAAGTGGCCGAATATGTTGTCCATGACCTCGGCGGGTGTGAGCTTCACCTCGGTGTGCTTTATGGATACCTCGAACTCGTCCCTGCCCTTGACTATGGCCTTGCCCATCTCGATGAAGGCGTTCTCCACGTTCTCGCCGGTCTTTGCGCTCGTGGGCAGGTAGGTGCTCTCTGTCTTTTCGGCAAGCTGGCTCATATCTGCGGGGTCGAAGGTGGCCTCGTCCACCAGGTCGGCCTTGTTCGCGAGGAACACGATGGGCACGTTGCCTGCGACCTTCTGGAACTCGGGAACCCAGTAATCGCGGAGGCTCTCTAGGGTCTCGGGGCGGGTCATGTCTGAGACCATTAGCGCGCCGCTCGTTCCCTCGAAGCTCATGGCCTGCATGCGCCGGTATTCCTTCTGGCCGATGATGTCCCATATCATGAGGGTGAGGTTGAGCTGCTTGCCGAAGTAATCGACCTCCAGCTCCTTCTTCACTGTCTTGGTGCCGATGGTCGCTATATATTTATCGTCAAAAGTATCGTAGACGTACTTGCGCACAAGGGATGTCTTGCCCACGGCATTGTCCCCTAGCAGACAGACCTTCTTGATTACCTTCTTTGACATCTGAACCTCGTCCTTGGACGCTGCTCATCCGAGTTCCGGGAATTTCGTGTCGAGTATCCTCTCTCCGAGGGTCTGGAATGCTTCCGCAACGTTCTGGCCTGTCTTGGCGCTGCTGAACATGGGCTTGGAATCGTATTTACCCAGCTCAGAATCCAGCAGGTCCTGCGTGACCTCCAGCTCGTTGGAGAGGTCTACCTTGTTCGCCAGGAAGACTACCGGAACCTCGCCCACGACCTGCTTCGTGGAGTCGAGCCACTCGTGCAGCGAGCCGACCGTCGAGGCCCTAGTGCTGTCTGCAACGGCCAGAACACCGTGCGCCCCGTAGAAATATGCGTCCTGAAGAAGCGACCTGAAGCTGGCCTGGCCCATGATATCCCATATCATCATGTCCATCGATATGTGGTCAGCCCTCTCGAAGGTCATGGTCTTCTTTGTGATCTTCGTACCGATGGTGGTGATGTAGCTGTCGTCAAAGATGTCGAGGACGAACTTCTTGATCAGACTGGTCTTGCCCACCGCGTTCTCGCCTACGAGACAAACCTTGACCTTGACCTTCTTATCCGCCAAATTATCTCCTCAGACCTTGGTTCCTAGGACCTTCGTGGCCTTGAATTGCCCGTCGTCGAACAGCATGGTATGATAGTCCGTGTTGTGCTCGGTCGCCCTCATCTTCACCACGCGTATCTGCCTCTGGACGCTGACGTCGCCGGTCTCCTGCATCCTCAGGTACATGATGCCGTCCGCAAGGAAGTCCTCGCCCTTGTCGGCGTAGGCCCTCGAGTCCGGGTTCATCTCGGATATGAGCAAGGTGGTGACGCCGAGGTCCCTCAGCCACTCGAACAGGTGGAACAACTCCTCACGGGGATTGTCGAACCTGGCCAGAACCTCCAGGACAGGCAGGGAATCTATCACAAGGATGCCGTAGTCGGAGCTCTCCTTGAGATTCTTTGTGTACATCTTGAAGACCTGCACCCAGCTCTGTTCTCTCAACTGGGTCAGTTTCTTCTAGAGTCCCTTGGTCCCGTTCTCCTTTGCATTGTTGTAAAGGATGTTGTACGCGACCGATGACTTCATGGTCCCTGGCTCACCGACCAGCAGCACGACGCTACCCGCCGGTATTCCGCCCTGCATCTTTTCGTCTAGTCCCTCGATATAGGTCTTTATGCGCATCTCTGACATAGAATCCCCGACCAATAAAGGATTATGTGGTTTAAAAAGCTTACCCGGAGCTTTTTCTTTGGGTTCCTCGTTGTGCTGGCCGATGCTACGCAAAGAAAAACTTCGGAAAACAAGTATGCTCATCGTTCCCAGAGAAACTCCGCATCGGCCTGCTCGCTCGGAATTGTTATGTATAATAAATCTGATTGGTAATCAGTATGTTTCTATCCTTATGGTGATCGTAGTCCAGTAATTACCTTCAGGGACGATGGGTACTGCTGCCCACCAATCAACCTGCGTGACTGAGGCCCCGTTGTAGTTCGAGCTCCACGGACCGCAGGCCGTGGTGCCGTTCAGGGGTTCGATCAGCGGTGTTGGCGGCGGCATGTCTGTACCCCAAATGCAGAGCTCATTGGCCAGACCTGGACCGGCGAAGTTCACCGGGCCCCCGCTTACGGGTATTTCCGAATAGGATGCCGTCGCGTTGACGTTGGCATTCCGCACGGCGATGTCTGTGGTCGGCACGAAATCGGGTCCGACTCCGCCCCGCAATAAGTCCCCCACGAGAGAGACGTTCACCCAGTAAGGGGCATTGGTCGAATAGGTAATCTGGCTCGGGTTGTTCATAAGCGTGGAAGCGGTTCCCGGCGGAGCGTTCAGGGTGGGGTTGCCCGTGACGCTGATGGCCACCAGGTCATTGATGCCGAACTCCTCGTAGGAATAGTTGACCGCTCCGGTGTTGCCCACGTCGTACACTCCTACGCGGAAGTCCCATGTGGAAGGATCGTTCAGTGCGTCGTTCTTCTCCCATATCCTGCCGCCGAAGGCCGGGCCGTTAAGGAAGTTGTTGCCGTTCGCTGATGTGGTCTGGTGCATGAAGGTGACGTTGATGTACACGTGATGGCGGAACTCCCCCGGGCCTCCATAGATCATCGGGTCCAGCCATACGTCCTGGATGGAGAACTCGTTCGGGGCTCCCTGCGGGTAGTGCATCCAGGAGGTGCCGTTCGCCACGTTATAGTACAACTGGAACTGCTGGGTCCTGGCGTTCGCTGCGGACCATGATGCGTCTGGCGGGTCGGAGAGGATGCCCAGGGAGCCGCCGTCGAACCAGGCCGAGAGGTTCAGCTCCACGCTGTTCCAGGCGTCCAGGTTGCCCAATGTATAATTCGCCTCCACGAAGAATGTGTAATTGGCATCCGCATTGACCTGTGTGTTCAGGGTGGAGGTCCGCGCCGGGTCGGTCTGCGCCCACATGTCGATGCTGAATATGTTCGGATAGGAGGCATCTATCAGGATGGTGGTGCTCTGGTCGATGGCGGACGCGAGGAACTTGAAGCCGCTTGCCCCCGAGATCAGCGCGGTCTGTATCCCATAATTGCCGGGTTTGAAGTCAATGCCGTAAAGCCTGTGGCCCGACAGCGTGTTGGCCTGGTCGGGGACCATGGTCACGTGATAGTTGCCCATGTAATACGAATAGATCACTCCCTTGTTGCCCGGATAATCGTTGCCGATGAACGTGGCATTGTAACCCGTGTTGTCCCAGGACGCCGCGGTGAAGTTCTCGCCGTTCGTCCCGATTGCCGGGTTGACGATGTCGCCGTTCCAGGGAGTGCTGTAGTCGGCTATCCAGGTCTCGTTGCTGACGAAGCCACCGTCGCCGCCGAACGTTATCAATTTCTTTGATTCTGTATCGTGCACGATTCTCGAGAACGAGACCGGCTCCGGAGCTCTCACGCCAACATGCGGCGTCCAACTACCGTCAGGTCCGTCGGTCAGGTCATAGGTCCAGATGTCGTTCTTATCATCGGTCCCGTCGTTTCCCGCGAATATGAGGGAACCTCCCAATCCGGAACAGAAAGTGCCTGAATGACCGAACCTGGGCCCTGGATTGGATGCCGGGGTTCTCGGGGACCATGAGCCGCTGATGAACACCCAGGTTTCGCCGAGGACTACGCCGTCGTTACCTCCGTAGAGTATCAGGGCGTTGTTGGGCCGGTCGTACGACATGGCGGAGAAGTACCTGGCTGTGGGTCCTGTGCTGGTCAGGTAGGTCCAGGTCCCTTCGGCTCCGTTGGTCACGTCATACGTCCAAGTCTCCGAATCAAAGCCGCCCAAGTCCTCACCGCCGAAGAGATATATCAGGCCGTCGTTGGAGTTGTAGGTCATCGTGTGGCCCCATCTGGCGGAGGGCGGTGAAGCAGGGAACTTCTGCGTCCAGGTGTCATTCGCCAGGTCGTAGAGCCAGGTTTCGCCGTTGTAGCCGCCGTCGTAACCTCCGAACATGACCACGACGTTGTTCGCGTCATCATAGGCCATGGCATGCCCGTGCCTCGCGCTCGGTGGGCTGCCTCCGCTGACTGGCATCAACTGCCAGGAATTGGTATCGGCGTCATATGCCATTGTGTCCCCGTAGTCGGTATCGCTGGGATTGTGGCCTCCAAAGAGCACGGTCCTGTCCTGGTCCGGGACATAGACCATGGCGTGCATCCGCCTGTTCATCGGATTCGTATTCTTGGTCTTGTTATACCACAGCTCGGGGTCGGAGAAGCTCATGGCGGTCCCGTCGGCAACCACGATGCCGAGGCCCTTGCCCTTCTCGGTGGGGAACTTGTTGCTCCAGTCCACGTCGTTGAGCTTCCATGGCGGCTTTGCGCCCCTGAAGGCGTGCATGTTATGGTAACCGAAGTAGAGCTCCCATTCGGTGATGTAGTATGCAACACCGTTGCCTACTGAATCGTATCCGACAACGAAGAAGTACGAGCCGTTGAAGTCCACGGCCGTGTTGTTGTAATAGAAGGCGTTCCCGTTGGTCCCGACCGCGAAGAACGTGGCGCCAACCGTGCCCGCCGCGACATCGTTGAAGGTCACAGTGTTCAATCCGCCTATGTTTGCGAACTTCGAGAACCCGTCTGTGCTGTATGCGGAATATCCCGGGCCTCCCGGCTTGCCAACGACTATCATCATGTCGTTGGTCACGATGACAATATCATCGATGTGCCAGCCGGCGAAGCCGTTGGATTCCGTGTCCATCGAATCGAAGGTGAAGTTCAGCTGCACGAAGTTGCCCAGCGTGAAGTTGGACCATAAAATCTCGTTCCTCCAGTCTGTAAAGGAAGCGTCGTTGCTGTCCCATTTGCCCAGCTGCGTCCAGCCGGGGTCGGACATGTTCTTAATTGAAACAATCATGTTGTCATAACTGGGACCGGCACTCGATTCCACCTCGAACCAATGGGAGAAGGCCACCGCTCCCACCGATGATATGGCCGGCATCCATATGGGCGGCGATACAAGGCTTCCGGCCACCCGGGTCCCGTCGTCGTAGCTTCCCGTGTTCAGGCTTCCGAACCAGTAGATGTTATCGGGCGACTTGGCGCTCCCGTGGGCCGTGCCCGAGGCCGCCAGCGGGAGCGTGGTCGGGTCCACGCGGTGCCAGGACGGCGTGTTCAATTTCAAATATCTTTCGGATATCTCGGTCGCGTTCATCGGGCGCGTCCATATACTGGCCTCATCGATGATACCATGAGTTACCGTGGTGCTCGCAGAATAATATCCGATATGAAGATTGTTGAATGAGGGATAACCTATAACACCAGATACACTTAATAAATTGTCCTGGACACCGTTGACATAGAGTCGCATGACACTTCCGTCATACGTGGCTGCAAGATGATACCACTTGCCAGTCAGCAAGGTTGTGGTTCCCCACAATTCTGTGAGTCCTCCCAGATTCAGGCCAAAGTATGCATTGCCGCCCTGAACCTCAAGGGAATAGCTGATAGTGCCGCCTGTTATAATTGGTTCCCATGACGTTTCATTTAACTTCACCCATGCCTCGAGGGTCAACTGGTCGTTTGGCTGGAATATCGGGTCGGTGGGCAGGTTCACCCGGTTACCGCCGTCGACGCCGTCGAAGAAGAGCGCCTTACCGGAGATGCCGTCAACCCAGTCTGAGTCGTCCATGTTGACGAGAGAACCGTGTTTGTTATATATTCCGCTGTCGAAGGCTGTGAGCCCGCTGCCTTCGTCGAGCTTCCACTCCCCAGCCCTGCTCTGGTCCTCGACATAATAATCGACATATCTCAGGAAGTGGTTGTTGATGTCATCGCCGGAGAGTGAATAATTCCATATCCTGACCTCGTCGATGGCGCCGTCGAAGTATTGGGTGTTCGCCGTGGTGCCTATCCTGAATGGTGAGGCCAAGGCCTGCGGTGTAAAGGTCTGCGGGTCTGACCCGTCTGGTTGCCCGTTGACGTAGAATCGATATTGAGAGCCGGTCGCGACCACGGCGACATGATACCAATTGTTGGCCATCAGCGGCGAGTCGCTGTAGTAGTATTCGGTCGTGGACCCGTTGCTGAGCACTATCTGCAGGTTGTTGGAACCGCTTACCTTCAGGAGATAGGATATGCCCAGGGCGTTGTTCGCTATGGCCTTGCCCACTATTGTCTGCCATTTGTTGGCGTTGAACATGTATATCCAGGCCTCGATTGTGAACGTGTTGGAGAGGTTCAGCGCGGGGTCGTCGGCGATGTCCACGCTCTCGTTTACCCCGTCGAAGACCAGGGTGTTGCCCGATAGACCGGGTATCCAGTCTCCCGGCTCCATGTTGACGAGAGTGCCATAATTGTTGTGCTGGCTGGAGTCCTCGGTCACGGTTCCCGAGCCCTCGCTGAACTTCCACTCGCCTACCAGATCGTAGGTCTGGTTGTAATAGTTCCAGATCTCCTCTGGCGTTATCACACGGTTGACCAGCCTGACATTGTCGATGGCGCCGTCGAAGTAATTGCTGGCGTGCCTTCCGATGGTTAGGGTGGATATCGATCTCAGCGGATTCACGCTGGCTTGGGAATAGTCCTCCTGCCCGTCGATGTAGAAGTGTATGTTGCCTGACGTGTCGTTGTACACCCAGGCCAGGTGATGCCAGGTGTTCAGCGAGACGAAGCTCGAGTCCCTGAAGACGTTTGAGGCTCCGTCGTGCAGGTAGAACCGAATCGTGCCGTCCGTCTGGTCGGCTACGAACCATCCTCCCGTCCCGTATTTGGCGACTATCCCTCCGAAGTTCGTGTGCGTGTTCTTCCTTATCCAGCAATCACCGGAGAAGGAGCCGGAGGTGATGCCGGCCACGTTGGTGACCTGCACGTGGTCGGTTGGGTTATCGAAGTTGATGGCCTTGCCCTTCATGCCGTCTATCCAGCAGGTGCTCAGGTTGGCATTCACAAGGCTGCCGTCGTGATTGTACTCGCTCGAATCCCTTATCAGCGTTCCTGAGCCCTCGTTGAACTTCCATTCGGCGACGATGGTGCCCGGCTGCTCTCCGAACCACGTGTTCGTTGTCCAGCCGGTGTTTCCACCTTCGGCGGTGTCGGACCAATAATGGGTCGAAGTCCTGTCAATGGCCTTGTAGGAGTTCCCGGGGATGGCTGCGGCCCCCAGCGGCCCCCAGCCTTCAGTGGGAAGGTCATACCGATAGATGGCGCCGTTCGCTGAATCATTGCCAACGAACCACGCCCCGGTTCTCGTCTTCTCCCAGAGAACGTCGTTGAAGGTGGTGCCGGCGGGACCTCCTATGTCCACGATATAATCGCTTGTGGCTCCGGTCTGCCCCGGAATAACGTATAAACAACTGAGAAGGAACGCCATCACCAATACTGTCGCGGACAATTTCCTCGTATCCATCCAAGCCCCTCAAATAGGAAAATAGATATGAAAGGAAGTCTATTTATAATTTCTGATTGTACATTTCTTTTCACGCAATCGCCCGATGGAGAAGAGCACTTACCTAGGGTTGAGGACGAGTTGAAGTTTCTCACAAATTAACCGATGCTCCTTACGGCCTTATAGTCTCCCATACTCGCTCTTCACGTCGTCGTCGGTCCGCTCCCTTCTCGGCTCGGTCTCCTCCTTCTCGAACTCGAACTCCTCCTCCTGCTCGTCGGGCTCGGGTTCCGGTTCCTTCTCCTTGGATTTCCCACCGTACAGGGAGCGGCGGCAGGCGGGGCATTTCGAAGCGCCGCTGATGCAGTTGTGGCAGAGGTAAGCGCCGCAGTCGTGCCTCAACACGGCAAGGTGGCCGTGGCTCTGGCAGTGCTTGCCGGCGAGTTTCGGATCCGCATCGCCCTTGGGCTCGGCGCTCTTGGGTGCGGGCTTGGGCTTCGGCTTTGCCACGTGGGCCGTCCTGGGCTGCTGCATCCGCTCGATGGGCTTGACGTACTCGTCGCTGACCAGCGAGCCTATCTCGACCTCCGGGGCGACGTAACCCTCTCCCCTGAACGTTGCCAACAGGGACTGCAGCTGCTTGGCCTTCATCACGCCAAGGCCGAGTGACTCGACCAGGCCTAGCACGGACCTGCGCTCCGGCGGGAGGTCGATGGCCCGTCTCAGAAGTTCGTCAAGCTCCGGTGTCGAGTGCGGCGGGAAGCTCATCCTGTCAATCCTTTGTATGTAGCCCAGCACCATCTTGGCCTTCCATAGGGGCCACGAAGGGAAGTTGTACGCGATGTCCGAGAGCCTGATGCGCGTCTTGTCCGGGGCTGTGCTGCTGCCAATCGACCTGATGAGCACGTCCCTGGACGCCGCCTCCAGGTCCTGGAGCTCGTTCTCCCCCAGCGACTCGATGGCCACCTCCTCTATCCGGGTCAGGAAGTTGAACACCTCCTCGATGTTATTGTAGGGCACGCCGGCGTCCCTGAAGGCCTCCTCCCGGGAGACGGGGCGGTTGCGGTCGAACTCGAGCCTCAGGATCGCTCTGGCCTGGTCCTCGACCTGGGCGGCGGCGATCTTCTCTTTGGCTATCCTCAGCCCGTCCGCGGCGGCGCCGAATCCCTTGTCCAGCTCCAGCGCCCTCTCGAAGCAGCGGACAGCGTTGTCGAACTTGCCCATCTCGATGAGCACGATGCCCTTGCTGTTCCAGGCGAACTTGTCGTCCGCGTCCAGGCCTATGGCCTTGTCGTAGCACCGCAGGGCGTTCTCGTACTCCCTCAGCTTCTCGAAGGCCGTGCCCTGTGCGAACCAGGCATTGCTGTCCTCCTGGTTCGCCACCAGCACCTTTTCGAAGCTGTCGACGGCGCCCCTGTGGTCCCCCAGCTTTGACAGGACCAGCCCATAGCTCATCAGCAGTTCCGGGTCCTCGCCCATGCCTAGGGCCTGCTGGTACCAGTACTTGGATTCATCAAGGTTCTCCATGGCCTCGTAGACCCTGCCCTTGGCCGCGAGGAACTCCCTCCTGCTACCCCCGACCTCGATGGCCTTGTTGATGTTCCTCAGGGACTCGTCGTAATCCTTGGCCTCCATCTTGAGCAGGCCCATGTTGATCCAGGTCTCCGGGTTGGAGCCGTCGATGCCCAGCGCCTCCGAGAACGTGCCCAAGGCCTCTTCGAACCGCTGGGACCTCATCAGGGCAAGACCCTTGTTGTTGAGCAGCTCGACGTCCCCGGGCGAGCCCTGCAGGGCCTCGTCGTAGCAGCGGATCGCCTCGTCCGGCCTCTCCATGCTCATCAGGGCCAGGCCCTTCAGGTTGAGCGCCTTCCTGTCCCCCGGGCTTGCCTTGAGCGCGCGGTCGAAGGCCTCCAGGGCCTCGGCGTCACGCCTGACAGTCAGGAGGAGCTCGGCCTTTGTGATCCATAGGGCGGGATTCTCGGAGTCCATCTGCAGGGCCTGGTCGCAGGATTGGAGCGCATCGGCCATCTTGCCCATCTTGGTAAGGGCGCTGGTCTTGTCCGACCATGACTGCACGTCCCTGGGGTCGAGCTCGAGTATCCTGCTCGTTACGGTAACTATGTCGTCCAGGCGGTTGAGCGCGACCAGCGACGCCCGCTGCGTCTTCATGAGCGTGACGTTGTCCGGCTCGAGGGCCAGCGCCCTGTCAACGGACCTGAGGGCGTGCTCGTGCTGTCCCAGCCTCTGCTCGGCCATTGCCCGGTCGTGGAACGCCTCCAGGTTCTTCGGGTCTATCTTGCTTATCCTGTCGGCCGTGTCGATGATGCCGCGGTCGTTGCCCAGGAACTTCAGCGCTTCCTTCTTCCTTATCAGGGCCTCGACGTCCATGTGATCCATCCTCAGGACGCTGTCACAGGCCTCAGCCGCCTCCTGGTACCTGCGGAGCTTGAGCAGGACATCCGCCTTCTTCAGGTGCGGGAACCTGTCGGTGGGACCGAGCTCGATGGCCTTGTCCAGCGATGCCACCGCGTCCACGTGCCGGTCCAGCCTGTCGAGGGCCATGCCCTTGCTGAACCAGTAGTTCTTCTCGTCCGGCTTCAGGGCGATGGCCTTGTCAAAGCTTACGACGGCCTCCTCGAAGGACTCCTCGCCCTCCTGGGCCAGTGCCTTGCTGAACCACAGCTCCGCGTCGTTGGGCTCCAGCTCGATGGCCTTCTCGAAATGATCGATAGCCTCCGTATAGCGCCCGAGCCGCGAGAGCGAGCGGCCCTTCAGGTCCAGGAATATCTTCTGCTTGGGATTCAGCTCGATGGCCCTGTCGTAGAACTTGAGGGCGTCCTCGTGCTGGTTCAGGCGGGCGAGCGCGTGCCCCTTGAGGTTCCATGCCGAAGCGTCGTCCGGAATGGCCTCGAGGTATTGGTCCAGGCTGGTGACGGCCTCCGGGTACCTCGCGAGGTTGAACAGCGCTACCGATTTGTCCATCAGCGCGTCCCCGTCCTTGGCCTCGAATCTGAGGAACTGGTCTGCGACCTTGATGACCTCCAGGTGTCGGCCCAGGTTCTTCATGCACTCCCTCTTCCTGGCCAGGGCGTCCCTGTGCTCCGGGTCGATCAGGAGAAGGCGGTCGAGCGAGTCCACCGCCCTTTCGTACTTCCCCAGGGCGTACAGGGCCGATGCCTTGTCATGAAAGGCCTCCACGTTCCTGTGGTCCAGCGCGAGGATGCGGTCGCAGGTGTCGATGACGGCCTCGTGCCTCCTGAGCCTCTTGAGGACCTCCTTCTTCTCGCTCAGCAGCTCGACGTCCTTGGGGGTCTGCTCGATGGTCATGTCGAGGTTGATGAGGGCCTTCTCGTACTCCCCCAGCTCGGTCAGCGCCCTTGCCTTGTCGATGAGCGTGTGCCTGTCCCCCGGCTGTATGCCGAGTATGACGTCAGAGACCTGGATCACGTCCTTGTGCAGGCCGAGGGCCTTCTTCGATTGCCTCTTGTTGACCAGGGCCGGAAGGTTGTTCGGCTCCAGGGTCAGGGCCATGTCGAAGCTTCCGCAGGCCGCGTCATAATCCCCCGTCATGTGAAGGGCCATCCCCTTCTGTATCCAGACCTTGACCTCGTCCGACTTGAGCCTGAGGGATTCCGTGTAGCTATCGGCGGCATCCTTGAACTTCTCCAGCCTGTACTGGGCGTTGCCCCTCTGCTCCCAGATGAAGGCGTCCTCCTTCTTCAGTTCGAGGGCCTTGTCGAAGCACCCCAGGGCCTCCGTGTACATCTCCAGGTGCAGGAAGCAGAGGCCGCGGTTGACCCACGACTCGACGCTCTTGCCGTCCGCCTTCGTGGCCTGCCCGAAGACCTCGAGGGCGTCCTCGAACCTCTTCAGCTTGTTTAGGGCCACGCCCTTGCTGTTCAGCATCCTGACGTCGTCGGGAGTTAGTTCCAGTATCCTGTCGTAGGTGGCGATGTCCAGCTCGTCCATGGAGAGGACCTTCTTGTACGCGTTGATGGCCTCCGGGTGCCTCCCCGTCCTTGCGAGTGCCGTGCCCCTGTTCGACCACGCCGCCTTGTTGTCAGGGTCGATGGCGATGGCCGCGTCGTACATCTGCAGCGCGCCGTCGTGATTCCCCTGGGCCGAGAATGCCATACCCTTGTGGATGAGAGCATTGAGGTTCTGCGGTTGGAGGGAAAGCGCGCGGTCGATGCACTTGAGCCCCTCAGCCTCCCTGTTGAGCGTGAGCAGGCCGTATCCAACGGCATCGTAGAGGTTTGAGAACTCGTTCCTCCGCTGCGTCACCACGTCCCTGCCCTGGTCGAGCAGACCGAAAGCCTTCTGGTAGGACTCCAGTGCCTGCTGGACCTGGTTGACCGATGCCTGCTGCCTCCCCTTCTCGACAAGCTTCCCAACCTTGACGTACAACCTCTTCTCCTTGCTCCCAAGCGAGTCAAATATACTCATGTAATCACCGCGGTGCGACCTTCCGGTACTGCCTAACGCCTACTCGAAAGGCACACATGAAAATAAAATTTTCATGTGCATCCCTATTGTTCGGGTAACCCTCCTCACAATTTAACTGCTTCGGTAGCACGAGAGAAACGGCATACAAACTGTCAGACAAATCGATTGCAGGTCCTGAGCAATGGGAAATATCCGAAAATCAAGACAACTGGCTATGCAACAGGCGGACATTCGAAAACCTTAAATACCCTGAATTCAATATAGGTTTGAAATCTGACAATTGTCAGACACTATCACATAAAACGTCAGAAGGGATGCACATGGTCGAGAAAATAAGATTGAAGGGTCCAAGAACAAGACAGTTACGGGATGTCAACCCGGGGATGGAAGACTGGATGAAGTATCACACGATACAGGACCTCAGGGACATGGTCTTCGAGCTCTACAACAGGGGCGAGGACATATCCGAGATGGTCGGGCTAATACACACGATGGACGCGATGGCCCACAGGGCTTACATCAACAACGAGGAGAACGTCTACACCTTCTCTGAATACGACATCCTCAGCTATGTGGAAGAGGCGGAAAAGGCATTCGTCTGAAGCCGCTTCCTTTATCTGGATGAGGGGCAGGCATCGCCTGATCCCCCTTCCACCCCCTTACCTTTAGCTTTTCAATATTTCATTGCTCCATCATTATTTGTAAGAAGCCGTCAAGGTGCTGGGCCAACGCTTCATTGTCCGTGAACCCGCAGGCCTGCAGGTCGGCGCTGGCGATGAGGGCGAACTTGCCGTCGGCCACGATGTCCGTTGCGATGAGCCCTTCCCTGCGGATGGTCTTCGCGCCGGGGATGGACTTGTGCTTCGGCAGCGCGACAACGAAGAATTCCACGCCCCGCTTCTGGGCCGCGGTGATCTTCTTGTCAAGCTCCTCCCTAAGGAGCGAGATGTTGGAGCTGGATATCATGAACCTCTCCCTGGACGAGTCGAGAAGCTCGGCCATCTTCCTGAGCACCTTCTCCTTGCCGTTTATCGTGTAGATGACCTGCGGCATGCCTTTCTCCCTGAGGATGCCGTGGACCATCTCCAGGTCGTCGAACGTATCTTCCAGGCGGGAGAATATCCTTTCCTTCAGGGCCCTGGGCGATTCGGCGGTGAACCTCCGCGGCCTCCCGGTCGTTGCCGTGACGTAGCCCTTCTTCAGCAGGCTCTCCAGGACCTTGTACACCGACGTCCTCGGTATCTGGGCCGTTACCGCGATTGTCTCGGCGTCGCTTATCCTCAGGGCCACGAGGGCGATGTAGGCCCTCGTCTCATATTCGGAAAAGTTGAGGAGCGCGAGGTCCTCCTGCACCTTCTTGTATCGTTCGAGCAAAGTCGCCATGTCCTGTCCAGTCAATTCCTCGATGTCCATAGATATCACCTTTTGTAGCGGTAATGACTACAAAACATTTAAGTCTTTATCCCTGATGTCGAGTTAAGTGGTATTATGAGCTATGTGATAAAGGAGTCAGAGTTAGAGAAGGTTCTTCCCAAGAAGACTGAGAGTCTTTGCCCGGAGTGCAAGAAGATCATCGAGGCTGACATCTACGAGGAGGATGGGAAGGTCATGATATCAAAGACCTGCGACGAGCACGGCTTCTTCAAGGACGTCTACTGGTCCGACGTTGGCCTGTACAAGAAGGCGGAGAGCTGGGCCTTCGACGGCGTGGGCGTTGACAACCCCCTCATCAAGGCCGAGAAAGGATGCCCCTGGGACTGCGGTCTCTGCGACATCCACATGAGCCACACGTCACTGGCCAACCTGGACCTCACCAACAGGTGCAACCTCCGCTGCCCCATCTGCTTCGCCAACGCCAACGACGCCGGTTACGTCTACGAGCCCACGTTCGGGGAGGTGACATTCATGCTGGAGACCCTCAGGGCGGAGCGGCCCGTGCACTGCAAGGCAGTCCAGTTCTCCGGCGGCGAGCCAACCATTTATCCTCATATCCTGGAGGTCATCGCGAAGGCGAAGGAGCTGGGGTTCGCTCAGATCCAGATAGCCACGAACGGCATCAGGATGGCCAACGAGCCCGGGTTCACGCAAAAGCTCGTGGACGCAGGCCTGCACACGGTTTACCTGCAGTTCGACGGCATGAAGGAGGAGGACTACATCGGAGCGAGGGGAAGACCGCTCCTGGAGACGAAGAAGAAGGCGCTGCAGACAATCAGGGAGGTCAAGGGAGGCAAGCTTTCCGTGGTGCTGGTGCCGACGATACTCAACGGCCTCAACGACGACCAGCTCGGGGCCATCCTCCAGTTCGCCATCGACAACATGGACGTCGTTCGGTCGGTCAACTATCAACCGGTCTCGTTCGCCGGCCGCATCGACCAGGAGGAGAGGGAGAAGGGCAGGTTCACTCTGCCCGACATGGTCGACCGCCTGGAGGCGCAGACCGACTTCATCACCAGGGACGATTTCTTCCCTGTTCCCGTTGTGACGCCCATTTCCGAATTCCTTTCGGTAATGAAGGAGGAGCCGCAGCTGGCATTCACGCCGCACCCCCACTGCGGGCTTGCCACTTATTTGTACGTCGACAAGGACAGGAACGCGACGCCCATCACGCAATTCGTGGACGTTGAAGCTCTCTTCCGCGACATCCTCGAGCTGGCCCATAAGAGCGAGGGTAAGAAGATAAAGGCTCCCATGAAGATCAAGGCTTTCAATTTGATACGCAAGCACTTCAAGAAGGACAAGGCACCCGCCGGCATGGGAGTGACCAAGTTCCTCAAACAACTGGAGGGGCTGTTCTCCTCCACGGAGAAGGAAGCCACCGCGGAGATATCCTGGGGCCTGATAATGGTAGGCGGAATGCACTTTCAAGATTTGTACAACTATGACATCGAAAGGGTCAAGAGGTGCGTGATACATTACGTCGTGCCGGACGGCAGGATTATCCCGTTCTGCGCCTTCAACACGGGACCCGAGTTCAGACATGAGGTGGAAGAGAAGTACCAGATCTCGTTCGACGAGTACCGGGCCAGGCACGGGAAGGATGCCGTCCCGGAGGGAGAGGTATGCGAGTAGACGTGAACCCGAACAAGTGTCTCAGATGCGGATTGTGCGTGGGCAGCTGCCCGGAGAACGCCATATTCCTGAGGGAAGTTGAGCTCGTATTCAATGACGACTGCATAGGCTGCAAGACCTGCATAAGGCTCTGCCCTGTCGGGGCCCTGTCGGAGGGTGGTTGAATGGAGAATGTCAGCATAATGCAGCGGGGAATGCCGGATTTCGATATCACTAACATTCAGGGAGGTGCCTGAATGGACAACGAGTACGATGTAATCGTCGTGGGAGCGGGTCCGGCCGGAAGCACCACTGCCAGATTCGCGGCCAAGAACGGCGCCAGCGTCCTGCTCATGGAGAAGCGCCAGGAGATAGGCTCCCCGGTCAGGTGCGGCGAGGGCATCTCCAAGGACTTCCTGCCGTTGGTGGACATCGAGCCCAACCCGCTGTGGATTGCCACTGACATCGACG
>LSSH01000097.1 GCA_001595885.1 Candidatus Proteinoplasmatales archaeon SG8-5 | reverse complement strand
GTCATCAAGGAGCAGACAGAGCTGAGCGACGAGGATATCGACCTTTTGAGCAAGACCGGTGCCCTTTCGCCTGAACTCGCCGACAGGATGATCGAGAACGTCATCGGAACCATGCCGATGACGCTCGGTATTGCCACAAACTTCCAGATCAACGGCCATGATTACCTGGTCCCGATGGCCATCGAGGAACCATCCGTTGTCGCCGCCGCTTCGAATTCTGCCAAGGCTGTGAGGGCCGGTGGTGGATTCAAGGCCGAGACCACAGACCCCATCATGATAGGCCAGATACAATTGACCCATGTCGAGGATGCCGAGATGGCCAAGGACCAGATACTGACTGCGAAGGGAGAGCTGCTGGCCAAATGCAACACCTTTGATCCGATGCTTGTGAAGCTTGGCGGCGGCGCCAGGGATATAGAGGCCAGGGTCATCCAGACCGAGCAGGGCCCGATGGTCATCATCCACGTCTTGGTCAACTGTCTGGACGCAATGGGCGCGAATGCGGTGAACACCATGGCGGAAGGCATCTCACCGGACATCGAAGGTCTCACCGGGGGAAGGGTGTACCTGAGGATCATCTCCAACCTTGCCATACATCGATTGGCAAAGGTCAAGGCAGTGTTTCCCAAGGATGCCATCGGCGGCGAGGACGTTGTTGACGGCATCGTCGAGGCGTACGCGTTTGCCGCCGCAGACCCCTTCAGATGCGCAACTCACAATAAGGGAATAATGAACGGCATCGACGCCGTGGTCATCGCCACCGGCAATGATTTCCGGGCCATAGAGGCCGGTGCCCACTCGTATGCGGCGTACAAGGAGGGGGGATATAAACCTCTGACTAAATACTGGAAGGACGAGAACGGCGACCTTGTAGGCACGATCGAGACCCCGATGGCCGTGGGCCTCATCGGGGGGGCGACCGCGGTCCACCCCACTGCCAAGGCATGTGTGAAATTACTGGGTGTGAAGTCCGCATCGGAGCTCGCCCAGGTCATTGCCGCTGTGGGACTGGCACAGAACTTCGGGGCATTGAGGGCCCTCGCCACCGAAGGCATCCAGAGGGGCCATATGTCACTGCACGCGCGTAACCTCACCGTCATGGCGGCCGAACAGTTAGGGGTCGAAGCCACCCCGGAGCTGATCGACAAGGTTGTCGGGATACTGGTCGAGGAAAAACAGACGAGGATGGACAGAGCCATAGAGGTCATAAAGGAACTCCAGGGGTCTGGCTAACCCGTAAGTTCCACGTATCCAAGCATCGATTTTGCATTCAGGTACTATATTGCACGAAATCAGGTAAATTTAACAATCTGGCTATTATTATCGGGCACTCCCTAAACATATATATATAAGAACATACTTCGCCATCCTCAACTCTCCCTATATGGAGGGTTACTGAAGCACAAATGGATAGTGATATACATGCGAAGCTCTACAATGGGAAAAGTTATGGTTCTAGTCATGGCCATAACCTTGTTTACTACTGTGTTGACCATATTCCCGGCCAGCGTTCCGGCGGCCGGTGCCTATGAGGTGAAAGGAAAAGTGATCAATGATACCACATTCAATCCTCTGGCGGGTATAACGGTCACAATCGTAAACACCACATTGGGAGTTAATAAGAATGCCGTTACCACTTCTCTTGGTCAATTCTCCATTTGGGTAAACAATAGGGGAGACTATAATATATCATATGCGGACAACACCAACAATGCCTACAAGACTATCAACGATGTCTTACATAACGGAACCTTCAATGACACAACGATGAAGGCCGACCTCGGTACGATACTGATGGAACCGTTACCTATACTGGAAGGTACGGTGAAAGACCTCAGCGATATGCCCTTGATAGGCGTGGAGGTCACGATCAGGAACGGCACCACCAAGGTCCGCATCACCGATCTGGTTACCGATTCGATGGGAACCTTTTCATTATATGTTGACGACCCGCTCGTTGATATCGAATACTCGAAGGCCGGGTATTATGCAAATGAGACCCCGGCTGTACAGGTAGCCGACACGGGAGTTACCGATGTCGGGATCGTGTACATGGAAATGGTTATACCAGTGCCAACGGTAGAGGTGTGGGGTGTTGTCAAGGATGAGTCGACTGGTGACCCCATAGGCGACGCTCTGGTGTCCATCTCCAAGGGGGATGACCGCTGGCTGACCGACCGCACCGATGTATCGGACGGTTCCTACTCGATAATGGCGTTCCCTGGCAATTTCCAGGTCAAGGCCTCCAAGAAGGGTTACTACACAAACACAAGCACTGACTGGCTTAACGTACCGTCAAACAAGGTTGCGGTCAGACGCAATATCTTGTTGACACCGACACCGGCCGAGGGGAACACACTGACGGGGACCGTGGACGACGGGACCAACCCGGTTGAGGGAGCCATGGTGACTCTGTACAGCGTTGACGGCCAGTACATCAACACAACCACCACTGACGCGGCCGGCACCTATACGATTAACTACTACGATTCCACCTTCAAACTCGCAGTTGAAAAGGATGGGTTCTTCACGTATGTCCATGGGGCTGACATTACAGCCGCGACCGTACCGCCGGTGGACGTCAGCCTTACGGCCATAGTGCAACCACACAAGATACAGGGATTCATAACCGACATGGACGAGCAGACAAAGATAGCCGGTGCCGAGGTGATGTTGTACGATACAACCGCCCTCTACACGAATTCAACCGTAACAAATACGAACGGCCATTATGAGTTCAAGGCCCATGCTGGTAACGCCTTCGTATTAGTGGTCAACGCTGATGGCTACCAGTCGGAAGCATTGGACATACCCGCTCTTTCCCAGAACCTCTTCCAGGATGTCGAACTCGTCCCATCAGAGAAGGACACCATCAGGACCAGTTACACATTCGACGACTGGATGAACATCACCGTTAACGTGAATAAAACATTAACGGTCGATAATGTTTCAAAGAGAGGTGACATGGACAGGCGGTTCGAGGACCTCCTGGTTGTACAGGACTGGAACCTTGATACGAACGAGGTCAGTGATTGGATAGACTACCTGGAGAACAGAATGGTCGAGGAGAGGGAAACCTCCGACCTGTTGACCCTTGACAACAGACACTATGAACTGGACGAGACCAGTTTCAACGTGGTGGGAATCGAGAAGGCTACTGGTTCTGTAACCGGGTCAACATCCACCATTTTCATTAACTCAACGTACAAATACATGATGGTGGGGGCACTGGCAAATATAAACGCATCCACGTTCTCACTGGTCCTGAACGCATCCTATGACACGGACACCGTTGACTACATTTATGACGTCCACCTGCCCCTTGTACCTTCTTCTTTCGAGATGACATCACACATCAGCGAAACGGCTAACGTGGATGTAACCGGATACAACAATCCGATAACTGTCGACCCACACATGTTCATCGACGAGACCGAGACGGTCCAAATGACGATACAGCGCTCTGATAACGGAACTGCGAAGGCCAAGATAATAGATGGGTTCTATTATGCATTGAACACGACCTACGACAACTACACGGTAATAGTCCGCATGGGAGCATCTGGTGACGGCGTAAACACAACAGTAACCTTCAGCGCCGAGGATTCGACCGACGAGGTCGGCGACATCACGAAGGCGAACTTCACCTGGGACTTCGGCGATGGAAGCATGGGCTGGGGCATGACCACAACCCACAACTACACCACAGGCGGCGACATGACAGTGACTCTGACCGTAAATGAGACCGGAGGGAACCAGACGATCAGGACCATCCTGGTCAAGGTGGACAACACAGCACCCACAGCTAGGATATCCGTGGACGACTCAGATGACAATGTCACGTTCGCTTCAGGCACACTTACTGTCAACGAGGACCTGATTTTGACCTTCAGCGGCGTCGCGTTCTCCGATGTCGAAGGGACGTTACCGCCATTCGCAGGCGACGGGGCCTCTGCGGACCACATAACCGGTTCTGATGGCGAAGGTGTCATCGAGAAATGGTACTGGAGCTGGGGCGAGGAAGGTGTTGCCAACGAGACTGTGACCAAGGAGGGCAGCAATAACATAACTCACATGTACGAGACCCCAGGTACCTATACTTTGCAAATGAACGTGACCGATGTTGTGGACCACGTCAGCCCAAACGCTCAGTGGACAGTCCGAGTACTGGACATCACACCGCCAACCCCTGACATCCTTATCAGGAACGCGACCGATGTAATTGTGACAGAGTGCATCGAGAACAAGTACTTCATCTTCAATGCAAGCAACTCACAGGATAACTACGACGACGCCGAGGACATGATATATTCATGGGACTTTGATGGCGACGGAGATATCGACAGGACTGGTTTCGAAGTCAATTGGACATACACCGAGATCGGCGCCTACAATGTGACACTCATGGCCAACGACACCGCGGGAAACAGTAAAAACTTCACTCGCGTCGTGCCGGTCTCGCTCGGCGAGAGGCCCAACCTCTTCATGCTCTTCGGGACCATGGACTTCGGCAAGGGCCCGGGGGTGACCGGAGAGGGCACGGTCGGAAGCACGCTGACCCTCTCTGTCAACCTCACCAACAACGGTCAGGTTGAGGCCAGCAACATTGAAGTGGTATTTTACATCAGGAATGCCGACGGGTCCGACACGGAGATAGGCTCCACCTCCACAGGCTCCCTTGCCGTGGATGATAACTACTCGGCATCCATCTCCTGGAAGCCCAGCAAGAAGGGCGAGTACACGATATGGGCCAACGCAAGCAGCTCCAACGAGCACTCATCCCAATACAGCGATAACATGATAGACAACTTTGACGTGCAGAAGGTGACAGTGAAAGAGGCTGCCTGGGTGTTACCCGCCATCATAGGCGCTGTCATAGCGGTCATCATAGTCGTGTTCTTCGGTGTGAGATACTTCATGAGAAGCCGGATGGAATCCGAAGAGGGACTTTCCGGCAAGCGGAAGAAACGTTAATCCGGATGGCTTAGGCCATCCTCCTTTTCCCATTTTCTTCACATTTTAATTTGATCAAAGAGAATGCCATACATCAATGCAAACTCTAGCACAAATATCTCCAGATGCAAACCCTAGTAAGACAAAGTGTAGTATCCTCTTGCACGATAGAAACTCTAGCTAAGTTAGAAACACATATTCAAAACCAACCTCTAGCATGGAAGAGGTAGTCATGCACCGTTTCCTTGCGATATTCAAACCGAGGTTGTATGACGCCTGAGGAGGCGATAAGAAAACGTCTGGGAATAAAATCGACGTGCACCGAAGGAAACTCTAGCACAGGTATCTCCATATCTATTCTCTAGCACGGCAGAGATCGACGTGCACCGGATGTACCCGACAAATAAACTTAGGTCGTACGACGCCTGGAGAGGCGGTTATAAAACGTTAGGAAGAAAAGCCGAGATCGACATGCACCGAAGGAAACTCTAGCACAGGTATCTCCATATCTATTCTCTAGCACGGCAGAGATTGTCGTGCACCGGATGTACCCGGCAAATAAACTTAGGTTGTACGACGCCTGGAAGAAACGAATTCAATACGTTAAGCAGGATCCTGGTTGTTATCAAATATAACGTAAGGTATAAATAACCAGAAACGGATAGTAGGTTAAATGGTGCTGCAATGAACAAGACTGTTCACATCAAAATCGAACGCGGTGACGACGGCATGACCCTCCGGGAGGTATTGGAGAAGATATCCGAGCTTCAGGAGGAGAATCCAGACCGCGAGGTCTTTTTCGATGGTGACGAGTACGCTATATGCAGTCGACCGAAGAAGTGATTCACAGCTATCACGAGAAGGATTTTTATACCTATACGCTAATGGCAGCCCGGTGAATTTACATGGTTCAAGGATATTGCGTTAAATGCAGGAAAAAGGTTGACATCAAGGATGCGAAGAAGATCACGATGAAGAACGGTAAGCCGGCGACGAAGGGCTCCTGCCCGAAGTGTGGGACCGGTGTGTTCAGGATCGGCAAGTAGATCTTTACCAGTCCTTATTGACGCTGCCCATGGCAGCGTTCCCTTTCCTTTATTATTTTGATTTCTAATTATCTCTTCCATAAAAGTAAGAATTGTAGGAAAAGTGGGAAAAGTCTTAAATATCTCCTCCATCGTACACCTCAGCGGTGATGTAATTGTTTCCCGCTCCTGAGGCCGCTGATTACCTGGGCAGCACAGTAATCGGCGAAAAGGGCCAGCTGGTCATACCGATCGAAGTCAGAAAGAGGTTCAACATCGAACCCGGTGATAAGTTCTTGGTGCTCGCAGGCGAGAGAATGGGAGCATGGGGTTTCCTCCTTGTCAAGGCCGAGGTGGTATCCACGATGATAGAGAAGTTCATGGCGGGCGAGATCCCGGAGTTCATGAAAAAGATGAAGGAGGAGGCTGAACGTAATGACCGAGATAATGGTTGAAGCCAAGAGCATGCACAAGATATACAAGACCGGCAAGGTCGAGGTCCACGCCCTGAGAGGCGTCGACCTGACCGTGAGAAAAGGGGACATGATAGCCATCATGGGACCATCGGGCTGCGGCAAGACCACGATGCTGAACTGCATGTCGGGCCTGGATGACCTGACCAGCGGGACCATCAAGATAGAGGGCAATGACCTGGCCGACATGTCCGATAACGAGAAGACCGAGCACAGGGCCAAGCGCATGGGTTTCATCTTCCAGTTCTACAACCTCCTACCTGTCCTGACCGCGGTAGAAAACGTTGAGATGCCCCTACTGGTGTCAGGCACGCCTGCGAAAGAGGCTCGCACGCAGGCCGAGGAAATAATGGAAGTTGTCGGTCTCGGAAAGGTGATGCACAGCAAGCCAGGGGCTCTCAGCGGAGGAGAACGCCAGAGAACGACGATCGCCCGAGCTCTCATCAGTAAGCCGGCCATCGTTTGGGGGGACGAGTTGACGGGAGACCTGGACGACGAGACCGCGAACAGCATCATGGACCTGGTCGAGAAGATGCGCAGGGAGACGAAGGCCACCTTTGTGATAGTCACTCACAATCCTGAGGTCGGCAAGCGTGCCGATAAAATACTGTACATGAGAAGCGGTACGTTCGTCTCGGTGGAACAAAAGGGCCAGAAACCGGTTCCGATCAAGCAGGGAACCGAACGACCTCAGGAAAGACAGACGGTCAATCCAGAGCCGGAGGCCAAACCGACGCCCACGAAAGTGAAACCAAAGGTGAAACAAGGGTAGGTGGGCGAATGGAAACCTCGGAACTCTTCCTGCCGTTGGTCGTGCTGGGCATACTTATTTTCATGCTCATATTGGGACTCCATAACAGGGTCATTGCCAGGCTCGGGCTCCGCAACTTCTACAGGCACAGGGGTCATGCGATCATCTCGGTGGCCGGCCTGCTCGTTGGAACCTCGATAATATGCGCTTCCATGGTCGTCGGGGATTCGATCGAATATTTCATCGTCGAGGAGACGTACGAAACCCTCCAGGACATTGACATGGTCGTGACCAACGAGTCCCGCATCTCGTTTGATGATTCGGTGTTCTTATCATTGTACAACGATGCGGATGTTACTGCCCTGACGGACGGTATGGCTCCTCTATACGCGAAATCGGTGACGGTCCGACATTCCACATCGCAGCAATTCGAACCCTCAAACACATTGATTGGATATGACCCAACATATGACGCTGATTTCGGAGATTTCATCACAGTTGACGGCTCTGTCGCTGGTTCCCTTGGGGCTAACGATACGATGATCAACCAGGCACTCGCCGCTACGTTGGAGGCTGAAGGGGGAGATGTGATTGTGGTGTCCTATTCCACCGGCAGCTCCTACGGCGGTTACGGCCAAATTGAGACCCGGGCGTTGACCGTCAGATATATTCTCGAAGATTCGGGCAAGACATTGTATAATCCAATACCGAGTTTCGGTTTTGATACCTATAACATCTTCGTGAACATCGGTACTGCACAGGAGATGTTCTCCGAGCCAGATATGTACACCCACATCAAGATATCAAACAACGGAGGTGTAATTGATGGTGCAGACAGCAGCGATGAGGTCCAGGCGGCTCTCGAATCGGCTTTGTCAGGGTACGTCGGCCTCGAGGTAAACCCTATCAAACAGAATAATCTAGAGACGGCAAAGGCAATCAATGACCTGATCTCCACCTTCCTTACGATATTCGGCAGCTTCGCGATAATCGCAGGTGTCATCCTGATCATCAACATATTCACCATGCTGGCCGAGGAGAGGAAATCCGAGCTGGGAATGGCCCGTGCCGTCGGCATGAAGCGGCGTCACCTAATGCAGTCCTTCCTGTACGAAGGATTGACTTATGGATTGGTTGCGAGTGCAATGGGGGTGCTCATTGGCCTTCTGGTGGGAATGGTCCTCATCTGGATGGTAAACAACATCATTACATTCATCGAGATCAGTCTTCCTTTCAAGTTCCAGTGGTTCAGCCTGGTGAGCGCCTTCTCCCTTGGGTTCATCATAACTTTCGGTACTATCCTATTGACGAGCTGGAACATCAGCAAATTGAACATCATTCGAGCCATCCGCGGAATCGAGAATCCCGTCAGGGAAAAGAAGGGATTCCTTCTCCTGGCCTTCGGAACCTTGTTCCTCCTGTTCTCCGTGCTGCTGTTGATACAGTGGCCGGACGATCTTCTCGTCAAGCTCCTGGCTCCTTCGGGGGCGCTCACCGGCTTAGCCATGATACTCTGGCGCTGGATCGGCGATCGACTGTCTATCACAGGTGCGAGCCTTGGTATATTTGTATACACCTACTATGCGATACACACCTTCTTCGTGGACGTCGAGAACCAGAGCATGGACATCATTTTCATCTCTTCCGGAGTGATCATAGTATTGAGTCTGGTCCTTCTGATCATGTACAATTCCAAACCGGTTATCTGGGCGATAACCAGGACATTCGGCAGGGTAAGGAAGTGGAGACCGACGATAGAGACCGCGGTCTCATATCCGCTGACAAAGAAGTTCAGGACCGGCATGAGCGTGGCAATGTTCGCCCTCGTGGTCTACATGATAGTCATGTTGTCGGTGTTCTCCAACATGTTCACTTTGGATATCGATGAGGAAACCCTGAAGCAGGGTGGAGGATATGACATCCAAGCCGATGTCCTGAGTCCGATTCTCGACATCAACAACGTTACCTATTTCGAGCCAACCCTGAACATGTCCGTTCAGGTGAATTCGGATTCCCTTCAAAACAATGTGACCAGATATACCCAGGTCGCGCGGGCCCTGACGATGGATGCCAATGTGACTGATTCCGAAGGTCCGGATTTCGATTTTGGCGGCATCGAGCTGGATTTTCTGAGCTTCTCTTTCATTTACGGCATTGATGATAATTTCCATGAGAACCGGTATTACGAGTTCAGCCGGACGCGTGACGACCTCTCGACCACAGATGAGGTTTGGACCGAGATAATGGAAACCGGCTCGACCGAAGTGATCATCAGCACGAACAGCGCAATGCTCTTGGGTGCGGACGTTGGCAATCATGTCAAACTGAAGGTCAACATCATAAACGAGTACGTCGTGCCGTATGCTGCGGTGAACCAGACAGCTGCCGCACTTGCGCACGGAGAGGTGACGGGCTCCCAATACTTGTTCAAGAACGGGGCCATATTGATACCTGGCCTGAATTACACTTTGGACCCGGCAACGGGGGAGATCGAGTTCCTCGCTCCTTTGCAAACGGGGGACCAGATCACTGCAACCTATGAATATTACACGCAAGAATACGAGATAATCGCTGTCATGGACCAGTCGATGATCGACGGCATCTTCATGTCCCGCGAGAACATGCTGAACGATTTCGGGAACATGGGCATGGTCAACTCGCTGTTCCTGTTCGAGGTCAATGATGGCTACGATGTCGAGGCAACGACCAGGGCACTTGAATCGGATTTCGCGGTCGTCGGCATGAACGCGGTCGTGGTAAGGGAGATCGCGGAGACCACCATCGAAACCCTCAACTCCATGTTCGTGCTCTTCGAGCTTTACCTCGACATGGGCCTGGTCGTCGGAGTGGCCGGCCTGGGCATCATCACGATACGCTCGGTGGTCGAACGAACGCCCGAGATCGGCATCCTCAGGTCGCTGGGTTTCAAACGGTCGAGCGTGAGGAACGCCTTCCTCATCGAGATATTGTTCATTGCCACTCTGGGAGTGATAATCGGCATTGCGACAGGATTGATAGTATCATATGAGATTTTCAACATCATGATAAGCGAGATGGGCGGGAACATCGCATTCGAGATACCGTGGTTCAAGATAGCCTACGTGACGGCAATCGCGTATGGCGCTACAATAATATGCACCATCATCCCGGCCAGGAACGCATCGAAGATAGCTCCGGCAGAGGCTTTGAGGTACGTCGGTTGAATCCGTCCAGGCGGGAATCAGCCCTCTCCTCCAAAGCAACACCAGACACAAATGTATTTATAAATGACATCAGCATTATGGTATGGAGAATGCTAGATGTATGTCAATGTGGGCTCATTGTTGGTGATTTGTCATGGTTAAGAAGGTCAAGAAGAACATTGTCTTGCTTGGTGACGGTGCAGTAGGAAAGACCTGCCTAATACGCCGATTTGTGGTCGACCAGTACAGCGACGATTATATCCAGACCATCGGGACGAAGGTCACGAAGAAGGAGATAATACTGCAGGGCGACGAAGAGGACGTCGACATGACCATGATGATCTGGGACCTTATAGGCCAGAAAGGCTACAGGTACACTCAATCACTGTCCATGAGGGACATGAACGGCGCCCTCCTGGTCGCGGACCTGACGCGTTCGGAGACGCTCACGAGCCTGCTCAGTTACTGGATCCCCCTCATCCTCAGGAACGCCGGTCCCATACCAATGATATTCCTCGGCAACAAGAGCGACCTGAAGAACGAGCTCCAGTTCGGCCTCAAGGAGATCAAGGAGATATCGGACAACTGCCAGGGCTTCGGCTCGACACCGCAGACTTACCTGACCAGCGCAAAGACGGGGGAGCATGTGGAGGAGACCTTTAAACAAATCGGCATCCAGATCAAGGACCACAAGAAGGCGCCGAAACTGAGCTCTCACTGGATGCTCATGGAC
>LSSH01000096.1 GCA_001595885.1 Candidatus Proteinoplasmatales archaeon SG8-5 | reverse complement strand
CAGGACGCCCACCTCGGGCGAGATAGACATACTCGGAATGGACGTGAGGAAGGACAGAACCGAGATCCTGAAGAGGATAGGCGTGCTGCCGCAGGAATTCAGTTCGTTCGACCGCCTCACTGTGCGCGAGACCATCGTTTACTACGGGCGCCTCTTCTGCGCGGATTGCAACGTAGACCGCCTGCTGAAACTCGTCGACCTGGAGAAGCACAAGGACATGCTGTACATGAACCTCTCGGGAGGTCTTAAGCAACGTGTCGGGATAGCCGTGGCCCTCGTCAATGACCCGGAGATAGTGTTCCTGGACGAGCCGACAACCGGCCTCGACCCGCGTGCAAGACACGATGTTTGGGAGGTGATCAAGGGCCTCAAGAAACAGGGCAAGACGATATTCCTTACCACACATTACATGGAGGAGGCCGAGGTGCTGGCCGATTACATCGGTATCATCTCCAAGGGCAAGATAATCGCCTATGGCACGACCCAGGAGCTCATCGACAAGCATTTCCAGCACGTACATGTTACGATTAAGGGTGCCGGGACGAACGTCCTCGCCGTTGCCAAGGCCATGGAGTTCAAGGCCAAGGCGGAGAACGGCAACATCGTGGTAGAAGCGGTTGGCAACGACCAGATCATCGACTTCCTCGGTCAGCTGAAGGCGAGGAACGTGAAGTTCGAAGGCATGGACATAAGGAAGCCGAACCTGGAGGAGCTGTTCCTCATGCTCACCGGAGAGGAACTGGTAACCGAAGACGAGGTGAAGGAATGAACCTGAACCGCATCTTCGCCAACGTTGTGGTAGACCTGAAGCACTTCTACCGCGAGAAGAGCACAGTGTTCTTCGTGCTCTTGTTTCCGATTCTGCTCATTTTGCTGTTCGGCTTCATTTTCCAGGGCCAGGGCGACCTGAGCTATGACCTGACCGTTCAGAACCTTGACGACGGCCCCTTCGGCGAGGCATTGCTCACCAATATATCATACAGCGGCATTTTCACCCTGGACGAGGTCGATCCCGACATCACCGTCGATGTCCAGTACATCGAGGACAACAGCATCAACACCGTACTCATAATCCCGGTCGGCTTCTCGGATGGCATCCTTTCGCTCCTTGACAACTCAACCCCGCCGGCTCCGGTCCCATTGACAATATATTACGATCCCAGCAACTCGGCCGCCCAGTCCAAGGTGCAGATACTAGGTTCGCTCATCGGGTACATGAACAAACAGCTGGCGAACACCACCGATTACATATACCTCGATCAGCCCATCTCCACCGCCTCGGAGGACCTGGAATACATTGACTTCTTCGTGCCCGGGATCATCGCGATGTCAGTGATGAGCTCGAGCCTCTTCGGCACGGTGGGCATCAACACCGAGCTGAGGCAGAAGGGCATCCTGCGAAAGCTCGCCACGACACCGCTGACGCGCCCCGAATGGTTGCTTTCGAACATAATGTACCAGTTCATCATGGCCCTGATGTCGACGAGCGTGATCCTGCTGGTCGGCTTCCTGGTATTCGGCCTCGTTCCCCACATCGGTCCGTTCATGTTCCTCTTCATAGTCCTGAACGTGTTCTCCTTCGCCGGCATAGGCATGCTGATTACTAGGTTCGTGAAGGAGGCGGAGTCAGCGCAGGCCGCGGCAAACGCGGTGATGTTCCCTATGATGTTCCTCTCGGGCACGTTCTTCCCGCTGGAGATGATGCCCGATTTTCTGAAGATAATCGCCCAGTTCCTGCCCCTGTACTATGTCAACGAAGGGCTTCGGGCCTCAATGATAACGATGAACAACAGCACGATTCTCCTGAGCGCGGGTGTGATACTCGCTTTCGCAATCATCGTCTTCATCCTAGGCGTGTTACTGACCACCTGGAAGGACGACTGAAATGCCTATTCGTTGACCATCTCCTGGAAGGCGTTGTAGGCCCTTACAGCGTCCTTCTCGGATATTATGAATATGAGCTCGGTCATGGTGGAGATGTTCTCGAAGATGTTGATGTTCTCCCAGGCAAGCTTCCTCGTGGCCAGAGATAGAATTCCGGGAGTGTAAAGGAACTCCTTGGAAAGGTTGATGGAGATGGAGACGAGGTCGCGTTCGGTGTTCAGAACCTTCTCTCCCTTGAGAATGGTCATAAGAGAATCAATGTGCTTCTGAGGAATCACTATGGTGATCTCCTGGTTGCCGTGGATGACATTGAGGGTTTCCCCCTTTTCGTAGTTGACCAGGTCGTACACGTCCTTTATCTTGTCGAAGGCCGAAGGGGTTTTGAGAATGGACACATCGCAGATATCGGTCCTCATCACGATTTCCTTGCTTATCTTGAAAGCGTCGGTGGACTGGGTCTTCCTATTCAGGGTTTCTGAGTACCTCCTCAGGGCCATTACGATAGCCGACCTCTTCACCTCCTGCCCCATCTCGGCGCTGACCATGGGCTCCAATTTGCCGGCGAGGCTGGCATAGTTGACAATATCCTCTATCATAGCGTCCTGCAGCGCGGGTCTGGCATCGACAATTCTCTTCACGACATGGCTAGCGGTTACCATAACAATCGCCCCATTATTTTGTTATTATTGTAACGTTATGTTATAATAGCATATTAAGTTTCCCACCGTTCATGTCATTTACGGAATGCATGATCCAGACCGACACTCACCTTGACGCGACCATAGATTGCATGATATGCGGGTCGGCCATCCAGTCCTCTGAAGGGAACGGCGGTAACCAGTCCTGTCCCGATTGCGGCACCGTATTAGAAATCATAAGCGTGACGCCGCTGTCGCTGCATTACCCGGGTCAGGACTGTGGTGAGTGATGGTCAGAATACTGGACACCACCCTTAGGGAGGGGGAACAAACGCCGGGCGTGTACTTCGACGCCCATGTGAAACTCGCCATCGCCGATTACCTGGAAAGGCTGGGTATCGACTATCTGGAGGCCGGCCACCCGGCGGTCAGTGAAGAGATTGAGGAGGTGGTTAGGCACATGTCGAGTCGCCACGCAAATCTCACTGTCGCAGCCCACTCCAGGAACCTGAGGGAGGACGTGGACCGCGCCATAGACTGCGGCGCGGGATTCATAGGCATCTTCTATTGCGTTTCCAATGACCGGTTGAACGGAGTGTTCGGCAAATCACTGGACCATGCCATCGAGCAGATATCCGGCGTCATCGAATACGCCAAGACCAGGGAACCGAACGTCATCATCAGGTACACTCCGGAGGATACGGTAAGGTCGGACTTCGGTAACGTTCTCAGGGCAGCAGTAGCGGCTGTTCGGGCAGGGGCCGATATCATCAGCATAGCCGACACCACCGGGCACATGGTTCCGGGAACCGACAGGAGCATGTTCGAGTTCGTACGCAAAATAAAGGGAGAATTGGAAAGCCAAGGCCTGGGGCCCATGATAGCGGTCCATTGCCATAACGATCGCGGCCTGGCCCTTGCCAATGCCCTCGACGGCTACAGGGCCGGGGCTGACATAATAGACGCATCGGTCCTTGGCCTCGGGGAGAGGGCCGGCATAGTGGACCTAGCACAACTGTTGGTTACCCTGGCTGCCGACTTCCCTGAAGAGAACGGTAACCGCTGGGACCTGGAGCTATTACCCGAAATATATGAACTTGTCAGCAGATACTCACGGATTCCGATTCCCTCCAACTTCCCCATTACCGGAGCCAACGCTTTCACCCATTGCGCGGGCATGCACACGCACGCGGTGACCAAGGACCCGCGCCACTACCACAGCCTCGACCCGTCAATGGTCGGCAGGACGACCGAAATCTGCCTGGACCACATGTCCGGATCAGCATCTATTAAGCACGCCTTGGGACGATTGGGAATTCACGCGGACAATGGCATTGTTGACAGTGTGACCGCTCACGTGAAAGACGTGGGGCGCAAGGGCCGGACCGTGAACGAGGAGGAGCTGGTGTTCATAGCTGATATGTATCTGGATAATCGGTTATTGCATAATGCAAACCAACCGAAGACCAGGGAAAGGCCAAGAACCATTCGTATACCTCAGAATGTGATGTCCGAAAACGAGATATCCACAGGACCACCGATGTACCGATAATACAGAGTGGGCCTGCCCAGATTTGAACTGGAGTCTATGCGTCCCGAACGCACAAGTATAACCATTCTAGCCAGACGAGAAATAAACGCATCTCACCAGGTAGCTAACCCACAGGCCCAATTCAATCCGGAAAAGGACAATCTGTATAAATGATTGTTGTAGATGGTTTCTCTGGCAAGTTGGAGTTTGAATTGACAGAATACAAACCAAACTCCGTAGGAACTGGAGCAGATAATCTACTGATGATTACCGTAACGAAAACTAAATACAGTTCCCTACGTCAAATGCCGGCAGAAACTTCGACAATATTATATATGACATGTCAATCCATCATTAATGCATCAGACCCTGAAGGAGAAGATCGCAGGCGAGATCACCCTCTCGAACGAGGCCGGAAGCACGATACGCAAGTGGCGCAACCTGTTTGCGATATCACAGAAGGAGCTGGCCTTGACCCTGGAGGTGTCCCCATCGGTAATCAGCGATTACGAGGCCGGGCGCAGGCAGTCGCCGGGAATAGCCACCGTCAGGAAGATAATCGACGCCCTTATCGATATCGAGCTGGCCAGGGGAGGAGAGAACCTAAAGAGGTTCGAGGACGAGGAGGACACCAGTGCAATCATCAGCATAGGCGAGTTCTCATCGGCGTGGTCGGTGGAGCGCTTCATCGAAATCACGGACTCCGAATGCCTCAATACAGAATCCGTGGACATGGGCAGGCAGATCTTCGGTTACACTATCATCGACAGCATCAAGGCAATCACATCATATACTTCCAACGATTACATGAAGGTGTATGGCTGGAGCACAGAACGCGCTCTTCTGTTCTCGGGGGTCCATTACGGGCGCTCGCCCATGATAGCTGTTAGGGCACATCCCATGAAACCGGCCATTGTCGTTTATATACGACCAGAGAACGTAGATGACCTGGCGGTCCGTCTGGCAGAGCTCGAACACATTGTGCTTCTCAGAACCGATGTCAAGCCAGATGAACTGGCCAAGCGCCTCGAGGCGCATCGCTGATCATCTCCACTCTACAAGTATCTTTTCCCTTTTGAAGGATTTGTAGCTCAACCAGAATACAAGCCCATCCAGTCCGACCAGGAAAAGAGCCAGGACCAACAGCATCATCATGTTGAGCGCGAACAGCTGCATGCTGCTCATGATGAAGAGGGCGACGATGGGCAGTACGACAAGCGAACCGATCTGCTGGCTGGCCCTCACGTCACTGACCTTCGAGGAGATCAATACGTTGATCATAATACCCATGATGCAGAAGAGAGGGGAAATGACCACGATGGCCACAATCCATCTTGCATCGGGAATCATTATCTCGTGGAAGAAGCTGTATGTGAAATAATCCACCAGAACGGCGAATAGTATGAAGGCGACGAGTGTAGAGGTCATCGTAGGAATGAACACCGAAAGGCTCTTGCCCAGCAATAACTCCATGTCAGAAGTGGGAGTGGCAAGGAGTGGTTCCAACGACTTGTTCTGTTTCTCTCCGATGAAGCTGTACGATGCCAGGACGGTCGGCAATATGGCCGGCAGCATCACGAACAGTATGAGCATTGAATCCATGAGAGTGCGGTAGAACGCCACCATGTCCAACTCGGCCGGGAGATGGACGTCGTAGAGGTCGCTGTCTGTCCGGTAGGCATCGTTCGTGGTGATGTTCGTACCGGACGAACCGGCGATCCTGCCGTGCCAGACAGTGGAGTTCAGGATGAACGAGTCGGTGATCATTCCACTGGTCACGACCGATTCCGAGATCACCGAATCCCAGATTATCGCCTCTTCGATAGTGGTATTCACGATTATACAGTTGTGGAAGGTGACGCTTCTGATCGATACGTTCCGAATACTGGCATACTCCTGATAGAACGACATGTTGCTGCTCAGGTCATGGTACATGTCTATGTTGTTTTGGTCTATGGTGACGAAGACGAAGGGCGTGTGGACCCTGTCATAATCGAATTCTTCCCCCACGTTGGCCTCGACGAGGACATCCTTAAGCGGTATGAAGGTCCCGATGGGCACCAGCATCGCCATGATGATGGGCGTGATGAGCATCGTGTAGATGATGAACTTGTTGCGCCTGAACTCCCACAGGTCCTTCCTGGCCACAATCCAGACCTTGTCCCACCTGAGCCTCATGACTTGCCCCCTATCAGCTCGAGGTAGACCTCCTCGAGGTTGTGGACCTCCTCGTTGACGCTGGAGACCTCGGCCCCGTTCTCCACGAGGACCTTTACTATCTCTGGCGCCCTTACCCCGGGGTCGTCCACATCCACCATCAATCGCAATCCAGTAGCTTCGACAAATGTCACACCGCTGAGTGCAGAGAGGTTTTTAGCATACCATTCGTTCGGATTCCTGACCTCAATGACAACCCGCCTGGGCCAGAGCTTGAGCGCCAGTTCTTTGGGCGTCCCCTCTGCAATGAGCTTCTTGTTGAAGATGCCTACGCGGTCACAGAGCCGCTCCGCCTCATCAAGGTTATGCGTGTTGATGAAGATCGTACGCTTTTTCGTCTTCAGCTCGGAGATGAACTCCCTCACTGTGGCCACAGAAGCAGGGTCAAGGCTCGCAGTCGGCTCGTCCAGCAGCAGGTACTTGGGCTCATGTATGAGCGCCCGGACAATGGCGAGTTTCTGTTTCATGCCGCGCGAGAAGGTGCCGCAGGTGACGTCACTCTTGTCCCAGATGCCTAGCATGCGTAGGTATCTCTCTATTGACAGGTCCTTTACCGTAGGGTCCATGTCATACAGGTCTGCGTAATATTCCAGGTTCTGGTATGCGCTGAGGGTCTCGTAAAGGCCTGGACTTTCCGGCAGGAGGCCCGTGATCTCCCTGATCCTGTACTTGTCATCCTCCTTCCTGATGTCAAAACCGTCAAGCTGGGCACTGCCAAGGGTAGGTTCGATAAGGCAGGTGAGCATTCGTATTGTGGTGGTCTTCCCCGCACCGTTGGGTCCAATGAGACCGAAGATCTGCCCATCTTGGATGTTCAGGTCAAGTTTGTTAACGGCCAATATGGGGCCGAAGGCTCTGCTCAGGCCCTTCGTCGTGATCATCGATACCCGTTCCTCGGTCGCCTGCCCCTTCGAGCCTCCCTGTAACGCCTGTCATCCTCTTTTTCCCTGAAGATCTGGATAATCACGCCGCAGATGAAGATGAGTATGAACACGAGTACACCGTAGTAATACTCCTCCATAATCAGGTAGACTGCATACCCGGCACACAGCGCACCTATCAGGGCAGTGATGAAAAGGATGATGCTCTCGATGAAGATGTATGCGAGCACAAATGCGACGGCAAATACTATAATGCCGACGATCTCCGAATCGGTCATGAAAAAGGCCAGACCGCCAATCAGTGCCCCCGTGATGAGGGCCAGGGCAACCTCGACCAGGAACCCGAAAATCAGGCCCATGATGAAGCTGGCAATGAACGCGATTATTATGACCACGACCCATTCGCCCACGGTATCGGGCTGAATGAAATATTCTGCTATGAAATAACCTAGAAACCAGCCGATTATGCTGCCGAGAATGGACATTAGCCGCCCCCAAATGGACCTGCCCAGGAAGGCCAATGCGATGCCGATGAGCAAGAGAATGAGGGCCAGCAATATCGTGATTATGTTGTCGGTCATCGGTCATGATATAGGCTGACACCGATTTAGCCTTTACGCCATCTCCTCGATGTACTTGATCTGTGTGACCAGACCGATGTTGACGGGGGTATCGATACCAACCTCGGCCCCGAGCTTCGCGATCGCCCCGTTGATACGGTCTATCTCCGTACGTTTGCCTCTGGCCAGGTCCTGCAGCATGCTGTTCCTGTTCTGGGAGGTTTGCTCCGCAACCTTCATCACCCGCGAATAGGCCGTCTGCTCATCGAGCTTAATATCGTGGGCTTTCGCCACCCTCACCCCCTCCGAAACGATCTCGCGGGCCATTCTTCTCAATCCCTCATCCTCTAACAATACGCCGTTCGGGGAGTTGGCCAGCGTGGCCAGCGGATTGATGGCAGCGTTGACGAGGGCCTTGAACCACACATCCTCGATGATGTTGTCGCTGGTTTCCGTTTGAATGCCGCTCTCGGTCAGCAGTTGTGCAATGGGTTCGGCGTTCCCGGAACCCGCAAAGTCCCCTACGGTGGTGTCACCGATGCCAGTATGCTCGATCACACCGGGTTCAATAATTACCGCTCCGTGGCTGGTCACGCCGCCGATGACATTTGCATGCTTAAGTGTGTCAAGTATAGCCTCGAGGTTGCCAAGCCCGTTCTGCAGGCTCATGACAACTGTATCCTCCCGTATCAATGGACCGACATCCCTGACGGCCATCTCGGTATCGTATGATTTGACAGTCAATACGAGAAGGTCTGCGGGCCCGCACTCCCGAGATGTAATTGCGGTCCTGGGCCTTGTATGTAATTCAGTCTTCCCGGTTATCGTGAGCCCTTTTGTGCGCACTGCATCCATATGCTCTTTCCGCCCGATGAGTGTGACATCGTTATTCTTTGCCACGAATCCACCGAAGAGGCTGCCGATGGCCCCGGCGCCGTAGACGATTATGTTCACGCGCTCTCCTTCCTGAACTTTGTAGCCTCGATATGAGCGAGGCGCACCGGTTCCGGCACCTTCAGTCTGGATACCTTCCCCACGATGGTTACGGCGGAATCTTGCGAAATCCGGTGACCCGCAGAAACGTAAACGGGTTTCGCACGTTCGGACGTTCTCAACGCGTGGCCGATTGTTTTACCGTCGAGTCTGACAGGTTCGGCTGCGCCCTTCCTGGTCGGTTCGGATTCCGTCTCTCCGCACAGGAGGCTCTTTGCCACACCCAAGGAAGGCATTCCGAGCTCGACACCGATGTGGCTGGCGATGCCTAGGCCGAACGGGTGGATGGTTCCGTTGCCGTCCAGCATGAGGACCACCGGTTCCTCGACCTTCGCGATTATCTTCCTGAAGATAGGCATCTCCCTGAAACCGAGATAGGTGGGCACGTATGGGAACCTCACCTCTGCCTTGGTTCTTATGGTTTTGACGGGCTCGTTGTTGCCAATATCAAAGAGGATTCCTACGCCATAGGCGCGGATCCCCGAATAGGATACATCAAGACCGAGCGTCAGGTTCGGCAAGGGCCTGACATCACTTGTGCTCACCTTCCCGGCCAGGCGCAACTGCTCTTCCCTGGCTTTTTCCAGCGGCTTCGGGCTTGGGGTCTTGAAATCCGAAAAATTTATTTTCTCGAAACCCGCAATCCTGCCGTCCTTGACACTTACGCCTTCCGGCTTCAGTCTCTTCACCTTCGCATCCAGGCCATACGCGAAGCCACCCAATGAACCATCGTGATAGACCACCCGATGACAGGGCATCGGTGTCCTCTTGCCGTCATATGTGTTCATGATTACGCCCACGGCCCTCCTGGCCCTGATGTCCCCGAGGGCTCGGGCTATGGCACCGTAGGTAGTCACCATTCCCTCGGGCACCTGGTTGGCTATCCTGCCGCACTCCTTGTAGAGGTCTATGTCCATCGGCTGCACAAACTACATAAACCGTATAAAACTATTCTGGCCCATGGAGGAAATCGAGGTCGCGTTGCCCGATTACATATCGGTCCTGAGAAAGGAAAGGCAACCCAGGTTCAAGGCCCTGAAAGCCTATTCCGTCGACTTCGACCCGACACAATCCTTCGACGTATTGATGGAAGTCCATGATAAGGTACTCAGCCGTTTCAAGGATGGAGAGCCAGCGCGTAGAACTAGTGGGGGATCAGAAAAACATGCGGTAGCAACATTAAACAAAAGCGGACAGACCCTCCTTGACCTCAAGCTCGCATTGGCCGGGAAGATGCTCGACTCATGCAGGCTATGCGAGAGAAGGTGCGGTGTCGACCGGACGAACGGTCAGAAGGGCCGTTGCGGCGTCCTTGAACCGCGCATCTCCTCCGAGTTCTTGCACTTCGGCGAGGAGCCGGAGCTCGTGCCATCGTATACGATATTCTTCTCCGGCTGCACCTTCGAGTGTGTGTTCTGCCAGAACTGCGATATTAGCCAGTACCCCTCACGAGGCGAATATTTCGCGCCCAAGGTCGTGGCAGACCTCATCGCACGCAAGGAACCCTCGGCACGTAACGTGAACTGGGTGGGCGGTGACCCGACATCGAACCTGGAGTTCATCCTCGAGGTCCTTTCTATATCCGCCACTAACCTGCCCCAGGTGTGGAACTCAAACATGTACCTGACAGAAGAGACCATGAAGCTTCTTGACTGCGTCATCGACCTCTACCTTACCGACTTCAAGTACGGGAACAGCAACTGCGGTGAGCGGTTGTCCAAGGTGAAGGATTACTGGGAGGTCATAACCCGGAACCACATGATGGCCAGGGAGCAGGCCGAGGTAATCATCCGCCACCTGGTGCTTCCCCATCACGTGGACTGCTGCTCAAAACCCGCTCTGGATTGGATATCCCAAAACCTCGGGAACGGCGTTCGCGTGAACGTTATGGCCCAGTACCGGCCCATGTACCAGGCCTCCGACTATCCCGAGATATCCAAATCCCTGAAGACGGCGGAGTTCCTTGAAGCCCGGAACTATGCTTTCTCGCTCGGTTTGAACCTGGTGGAATGAGGTTTGAATTTACATTCGGGGGGAAACCTCTCCATCCAATCTGGTAAAAGGTTTAATACGTACTTGACCTTCACCCCACTGGTGCTTGAATGTTCGTCAGCATTTCAAAGGAAAGGTTCCTGGATGCAAGACACAGGTTTTATGAATGGAGATATGAGCTGGATTTTGCGAGGAAGACAGTTCTCGCGCTATGGTTCGCCTGCCTGACCGGTCTGGCCGCATTTGTGCGTGTGCCGGTGCCGTTCTCGCCGGTGCCGTTCACGGGCCAGGTGTTCGTCGTGCTCCTTTCCGGCATGGTGCTGGGTCACCTGTGGGGCGGTCTCGCCCAGGCGTTATACCTCGGCATCGGTCTTGCCGGGGTCCCCTGGTTCACAGGCGGCGTCGGAGGGATTTCAGTGGTCTACGGACCAACCATCGGCTACCTCATCGGCTTCGTTGTGGCGGCCCTCTTTATCGGTTGGCTCGTAGACAGGAAGGTTGAGTACAGAAGCGTC
>LSSH01000095.1 GCA_001595885.1 Candidatus Proteinoplasmatales archaeon SG8-5 | reverse complement strand
GTCACCTTCATAGGTGTTGTTGGAATGATTATTGAATCGGCATGCGGGAAGGACATCCAGACGCTCTGGGCCAAGAACTTCGACACTATCGACCTGAACCTTTCGGTCAATCGCCGGGGAAGGACCCGCTCGCTCAAGATAACCGTGGACCCCGATGACGAGTTCGAGGTCGGCGCCGACATTGAGATCGACGGAAAGCTAGTGTTCATACACAGCATCAAGACCGATACTAAAAGGGTGAGGAAGGGCACGGCTATCGCTAGGGAAATCCTGCGGGTGTATTGCACGGAAAAGGGTCGCCGTTAGTCCTTTCTTATCAGCGCCAGCACGGCCACGCCCACAATGCCGATGGCTGCGAGCATCGTTGCCATGCCGTCAATGCCCAGGTCCCTTTCCGCACTTCCGATGTTGATCACGTAATCCTGATACTGAGGTATGTAGACCGCAACGTCGAAGCCGCTGTCTGTCTTCACAGCTATGTATCTCGGGACGTCACCGGTCTCCCAGAACACCTCGCTGAAGTCATCCGCTTCCCTAAGCCTCTCGTCGTCCAACATGACGGTGATGTCCTCGGCAGAGCCATAGTCCAGGTACACGCCGTCGATGTGGAGCATCACGGCCTTGCCGGCGGCGCTGCCCGAGAGCAGCACGTCAACCTGCTTGTCCGAAGCGGCAAGGGCGCTCATGTCCACGTTGTCGAATGCTACGACATCCTCCACCAGGTAGTCGCCCTGCGAGCCCAGGTACATCTCTGCCGCTATTCTCTCACCGGCCACCGCGCTTCCGACGGTCTTGTCGGGGGTGGGGTCGGCCCTGAATATCACAACGGAATCGGCAGGAACGTCGAAGACGACCTCCTGGCCGTTTATAGCCGTTTCAACGTCCGGGGGGAACACGAAGACGCCGCTCGCGTCCTCACCGCCGATGAGGATGGCGTTGCCGCTCCTGATGGCTCCAGTGTCCCCGCCCAGATCGAACTTGATGGAGTTGTCCGCCTTGGCCTCGAACTCAACAACAGTGGTCATGGTCTCGTGGACCGCTAAGTACGAGTAGGCATCCTCGTGGGTGATCATGGTGTCATCGATTAGGAAATCGTTGCCGGCCGCGAACTCGGCGACGCCAATCGATGTAAAGACGCTTACCGGGTTACCGTTACGTACAACTGCGTAGTCGGCCAGCGGGTAATAATAATTATTTTGAAGCGCAGGGTTTGCATCGTATACGTACGAGGAATAAGCGCTCTCCCTGGGCACGGGAGCACCCTGCGCAAAGAACATTCCAGATGCGACTAGTGTAAGGGTTGCCACCGCGAATGCGGATATTATTAGCCTTTTCTTTACCATAATCACCATCTGGAAGAATGGAGGAGGCTACCTCCCCCGAAGGGGAGGCTCTATTACGTGGGCAGAATAATAGATAAAAGCCTCTAAAAGACAATATGTAAAGGGGTATTAATATACAGTTTGGTACAACATTCGAACATAAGGTTAACAATTATGTTCATATTTATACGAAATCATCTTCAAGATGTGAGGTTGCACTATATGCCTGGCTAACAATATCACACAACCACCTCGCCTCCTAGGCCGATGGCTATCAGGCTGCACAGGAGGGCCGTGATCAGTCCCACTATCAGCATCTTCAGGCCGTGCCTGAGCATGCTCTCCTCCGTTATCCTTGCCAGGTAGACACCCAGGCTGATGAGGATGACCAGCGTGAGTATGAGCGATCCGACGAAGGCTGCGGACATATCAATACTTCCCATAGTCACCAGGAAGAAGGGGGAGATCACGATGATTGCGGCGATCGCAGGGCTGGCAGCGTCCACGAGGGCGGTCACTCTCGTAGCGAACCTCGCCGCCTCCTTGTGAAGCGATTCGTCTTCCATCCGCGTCAGCATGGCCTTTTCCAGAATTTTTAACTCCTTGGTGCGCTCAGCACTCTCGGCCATATATGCACCGCTGAAACCGGATATGCCCATTGCGAAGCTGCCGGCTATCCCAGCGGATATCACGATGAATGGATCCTGGATGTTTGCGAGGGTGGCACCGATGACGACTCCCAACATAGTAAGGGCACCGTCGAAGGCGTTCATAACGAAATAACGCCTGCATATCGCTCCCAGGTCACAAATCTCGATATAAGTCTTCCATCGGTTCGTCCGCTCTGAAAAAGCCCGTTTATCAGCCTTGTCAGACTCATCCTGTTCCATTTTGGTTCGGAGGTTCTATTAACCGCTTGGTATTAAGGCTTTCGCTCCTTCTTTTTTCTTTTTTGCCTTTCTGCGCTGGATGACCCTCTAAAAGAAAAAAGTTGGGCAAAACAAGAAAAATCGGGTCACCCTGCTCGAAAGCCATATTAAAAACGATCTTATTTTGGTCACACGAACCAATGGAATTAGGATTATATACCAGAAGTTATGTATCCGTGTCTGCTTCCCTTGACCAGGAGGGTATGAATGGCAAGAATGCACGCCCGAAGGAAAGGAAAATCATCGTCCAAACGCCCTTTCACGACAAAGATACCCGAATGGGTGCCTTTGAAGAAGGCTGAGATAGAGGAACTCATCGTGAAACTGGCCACCGAAGGTAACACCAGCGCGAGCATCGGCCTAATCCTGAGGGACCAGTACGGAGTCCCGGATGTGAAACTGGCCACAGGGAAGAGCATTCATCAGATTATGAGCGAGAAGGGCATGGCTTCGGCACTGCCCGAGGACCTTACAGCCCTCCTGAGAAAGGTCACCGAGCTCGATGCGCACCTCAAGCGCAACCCGCGCGACACTCACAACAAGCGCAGCCTCCAGTTGATCGAGGCCAAGATCCGGCGCCTGGAGCGGTACTATAAAGAGAAGGGTGTATTGCCCGAAGGTTGGAAGTACACGCTCGAGGGTGCAGAGCTGGAGCTGAGTCGGTAACATGGCTGGGGAGGAAAATCCTCAGATCAATTTCAGTGCGAGTTTGACCAGAAGACTGGAAGAGGCTGCCGAGGAGATAAGGAACCATTCCGGCAGGACCAGGATATTCTCCCATTACGACCCCGACGGCATTACCGCGGCAGCCATCATTTGTAAGGTAATGCTGGGTCTGGGAAAGCCCTTCAAGGTCACGTTGACAAAGAAGCTGGACGACAAGCGTGTCAAGGAGGCCGGGGAAACTCCCAATGACCAGCTCATCATCTTCGCGGACATGGGCGCCACGCGCGTGAGCCAGCTGGACGATTTTCCTCACAAGGTCATAGTGGTCGACCATCACGAGCCGGAAGCCGAGGGCGAGAACATCATACACGTCAACCCTCACTTCTTCGACATAGACGGGGCCAGGGAGGCCAGCGCGGCCAGCTTTGCCTTTTCACTTGCCTCGACGGTCGACGAAAGGAATTGGAGCCTCGCATCATTGGCCATCGCCGGCGCCATCGGGGACCGCCAGAACCTCGGCGGATTCCAGGGGTACAACGAGGAGCTGGTGGCCGCGGCCGCCCAAAGGGAGCTGATCAGTATCGAGGTGATGCCCGATCTAAAGGGCCACACGATATTCGAATCGTTGACAGAACACCCCGAGCCCTACTTCGTGGACATCACCGGTCGAAAGCAGAAGGCCAGCAGGTTCATGAAATGGCTGGGTCTTGACAAGGAAAGCGAGTTCAAGAGCCTCGAAGAGGAGCAGAAACGCTTCCTCACGTCCATATGTGCGATGCGCCTGCTGCGCCAGGGCGCCACCCCCGAGGCCATACTCAACTTTGTCACCGAGCGGTACTGGCTGTACGATTGGGACATGTACGCGGACGAGTTGACATCCCTCTTCAACGCATGTTCCAGGCAGGGGGACCAGGCAACGGGTCTGGCAATGGCCCTGGGAGATAGGGCGGCCAGGGAAGCGGCCGCGGCCCACAGGCTCAAGCATCAGGAATGGATCATCGAGAACCTGAGGAAGCTGGAGGTCGATCCCCCGGAGTCAAAGAGGCACCTGCAATACTTCTATGCCGCAGAATCGTCCTACGCGGGAGTACTGGCCGGCCTGGGAACCCTCTACTTCTTCGACGATTCGAAGGCCACCTTCGGCATCCACAAGAACGGCGGCAACCTCAATGTCTCTGCCAGAGCCCCTCGGAGTCTGGTTGAAGCAGGAGTGAACCTTGGTGTGGCCTGCAGGAAGGCCGGAGAGGCAGTGGGAGGTTCGGGCGGAGGTCACGACATTGCAGCCGGGGCTACAGTACCCAGCAAAAGGGAGAAGAAGTTCCTAAGCGAGCTTGACAAGATATTGAAGGAACAGCTAACCTCCCGAAATTCAGAATAAACGGGAAAAGGTTTTTACCCGCACGGATTCATTACCCAATATCGAAGGTTTGAGGAAGATGACTACTGCGTTCAACAGACTGTTCATCGTCGGAATTCTTGTTCTGGGGTTGCTATTACCGGCAATATCCATACTGGGTCCGAAGGCCAGTGCAGAGACCTGGACCGATGATTTCACGGGCAACGACCTTGACCCGCGTTGGACCCGCGGAGGCCTTAGCGGAACGGCAATCGTGGACGGTACAACGTACTTAACACCTGCCAGTTTCACGGGTGATTCAAATATAACTTGGTACGGTCCACATATTAGAACCGCGATCTCTACTGCTGGCATCTTCAACATCACTGCCGTGTTCAAATGCATTGCCGAAACGACAGAGTTCAACCTTGCCAGGGCCGAGGTCAGACTCTTCGATACGACCGGCGGTCAGGTGTATGCATTTGGCTGGACCGACTCATCGATGTCTGATAACAAGGTGTCGATTTATCTTAACGGAGCAAGCGATGCTGATGTGCTGTATTCAACAGCCGAAGATTTCACATATTCGATTTTCGTGGACAAATCCTTAGGCCTGGCTCGCACAGCTTCGGAAACTATAATCTATATTGAGGGCAACCTCATCCAATCCTTCACGCCCAGTCCCAAGCCCATAGGTTACATTGAATTGGGATTCATGAGATACAAGGAATATCCCACATATTGCACACCAGAGGTCATCAACATAAACTCGATAAACATAGACACAACGGCACCAACAGCCCCTGATGCTCCGAGTAACCTTGTTTGCGAGGGTGGTGAAGGACAGGTAAACCTCACTTGGTCAGCGCCTACAAATGGAGGACTTCAGATTACAAGTTATAAGATCTTCAGGGGCACAACCTCCGGAAACCTGCAGCATCTGACAACCGTTGGTTATGAGCTCTCGTATGCAGACAATAGCGTAATGAACGGTCAGCGATATTACTATGCCGTTTCAGCAGCAAATGAGATCGGAGAGAGCGAGTTGTCACAGGAAGCTAGTGCGGTACCCATGACCACACCGGATTCCCCGGGGAACCTCCAGGCCTTGGCAGGTAATAGTTATGTGAACCTTTCATGGGCGGCGCCAGCAACGGATGGGGGTTCGGGTATCACAAATTACCTGGTCTACCGCAGGGAGGAATCATCATCTCTGTCTTTACTGGACACCGTAGGTGACGTCCGCACTTACAATGATACCGGGCTGATCAACGACCAGACCTATTATTATGCCCTATCAGCAGTAAACTCGGTCGGTGAGGGAACAATGACAAATGAGATATCAGCCACACCAGGTTCCTCGACATCTGCACCTTCTGAGCCACGGGAACTTACAGCCTCCGCTGGTGACGGTCAGGTCACTCTCATTTGGTCAACGCCCTTAACAAACGGAAATTCCCGGATTACCAACTACCACATTTACAAAGGTTTGAACATAAATGCACTTATTCTCCTCTCGACGATAGACGATACGCAAACGTACACGGATACCGGTTTAACCAATGGTGTAACAGTCTATTACAAGGTTAGTGCGGAGAATGCCATCGGCATTGGACCATTAAGTGCTGTAGTCAATGCCACACCCTTCAAGTACTCACCTCCAAGTGCACCACTATCACCTCGGGCAACACCGTTCGATGGCAAGTTATTACTTCAATGGGAAGTGCCTCTCTCCGACGGAGGAACCTCCATCACCGGTTATATAATCTATAGGGGCGCCAGCTCGGAGAACCTTAGTGAGGTAGCCTCGATAGGAGTCGTACTCAATTATATGGATACGGGGTTGGATAATGGTAGGGAGTATCATTACCGAATCGCTGCGTTCAATGGGGAGGGCGAGGGCCCGATGTCTGAACCCTTTCACGCAATGCCTATCGGCGCCGGAGGTGGTAACAGTGGGGACGGGAACACAACAGATCCAGGTAGTGATTGGTCACTGACCTCGGCCTTCGTGACGGTGGTGATACTTGCCGTGATGGGTGCGGTCGCTCTGTTTTATCTGAGAAGGTCTGGCTCATCCAAGTGATGCTCGATGAACTTGAGAGAGGTGAACCTAACCTAAGGCGAAGGCTATACTATTAATGACCAGACCTAGAGCTATAGACCCCACGAAGAATGCTAAGAATATCAAGGCGGTTACCTTCTTTCCGAACGTGGCGTTGAGAACCGGTACAGCAGTGATGCAGATGGCATTTCCTGCAATGGCAAAGGCGATCGCATGACCCAACGGTAAACCAAGGAGAAGGAGAGGAGCAACGATGAGGACGTCCTCACCCGAGCAGATGAACAAAGGAATTGCGATGAGCACTATCAAGACGAGCCCCGGTATGCTCTGGAACAGGCCGATGTTCTCCCCGCCGAATATACGGGTCAGATCGCTGGGTTCGACCATCGTGGAGATCGCAGAACCAATAATAATTCCCATTAATATATATTTCATAAGATATGTTAATTGGTCCCAGGATGCCAGCATCGCTGACGTTCTTCCCTCGTGCATGTGCGCGGTCTTGCACCCCACGCATGAATAGCATCCCTTGCCGGGGTCGTCCTCCTGTTTCACCCCCGCCAACCTTTCAATGAATATGCCAGTGAGCATGGCCAGGACAAAGATGGCAATGATTTCGACAATGAGATACCAGACACCAATCTTGCCTATTGCCAGAATGAAGACCACGGGGCTCAAGACAGGCACGACAATGAGGAAGGTGATTATCGAGCGCACCCTCATCTGCCTGCCAAGCATCATTCCGTGCGCCATCGGTACGGCCGCGCAAGAGCATATTGGGATCACCGAGGCGAACAGACCGGAACCGATCATGGTCTTCGGCAGCCTCAGTTTGCCCAGGGTCAGATATTTCATCACGAACCCGGCCAGTATGCAGCCCCAAACGAACCAGGGCAGTATGCCTAGCAGGTCCCTGAACATGAAGTCGAGGAAAATGCGGTCATCCTGTAGCTCAGCAACCCCCGTGACACGACAGATGGTGCAATACAGGTAAAGAAAAATGCAACCAATGGCAAATCCTGCCATAAACACCCATTTTGCCTTATCAGGCACGTTCTTTGAAGGGGATATCAGGAGCATCCAATCGTTCACTCTGCTCGAACGTTTTCGCAGGAAATCCAATACAAAGGCCATAACTACAAAAACTATGATGAGACAACTGGTGAACTGGTGAATGCTGAATTCCACTCTGGGTCCTCCTTATGGATTCTGTTGAATTGGAATGACCGGCGGTATAAATCTTTATCTCCATATACGGTTATTGGCTAAAAGGTTAAATAAAAGCGTTATCCTATCCACCTACTCGACTTAGGGATTTGTAATGAGATTCGAAGTCCTAAAGTTAACGATGGCCATAATCCTATTATCAGCCTCAATTCTAATTCTAGTTCCGACTACAAAAGGTGGTTCCCCTCCCCCTCCTAGTGACATCATTGACGGAGTACAGTACATCGACGGAGATTGGGTGGTCAGCGGTTATGAGAATTATTCCCACGAAATCATCATCCTAACAGGAAATCTCACGATAACCGGGACGGGTATGCTGGAATTCGTTAATGTGACCTTAAAAATGAACGTAACAGTTGATTGCGGTGATTACCACATCATGGTCCAAGACGGTGGGAGCTTTTTCGTCAATGATACGGATGACGATAATACAACCACCTCTGATTCTTCGAAGATCACCAACAATGACATCTACGGATATGTTTTCCAGATCAACGAAACTGCCGTATTCGAGGTGAGGAATAGCGAAATTATCGGATGTGGATTGTTACAGGAGCAGGCTGATGCTGATAAGTCCGGTTTGAAGATAATGTCTAACAATGTCACAATAATGCAAACTGAAATATTAGATTGCGCGAACGGTTTTGTGTTTGACTCGGTGAATTGTATCATTGAAAATTGCACAATTTACAATAACCAATATAATGGAATTTATATCACCAACACTTCAAACCCCTCGCACATTTTTAATATCACCATATCACATTCACTTTTATTAAATAACTCAGGTTCTGGTATTCTCTACAATGGTGGTCAGGTAAACATCACCCTGCAGAATAACACAATATCTGAGAACAATGCTGGCGGGATATTAGTGATTGGTGGAACGAACATCAATTTTACCGCGGGATTCAATACAATCCAGAACAATACTGAAGAAGGGGGCATAGGCATATGGGGGATTCCGTCTTTCTCAGTCATCCGTGTTGATGTGAATAATAACAATTTCTCTAATAACAGAGGATTGTCACCAATAAGAGTCGGTTTCAAATTTGATGAGATTCCTGCAAAAGGCATCTATGCAAATATCACAGATAATGAAATCTGGTCAGAACAATTTACCAATGATGGTTCTATCCTAATGTACTCATCCGAATTTCTAATATCAAACATTACGAATAACAAAATAATCACTCCCCTGGTTCAAAACGGGGTCCATATTGGAAAATTATCAAGGGAAATAAACTCGGGCCCCGCCGTAAAAGAACTTGATTTGAATGTTTGCTACAACAATATAACAAATATTGCAGCTGGAGCTGTTAGGGCATGTGCCATTGATGAAATCAATATTAATTTCACCAATAATCATGTGTATCACCCTGACAACATTATGACATGTGGGGCAGTGACAATAGGATGGTTTAAAGCCGGATTAAATGGCACTACACCTGTAAATACAACTGCAATCGTCAGGGACAATTTATTCGAGGGGGTGAAAGACACCGGCGCGATCGGTATTAAAGCCATAGATAACATAAATGCAACCATAGAAAACAATACAATAATAAATGTTGACGGTGGAGGCATTAAGGTTGGGTGGATTGATGATGCCGATGCAAACAATCTTCAGAACCCATGGGCTTACCCAACTAAGAATGTAAATGCAGTCATAAATAACAACACAATATCTGAAGGCAGCGGACCGGGAATCTGGCTATATTCTTCTAATGGTAGTAAGGTAATGAATAATAACATAACACTTAGATCTGGATCTTTCGGTAATACAAGGTCACCTGGTGATGGTATACGAATCCAATCATCAAATCGCGACACATTTGTGTCACACAACGTAATTTCAAATTGTACTGCTAGCGGATTCCGTGCCTATAACTCAGATTGTGTGTCTGTATATTCCAATGTTATCGAATTCAATCAATATGGAATAGGGCTAGATCAAGGATCGAATCATAATATTTTGTATAATAATATAATTGTAAAGGACATAATGAAATATGGATATTATATTGGATTATATTCACTTAATAACTCACTTCCGAGCAACAATACCGTAAACGGTGAATATCTTAGATATTTCCATAACCTCTTTGGCCTTCCCGCATCACATCAAGTAGTAGCTGACCTTGTGGTGAATGAACCTCGGATGGCGAATCTTGGTCAGATCATCATAGCTAACAGTACCTATGTCGACATCCAAAATAACACTGGGACGAACGGATATTCTGGCATTACTATGATTGGAGTAGATAATTCATCAGTTAGAAATAATTTTGTTAATAGCAATACTTATGGAATTCGTTTGCAAGAACATTCATCGACAAATATCATACTGAACAACAATATAAATAACAATAACAACGGAATCGCTTTATTAAGTTCAAGTATATTCAACCAATTAATGAATAACACAATAGTTACCTCACCCTCTCAGACCGGTATATACTTTGACACTGGATTGACCACTCTGGACAACGAGTTACCAATAAACAATACGGTCAATGATGTATCAATCCGATACTACCATGATGAATCCCAATTATCACTTGAGAATCTGATATTAGAAATACCAAAAATGATGAACATCGGTCAGTTGGCCATCATAGATTGTCAGAACTTGACAATAAGAAATTCTAGTGTTACCAATGGCATCAGAGGGTCTTTCATATACGAAAGTGATGAAATCAACCTATTGGATTCAATATTCTCGGAAAACACACAAAATTGTAATGCTGTGGATTCCAGCAATCTAACGATTAAAAACGTAACATGCACCCAGGGAGTGTATAATCTCCTGTTAAATGGAGTTACCAATACAACCATTGAGAATTGCACCATCCAGAATGGTTCATGGCCTCTCTGGTTAAGGTCTAGTTCACCAACAATATTCAATTCAACAATAGGTGAAGCAACTGGCAACTCTTTGAGCTTAATGGATAATTGTCATCCCATACTTATTAACTGCACATACGATCAATCAAATATGGATATATCACCTGACTCTACACTTACATTATTTTGGTATTTGCACGTATCGGTGTTGGCTAATGGTCTGGGCATCGATAATGCGACTGTAATTGTAGCTAATTCTACCCACAATGTTGTATACAACGTCACCACTGATTACAACGGAATGGTTAGAAATTTATTAATTATGGGATCAACGATTGGGCATAATTACACCACCTACTATTCACCATATCATCTTAACATTTCAAAGTTTAGTTATGAAAACTATTCTGTAAGATTAGATATGAATGAAACTACTAATATACTGGTGAACCTTTTTGATATCATGGGGCCTGAGATTATCATCGGGCCAACCATTGAACCAGCTATCATTGTAACATCGTCTGACATCCTTTGGTTAAACGCTAGCATTGATGACTCACTAAGAGGGAACTCTGCGATCAACTACGTTGAATGTGTAATCTCTGTAATACATCCTTCTCTTGTGAATATCACACCGATTATTATAAATGCACAAGACGGGGCATTCGACGAGGTTGTTGAGGATGTAACTCATTTATTTGATATTTCTGATTGGACAAAGGGCCAGTATACTTTCTGGATCAGGGGTAAGGACTCTTCGGAAAATTGGTGTACTTGGAAATCAGTAAACACAACAATATTCGATAATGAAGGTCCTGCAATCACATCTGGTCTTTCAATCTCTCCCACATTTGTAGGAACTTCAGAAGACTTCATTACATTATCACTAGTACTTGATGACACCGGGCTCGGGGATTCACGCATAGTGGAAGTTGAATGTTTAATA
>LSSH01000094.1 GCA_001595885.1 Candidatus Proteinoplasmatales archaeon SG8-5 | reverse complement strand
CCCGCCGACATGGCCAAGATGCTGACCAAGCTGGACATATTCCCGCTGACCGTGGGCATGGACCTGCGCGGGGCCTACGAGGACGGCACGGTGTTCGCCAGCGACGTGCTGTCCATAGACGAGGGAAAGTTCATGGGAGATTTCCATTTCGCCGTGAGCGGCAGCTTCAACCTGGCCTGCAACATCGGCTACACGACCCCGGCGACGATCAACATACTACTCTCGAAGGCTTCGTCGGAGGCCTTCAACGTGGCGATGTTCGCAGGCATTACCAACAAGGTAACGATGGAGCACCTGCTGGCACAGGCCAGCGGCAAGATGTTGGCTCTCGCATCCCAGGTCCCGGACGCCCTGGACGAGGACCTCAAGAACATGGTGGGAAGCGCTCCGGCTCCTGCGGAGGCAGCACCGGCAGAGGCACCCGCCGAGGAGAAGAAGGACGAGGAAAAGCCGGACAAGGAAGAGAAGAAAGAGGTGGACGAGGAGGACATGGCTGCCGGAATGGGAGCCCTATTCGGATGATCAGGATAAATTAGGAGGTAGAAAGAATGGAATACATATACAGCGCAATGATCCTTCACTCAGCTGGGAAGGAAATAACCGAGGAAGCGGTTACGAAGGTGCTGACCGCGGCCGGCGTAAAACCGGACGCAGCCCGAGTAAAAGCCCTAACCGCATCCCTGGAAGGCGTGGACATCGAGGAAGCGATGAAGACCGCCGTGGCCGCACCAGCGGTCGCCGCAGCCGCACCCGCGGCGGCGCCGGCCGGAGATGCCCCAGCTGCCAAACCCGAGAAGAAGGAAGAGAAGGAAGAAGAGGAAGGCGTCAGCGAAGAAGAGGCTGCCGCCGGCCTGGGCGCGTTGTTCGGCTAAGTGTGTAAGAAGGTACACGGCGGCTTGGTCTGAGGCCAGAGCACTGTGTACAAGATTACACCGGCGAATCCACGCCAAAGCACCAAAGCCAGAACTCTACCTGGCGCATCTCCTAGATTTCATAATCGTCACAATCAGTAAAGGGTATCAGCATGGGCCCATAGATCAGCGGAAGATCGCCGCCTTCGCAAGGCGGAGGCCGCGGGTTCAAAAATCCCTCGGGGACAATATGACTCCGAGAAGTCGAGGGATTTTCACGCCGAAAAACGGTAATCAACGATTGCCAGCATTTTTCGGCTGTGACCGAGAATTGCGCAGCAATTCATCGGCTCTAATCTCTCGCAAGGGTTTTGAAAATCCCGCTGGGTCCATTTTTTCTTTATTATCGAAACACTAAAGAACCCGATAAGGCATAATGAACTCCGATGTGGAAGAGATTATTCTCTGTGGTTGCAGTATCTCTGATGGTGCTCGCACTCCTATCTCCGATATGCCACTCGGCGAGTGAGGGGGAGGAGACCACAGGGACGCCTGCTGGTTGGAGTGATGAAATAAATTTAAGTGAGACAACTCAGAATCACCAAGAAGCAGCTATCGCAACTTTCCAGGATAACGTCCATGTAGTATGGCGATATAATCCAGGTCCAACAAGAGATGTTCTATATAGAAAATCAACGGATGGGGGTAAAACCTGGAATCAAAATTTAACCTTGGGTAGTAGTTCATTTTTTTTGACCCTTCCCGACATATCATTGTATGAAGAAAATATTCATGTCGTGTGGGAGGATGATGATGGCTGGGTAGGTATTTACTATCGAAATTCAACTGATAATGGTGAAACATGGAATCCCACAAGGAGAATCAGTCCTGATGGAATGAATACCTATACCCCACAGATTTATGTCAACACCTCGAATATTCACATTATTTGGTATGATGTCAGGGATGGAAGTGAAGGAGAGATATACTATCGTCGTAGTCTTGATGGAGGTTCATCTTGGGATAATGGTCAAGGAGCGGATGAAGATAGGAGGATTACATACTCACCTGCAACAATTAGCGGTATTCAAATGGCTGGCGATGGTTCTAATATTTCAATAGCTTGGGCAGATGAAAGAGAGGGGGATTGGGAGATCTACTGGATGATTTCAAAAGATAATGGTTTAACCTGGGAAGATGGACTTGGAACTCCTAATGTTGGACGGAAAATATCGGATAGCGTTGATGACAGTATAGGGCGCTCAATAGCAGTTGACGACTCAAATATACATATCGTTTGGTATGAAGAACATTGGCCTGGTCCTGAGTATAGATTGTATTACCGTAACTCTACAGACAATGGTGCAACTTGGAATACTCCACAATTACTAACTGGACCTGTTCCTGGAATCAACTCCCCGGACATCGATGTTGAGTCTAACAATGTTTCAATTGTTTGGGATGATGAAAGGGACGATGGCGACCATGAGGAAATTTACTATATAAGCTCGACAGATGGAGGAATTACTTGGTCCGCCGATTTGAGATTAACTTACAATCTTTCCACCTCAAGTAAATGGCCGAGAATTGCCATTGAAAATGATGCTGAACACATCGTTTGGTACACTCATTTTGGTGGAGCCCTTCGTGATGTTTTTTACAAACGCTATCCAGATTTCCCCGCAGACCCCACCCACAACATCACACTCGATGAGGGCTGGAACCTTGTCTCCCTCCCTCTCGAACAACCCGACGAATCCATTGACCAGGCCCTGAGCTCTATTGCAGGCCAATGGGACTGCATCAGGACCTATAACGCAATAACAGGGACCTGGGAGTCCAACTCCACTTACGCGCCAAACCAGTTGAATGATCTCAGCACTTTGAACCACAAGCAAGGCTTCTGGATAAACATCACCGAACCCGGAGGTACGACCTTGACTGTTAGTGGGCCTATACCGACGTCTACGAGCATCGACCTGTATGCGGGGTGGAACCTGGTCGGCTATCCTTCCCTGGTCAACGAGACGGTAGCGAACGCCCTCTGGGGCACGGGAGCGGACACCGTTATGGTCTGTGACACATCAGAACCCTATCATATTAGGGAAGTTGATCCGATGTATTTGATGACGCCCGGAGAAGGTTACTGGGTGCACGTGCCGTTTGATACGGTTTGGATTGTGGATTGGTGAGATATTACTCATTTTCATTATTTTCGGAAACGATATTAGGTGCAACATTTAATTCTTCGAGTATTTTTATCGCACCATTAAACGCAGAATCAAAATCAGGCACTTCACGCATTTGATGACCTAATGAATTGCCCCAATCGACTCTGAGTATCTCTTCTTTTGCAAGGTAGCTATCGATTACTGGATGAACTCCTTTTAACTCACATTTCTTATCAAAGAGTTCCTTTAAGCCATCCTTTGTGACTTTATCCCATAAATTATTAACATCGTACAAATCTCGACCTCGCGTCCTTTGGAATAACGACCTAACTTTCTCAGCAAAGGTCTCCTGAAGTGAATATACCTTCACAATAGCTGAGCATTCATCGGAATAATCATGAGATATTGGTTTTTCATCTGGAGGTAAAACAATAGTTTCAATGTCTTTTTCTGATATGTCAAGTTTAATTCTAATTGGACTCCCAACTTGTCGAACCAGTCTAAAAAATATCCTACCTTCCCATCCATTTAGATTCTCTTCAATAACTATTCTATCTTCAAAATTGATTCCAGCTTCATCTCGCACACGGTTTATTGTATCTTCGATTACCTCCCTGAAATAATCCTCATTGGCTTCCACAAGCATTGTGAAATCAAGGTCATCTGAAAATCTATAATCATTTATGTAAACCTTTTTTATAGCCGTCCCACCCTTAAAAACCATACCTCGATCCTCTGAATACAATCCATTTAAGAACCAGTTTTGAACGTAGTCTCGCTCGATAGTTGACTCGGGAACTCCCTTACTTCTTGCATGTTCCCTAATCTCAGTAACAGGTATCATTCAATATTCTCCAAATCCTTTATATTCACAACTAATCGCCATTTACTACTTTTTGGTCCCTCACTAGGCATCGTCGGATCAAGTCTTAGATAATTACGAATGTTTTTATTGATATGTGGTAGCTCAATGTCAAGTCCATAATAGTCAGATAAAAAACCTAGTCGCCTTATGACACCAGTATTGTTGATATTGGTTGCATATTCTACGAGTTTATATTTGTCATATTCGCTCAACTTAATTCCTTTAATGACCTCAATCATACCTCCACAATATTGTGGTTTATCCAGACAGTCGATTATTGTCTTTTCTTTGTCAGTAATCATGATTGGTTCGTTGTTAAACCACTCCTTTCTCAATCCGAAGAACTTTGCTGGCATTAGACGGATGATTTTGTATATGATTCCAAATATTTCTATATTCTGTTTTTTCTTTCTTGCAGTAGTCTGGATGAAAACTGTAAGCGGGATTTGTTCAGTAAAACCGTAATGATGTAAAGCGCTCCAATATGATATGCAATAAGGCTCTACTAGCATTGAGCCAATTATAAAACTGTCTAGGGTGTATTTACCTTTCTCGGCTTCTACTGGAATCCTCATATATTTTCCTTTTTCAATGCGTTCTATCCAACCATAACTTTCCATTCTATGCAGAATCACCCAAAGAACACTATCACTCATGTTAGACTTCTTCTTTATATCATCAATAGTGAATGTTTCACCCAAATCCGAAAGTCTTTCAACGAGCGTTACTTTTCTCATCGTTATACACCAAACTAAACAGTTTTGTTAAGGATGGTGCATGTTATTGAGAAATGTGATATAAAGGTTTCTATTTTTTTTGTCGTGTTTAGCTTGAAAGTAGGACACTACGTGTCCTACTTTCTGTTAAAACATGAAAATTCAAACGTTCGTTAATTATCGGTCAGTTATCAGATAATTATCGATAATTTTATCTAAGGTTAGTAGTGGAGGGTTATACTATGTATAACCCTCCACTAGCAATTGTTGAACTACTGGGTCCATTATTTTATCTAATTATCTGTAAGACCGTGTCAACGATCTCCTCCGCCCTGCCGATGTAATTCTTCGGGTCCATCAGCGCGTCCAGCTCCTCTGGTGTGAACAGCCCGGAGATGTGCTCGTCCCCTGAGATTTCCTCCTCGAGGGAGGTGTTGTTCTCCATGGCCTTCATGGATAGGCGCCGCATGAACTCGTGGGCGTCCTGGCGGCCCACGTCCTTGCCAACGAGGGCTATCATCACGGCCTCCGCCATGATAAGACCCTTCGTGGCATCGAGGTTCTTCTGCATGTTCTCCGGGAACACTGCCAGGTTGGCGAACACGCCGCTCATCTTCACGAGCATGTCGTCGATGAGGATGCACGTGTGGCCGATGGTGAAGCGCTCCGCCGCGGAGTTCGTCAGGTCGCGCTCGTGCCACAGGGGGACGTTCTCGTAGGTGGGTATTGCGAAGCCGTGGATCACCCTGGCCAGGCCGCAGACGTTCTCGCAGGTGATGGGGTTGCGCTTGTGCGCCATCGTCGAGCTGCCCACTTGCTTAGCTTCATCGAAGGCCTCTGCGACCTCGGCGATCTCGGAGCGCTGGAGGTTGCGGATTTCAACTCCGAACTTCTCCAACGAGCAGGCGATGTTGTTCATCAGCCCTATGAATTCCACGTAACGGTCGCGGCCCACCAGCTGAAGGCTCGCTTCCTCCACTCCAAGGCCCAACTGCTCCATCACCGATTCCTGGATTGTCTTCGCGTGCTCGCCCAGGGCGGCGCCGGTGCCCACGGCTCCGCTGAGCTTGCCCACGCAGACGCGGGGCGTTATCTCCCGCAACCGATCAAGGTGTCTCTGTGTCTCCAATGCATAAACGGCCATCTTCATGCCGAAGGTCAGCGGGATGGCGAATTGGCCGTGCGTCCTGCCGACCATGACCGTGCTCCGGTACCTCTCGGCAAGGTCGGCCAGAGTGTTCTCAAGTAGCAGGAGGTCGTCCTCGATAACGGCTATTGCCCTCTTCATTTGCAGCGCGGTCACGGTGTCCACGATGTCGTTGGAGGTCGCTCCCAGGTGGACGTAATCCCCTGATTTCCCGCACTGTTCGGTCAAGGCCCTGACCATGGCCATGATGTCGTGGTTCGTCTCCTTCTCTATCTCGTGGACCCGAGCCAGGTGAACGATGTCGTTCTTTGCCTTGGAGGCGATTATCTCGGCGTCGTCCTGCATGATGTTGCCGGCCTTGGCGTGCGCCCTCGCTATCGCCGCCTCCACGTCCAGCATCATCTGTAAGCGGTTATTCTCGTCGAAAATCTGCTTCATCACTTCCCGGCCGTATCTGAAATCGAGGGGGCACACCTGCATCGACTCACCGACACTGCAAGGCGTTATGGGGTTATGGGATTTTCGATTGTCAGATGGGCGCGACCCTCACTTCCTCCTTTACAACGTTGAGGACCATCTGGGTGCGGGTGCGCTCCACGTTCTCCAGGCTCAGGACCCACTTGATGAAGGTGTTGAGCTCCCCCCTGTTCCTGAAGCGGGAAATGACTATCGAATCCCAATCGCCCGTCGTATCGTATACGCCGAAGACGTTCGGGTAGGTGGCGATCTGGTTCTGGACATCTATCAGCTTGCCCTTGGACATCCTGACGCCGATGATGACCTGAAGGTCCAGGCCGACCTTTTGCGGGTCCAGTATCGGGGCGTAGCCTTTGATGATGCCTTGTTCCTCCAGCTTCTTCACTCTGTTGGACACGGTGCTCATCGACACCTTCAGCTCCTTGGCTATCTGTCTGAAGCTCTTCCTGGCGTTCTCGTTCAAAAGGTTCAGTATCTTGATGTCTAACAGGTCCATGATGCGAATATACCATTCAAGTTTATTAAACTTTGCATGTTTTTCGATTGATTATCGGTCAAATTTAGTGATTGTTCTATTTTTTTCAATCAATTGACTGTTATTTTTACCAATCGGTATAAATATGTGCGTTTCATTCTATCGGATTATTATTTGGTGATGACATGGAAGACCCGAATATGAGGATCGCGGAGGAGGCGAAAAACGCGAAGATAGAGTTCATCAGGCTGCAGTTCACGGACATACTGGGCACGCCGAAGAACATTGTCATTCCGGCTTGGCGGCTCGGGGAGGCCCTGACCGAGGGCATACCCTTCGACGCGTCGTCCATCGTGGGTTACGCGACAATTGAGGAATCCGACCTGGTGGCCAAACCGGATGCCAGCTCCTTCGTGGTGCTGCCGGATTCGCTGGAGAAGCGGTCGACCGCGCGGCTCAACTGCGACATCTTCACGCCGGAGGGGGAGAGGTTCATCGGAGATCCGAAGTTCGTCCTGGAGAAGGTGATTGACAAGGCAAAGGCCATGGGTTTCGATTATAACACCGGGCCGGAGTGCGAGTTCTTCCTGCTGAAGATGGACGACGGGCGGCCCACGACCATACCCAACGACCGAGGCGGCTACTTCGACCTCTCTCCCCTGGACCTCGCGGAGAACGTCAGGGGAGACATTTGCTCGACCCTGCAGAAGCTGGGCTTCCAAGTATACACCTCACACCACGAGGTCGCCTCGGGCCAGCACGAGATCAATTTCCAGTACGCCGATGCGATAACAACGGCGGACCGCGTCGTCACCCTGAGGTACGTGGCAAAGGTGGTGGCGCTGCAGAACAACCTCCACGCCACCTTCATGCCAAAGCCCATATTCGGTGTTAACGGCACGGGCATGCACACGCACATGTCACTCTTCAGGAACGGCGACAACGCCTTCCTCGACGAGAGCGCGGACCACAAGCTGAGCGGGACCATGCGCCATTACATCGGCGGGCTCCTGCATTACTCGAAGGAGATTTGCGCCATCCTCAACTCCTGGGTGAACTCGTACAAGAGGCTGGTGCCCGGCTTCGAGGCCCCGACGTACATCGCCTGGGCAACGGAGAACCGGAGCGCGTTAATCCGCATACCGGCCAAGAGGGGCAGGGGGACCAGGTGCGAGCTGAGGAACCCGGACCCGGCAGGTAATCCATACCTCCAGTTTGCAGTGATGCTCGCCGCCGGTCTCAAGGGCATCGAGAACAAGATGGATCCGCCCGAACCGGTCGAGAAGGACATCTACCTCCTAAATCAGAGGGAGAGGGAGCAGCTGGGCGTCGAGACCCTCCCCACCAACCTCGGTCACGCCCTATCGTTCATGGAGAAGAGCGAGCTGATGCTGGAAACCCTTGGTCCTCATATCTTCAACAACTTCCTCTACATCAAGAACGAGGAGTGGAACGAGTATCGGACGCAGGTCACGGGTTGGGAGCTGGCCAGGTTCCTGAATAGGTTGTAAAACGGAAATATTCCGTTAGCGGTATGGATTCTGAGTGGAGACTATCAAGCGCATCATATCCCCATGGGTAACGGTTATCGGCAAATCCTAATATCACGAATCCTATGGGGGGCGGATGAGCGGGGACGGCATCGGTTTCACCGAGATCTCGGACGTTCACAGAGAGGAGCGGAAGGGCAAGACGCTGACCAAGCTTCCGAGCAAGTTCTATGTAAAGGCCGAGGAATACCTGGCACAACGGAGGGAGGAGTATGCGAGGCAGAGCTCGAACCCGGGCAACCCCGCCGCGATGATGCTTCAGGACGAGATAAAGAAGGTCGATAAGCGGCTCACTCAGATATACCAGATGAGGGAGAGGAAGATCGTCCTTGCCAGCCTTTCGGGGACCAGGCCGGACAACATGGCACCGAGGGACAAGGCGCTGTACGAGGAACTGACAGAGGTGCTGGCCCATTACCGGAAGAGCGGCGAAGCAAGGGCGCCGAAGGTCCGCGAGGTGGCTGAGGTCGAGACCGCGGAAGCACCCAAGCCGGTCGTTGATTGCCAGACCGAGTTCGTGGAGGTTGAGGAGCCCGAGACCGATTCTGAAATCGATTCGACTGTCGTCCAGGTGCTCGAGGACATCCCCCCCTTCGCCGGGGTGGACCACACGTACGACCTGAAGAAGGACGACATCGTCACTCTCCCCACAAAGTTCGCGGACCTGCTTTCGTCCAAGGGCAAGGTCAGGATAGTGGAAGGCTGAGCATGGAAGAGAACGTCTGCGAGCTCCCGTTGCATAATGCACCTTCGGAGGCGGTGCGGAATATTCTTGAAAATTACAGGACGGTGGCCGTTGTCGGCCTCTCTAATGACCCGGACAGGGACAGCTTCATGGTGGCCAGGTACCTGAAGGAAAACGGTTACACCATAGTGCCCGTGAACCCGAAGTATGACGAGGTCCTGGGAGAGAAATCATACCCCAGCCTCAGGGAGATACCGTTTCCCGTCGATATAGTGGACATCTTCAGGAGGGCGGATGCGGTGCCGGACATAGTGGAAGATGCCATCGACATCGGTGCCAAGGTGGTGTGGATGCAGAAGGGCATAGTGAAGAACTCGGCCGCAGAAAGGGCCCGGGCCGCGGGGCTAGAGGTGGTCATGGACAAGTGCATGAAGGTCGAGCACAAGAACCTGTGATTGTAACAATGCAGATTGGGGGGAACTCAAGACCCTTTCTCAGACACCTACGGACCAATATTCCAAACGGTATCCGCCGGGACCCTCACCCAGTAAGCATTACCGTGTTCCATCATCACCGAGCCGAGGTCGGAGGTCTCGTCGATGCGGTACGGTGCTACGGGATTATGGTAGGCTATCATGTCAGCGCTCGTGCCGGCCAGAGCGTCGCTAGCCAGCCTGGCCGTGACCGACGGGTAGCCAACGAGGTTCCAGCCCGCGAACAGGTCGATGCCGGTGGCACCGCTCGGGAAGAAGTCCTCCAGGCCAGTCGTGAGCATCTCGTCCCCGCCGTTGGTGGTCAGGTGTATCCAGAAGCCGCCTGTGTTGTCGATGGCCGAGGTGTCTCTGAGCGCGGGTGGTTTGTAGACGTTGTAGTCGGTCCAAACCTTATTCACATTGTCGAACCACTGCACGCAGTCCCAGGTCGTGCCTCCGTCACCGAAAGCGGAATCATCGAATATCGTTGGCACGTCACCGGTGATCTCTATCGGGAACGAAACGAACACCCAGTTACCTGCGGTGAATCCGGTCAGGTCGATGTCATATGCCTGCGGTGTCGGGCCCGGGCCACCGGGTTGGTGAACGGCCGACGGTGTGAGGTCATAATCGTATGCGAACGTGAACTGGCCATCGGGGGGACCGCCTGCGGGCAGCCCGCTCACCCTGATGTTGTCGAACCAGAAGTCCTCGCCGCCCATGTCGGTCTCCGCAACGAAGAGTACGGAGAACGTGGAAACGGCGTCCGCAGGCGGGATATCGTACTCACCGTATCCCCACACGTCCTGCGGGGTGGTCCCGTCATAACTGAACAGCTCCACCCAATCGGTGCTGGTGCCCACGGTGGTTTCGATGACGGTCGTAGAGTAGAAGACCTTGGCGTAATCTCCCGAGGCATCGAAGCCGTCCACCTGCCAGTTATAGGAGAACTGGCAATAGGTGTGTGCACTGAGGTTAATGTGGCCCGTCCAGAACCAATCGTAGGGGCCGAAGGGCGGGGTCACGGTTCCGGCATCGCAGTCGTTCAGGTCACCCTCCGGATGGCCGCCCGGGGGCGTGCCCGTGGACCAGTCCGACACGATCGTGTCACCCGGGTCTGAGGGATTGAAACCAACAACCCAGCTGTCCTCGTCCTGGGGTGTATCGGCCGGCCCCTGCCATCCCCCGTCCGTGTCCATGTTGGGCCAGGTCTCGAGGAAGAGGTCCTCCCTGGCTCCCGGGGTTGGTGTCACCGAAGTGATGTTCAGCCATAGTTCCACGTAATAGGCATCTCCGGCGGAGAGCGTGGGGGTGCCGACCGCGGTGTGCTGCCATTCGAACCTATGATACTCGGTCGTGAAGGCGGAGATGTTCTCATCGTCCAGCGATGTGGTGAACATCAGAGCGTCGTCGCTCTGCCTGAAGACCCTGGCGAATAGATATCCGTCAGCGCGTTCATTGTTCATCCGCCCGTACGTGAAGAACTTCCACACCCCATCCAGGTTTCCAGCCGCGAGGAACGGATCGCTAATCCATTGACCGCTGGCCGTATCGACCTGCCAATCGCCCACCGCGTCCATGACCGGCGTCACCGATGTCTGAACGCTCGGTTCGAAGGGGTCGTTGTTCAGGTTACGCTGCCCGGGTGCGGGCGATTGCACCTGGAAGAACAGGAGGGATTCGGCTGCGGCTGACAGCTCGGCCTGGTTCGGCGGGTTCTCGTACAGAGGCCCGGTCACGGGCGCAACGCCGCCGGCGTCCTGGGCAACCACCCAATAGTAATAGGTCGTGTCCTCGGTGATCGATATGGTGTCCTGCCATGTTATCGGGTCGCCCGGGTTCACACCCCCTGGTGTATAGGTCGCATGGGGGGTGTCCACGCCCAGTACGATCCGGGAAGGCAGCCCCGGTACCGTGTCCCTGAATATATGATACGTCAGCGGATATTCTGCATCAAAGTCACTGCCGGCAAGCCATTCCAGGTCCAGGGCGAGGCCCGTTCCCGGGTTCTTTGCATCGGTGAGACCGTCGAACTGGGGCGGGTCCGGCAGGACGCCCGGTAACGCGTTATACATCACGAGT
>LSSH01000093.1 GCA_001595885.1 Candidatus Proteinoplasmatales archaeon SG8-5 | reverse complement strand
TATGATGCCCGCCTCCAGGGAGTGTATGTTGGTGGTGCCCATGTGCCTTATCATGCCCTCGATTATCAACGACCGCAGGACCACCTTCTTCCCGGGCTCCTCCCTGTACAGCGTGTCGAGGAACCTCTCGATGATCGGCGTTGCCAGGAAGGTCCCCGCCACCTCGTGGGTCTCCCGGCCCACGCTCATCCCCACGTCGTGAAGGAAGGCTGCCATAATTACCGCTATCTTGCTGTCCTCGAAGGTGCCGATGCCCTCGTTCTCCAGGCTGAACTTCACCCCCGCCTTGTTGAGAAGGTCCATGAGGAGCAGGGAGTTCAGCAGGACCTTCCGCATGTGCACCGGACCGTGGTCGTTGTAATGCAGTCTCTTGATGGACACGGTGTTCGCGTAGTCCTGCAGGAACTGGGCCTCCTCGTCGCTGAACAGCAGCTTCGCCGTCTTCAGGGCCTTGCCCGAAAGCATCTTCAGTATCTTCCTCTCAAGGTTCAACTGGGTGTGTGATCCCATTCTCGCCATGTGATGGAGAACAGTATCGGCTTCATATTTAAGGCTAATCGCGGTCAAATGGCGGCCCGTAGTACAACATGCAAGGATGCCCTTCCTGGTCGGGCCGTCGCTCATGCGCTGGCCAAGCATTAGTTTACGGAAAGCAGGATGCATAACGCTTTTACCCACCCAAGCCATTTATCCCGCCATGGAAGAGTCTGCTTTCAGGCAGCCAGACCTCATCGGCAGGGGCGCGGAGCTCGACAGGTTGAGCACGGCATTGGGCTCGGCCCTCGAAGGCAAGGGCTCCACGTTCCTCGTCTGCGGCGAGCGGCTGGTGCCTGGCCGAGAGCCTCGAACCGCTGATGCCGGTCAAGTCGGGGCTCAGGGAGGCCGGGATGGAGCACCTCATTGCCGGAGACCCGCCGCCCATGGTGATGTCCGCCTACCTGATGAACCAGGCCGGCATGCTCATCGCCAAGGCGGAGAGGGAGGCCTCCGAGCTCGACGCCGACATCTTCGCCGGGATGCTGCAGGCCGTGGGCAACTTCGTGCAGGACTCGCTGTCAATGATGGACAAGGCCGGCGGTAGCGCCCTGAACTCGCTGGGATACGGCGAGTACACAATTCTCATCCAGGCCGCGGGCGAGACCTCTTTGGCCACGGTCATCAAGGGAACGAACAGCGAGTTCCTCATCGACGACATGAGGCGGACGCTTGCCGAGATCGGCCCCGGATACGCCGATTGGTCCGGGGAGGAGAAGGATGCCTCCGGCGCCGTACCGAAGCTGTCCTGGTTCACGGATTCCGGGAAGTACGACGGCAGGTTCCTCGTGGACGACCCGAAGATGAAGCAGGAGAACCTCTTCGACAACGTGCTGATGGGACTGAGGAGGGCCTCAGCCAGGCGGCCTGTCCTCCTTTTCCTTGACGACCTCCAGTGGGCAGACCCCACCACGCTGAACCTTCTCCATTATCTTGCAAGGAACACCAGGGAAGAGAGGATACTCATCCTGGGAACCTACAGGCCGGAGGATGTCATCCGCGGCGAGGACGGGCGGCCCCACCAGCTCGAGACCTCGATGCAGAACATGAGCCGCGAGCACCTATTCGAGAGGATAGAGCTACAGCGCCTGGGTCCGGAGGATACGAAGGGCATCATCAATTCTGCTTTGGGTAAGATCAACTTCGACGACGGTTTCTTCGAGAAGGCCTACAAGGAGACCGAGGGCACGCCCTTCTTCGTGCTCGAGGTCATTAAGCTATTGATCGAGAACAGGGCCGTGGTCCCGGGGGAGGACGGTGTCTGGGAGCTCGTCCTCGACCTTGACGGCCTGGACATCCCGTCGAAGGTCTATGACGTCGTCAAGAGGAGGCTGGACCGCCTTATCCAGGAGCAGAGGGAACTGCTGGAATGCGCGTCCGTCATCGGCCAGGAGTTCTCCACGGACCTACTGGAGAGGACCACCGAGATGCGCCGCATCACGCTTCTCAGGAACCTCAGCGAGATCGAGAAGAACCATCAGCTCATCCTGTTCCTCCAGGACAAGTACAGGTTCAACCATGCAAAGGTCCACGAGGTCCTTTACAACGGTATAAGCGAGGGGCTGCGGAGAGAGTACCATCGCGTCATCGGCGAGACCCTCGAGGAGCTCTACACCGACAGGATGGACGAGGTGGTCAGCGACCTGGCCTACCACTATCACGAGGCCGGGGACGCGAAGGCCAAGGAATACCTGGTCAAGGCGGGCGACAATGCGAGGGGGAGGTTCGCCAACGAGGAGGCCATCAGGTTCTACAGGAGCTCGCTGGGCATGCTGGAAGGGGAGGAACAGAGGCCTATCCACGAGAACCTGGGGAAGGTCCTCACCCACATCGGCGAGATGGACGGCGCCCTCGAGCATTACAACGAGGCCTACGGGCTTGAAAGGGACGACGTGAAGAAGGCGGACCTGCACATCCAGATATCCAACCTATTGGAGAAGCAGGGCGATTACAAGGGCGTGATGGAGGAGTGCGTCAAGGGCCTCGGGCTCATCGGGGACAGGGACGTTCCCGAAAGGGCCGACCTGCTGGTCGTCAAGGGCGGCGTCAACCTGAGGACTGGCGAGTTCGACAATTCCATAGAGTTCGCGTCGCAGGGACTGGCACTCGCCGAGAAGCTGGGTTCCCGGCTGCACGTGGCAAAGGCCCTCCAGGTGTTGGGGGTGGTCCACATATTCAAGGGGGACTATGACACAGCGTTGGAGCACCTAAACAAGGCCCTGAAGACCTATGAGGGGATAGGCAAGATAACGCCCACGATACCGATACTGAGCAACATCGGCCTGGTCTATCGCGACCAGGGGCGGTTCGAGGAGGCCAGGGAGCTGTTCATGCGCGCGAACGAGATGGCCGAGAAGATAGGCGACAAGTGGGGGATATCGTCATCCCTCAACAACCTCGGGCTCATATACAGGGACACCGGCGAGCAGGACAAGGCGCTGGAGCTCTTCGAGCGCGGCCTCAGGATATCGAGGATGATGGACGACAAGTACAGTATAGGGCTGAGGTACTACAACATCGGCGAGGTCCACATGAACAAGGGCGACATGCCCAAGGCCCTCGATTACCTCAAGAAGGCCCTTGCACTGTTCCTCGAGGCCGACAGCAAGAGGAACATCATAGAGACGAACATCAACCTGGCATATGCCCACGCCAAGATCGAGGACCTGGAGACCGCAAAGGCCCACGCCACGGTCGCGGTGGACCAATCCGTGGAGATAGGTGCACGGGGGGTCGAGCCCATGGCCCGCATATGCCTGATACAGGTCCTCATAGACCTGAACGACCTGGCTGCCGCCGAGGAGGAGTTGAGGGAGACCGACACACTCCTGCAGCAGGTAGAGGACAAGCAGCAGAGGGCAGGCCTGCACATACAATACGGCCGATTCCACAAGGCAAGGGGGGAGAGGGACACGGCAAGGGAAGAGTTCGACAGGGCCATCGCCATGCTGGAGGAGATGGGCATGAAGCATTGGGTCGAGGAAGTGAAAGTGCACATGGAAGGGCTCTGATTATAGTTTGTTAATAATATAATTATACTTAAAATTAAATTTGTATCTACTGGGGATTGCCTTAATTTATAATTACTGGAAATACAATCGAACTTGAACCTTACAAGACGCCGAACCAACAACTTTAAGTATTATACAAACGGCCGTACCAATCTCCTTTTATATCATCGGGTGCTAATATTAATCGGTGATAGGATGAAAGAGAAGGTTCGCATTGTCGGCAAGAGACACAGGGACGATTGCTGGTCCATCGCCTTCTTCAACGGCATGGACTATGTCGTCATCCGGTTCAGGCCCGGGGCTTGATACATGGTTTCAAGGGGCCTTGTCAGATGCCCATGATATTTCCCATTCGCTGTGGCCGTCACCCTTCAAGACGCATTTCGTGTGTTCGACTGATAGCCGGACGTTAATGACATCCCCGATCCCTTCAAAATAATGGGTCAGGTATCTGCAAAACAGTTCGTTGACCCTGCCGTCGTACAATCGTATCACACCTTCACCTTCGCCGGTCACCTCGGTCCTCAGTTTGCCGAAGGCATAGAATTTCTTCCAAGAATCCGGTGCCCTTTCCAGTGCGCCCTCAGGAGTACCGGCCCATCTCGCCATTGTGCTGATGATGCCCTTCTTCTTGGCCGATTCCCTTGCCAATTCCTCGAAGGCCCTCTCTCCGAACAAGTTCACAAAGGCCTGGTTATAATAAACCAGATATTGCAGAGGATATCTTTCATCCTTCTTTATCTCACGGATGGCGGCGGGACCGCTGTAGCCCAGCCGGACCATCTCGGTCATCAATCCATCGATCTCGGTTTTGATATGGTGATCCTTGAGGAACGGGAATCTGCTCCAGAACACCCTGCCGTAGACGAACATCCCTTCAAAGTGCTCGTTTGATGTGACATCATCATTGGTTTCCGCAGGAGACTGATGAACCATGGCTGAACCAAGACTGGATAAGTCAACCAGGTATTATTGTTTCGCCTTTTTCGGCTTCAGGGCTGATAGTTATCACAGCGAGAATACCCAGATGTGCTGCTCGCCGGGCATATCCTCCTTTGTCAGCTCTATCTCGTTGCCCACACGGGTGATGAGGTCCTGGTCGGCCCTCTCGAGGAAGCCGTCGACTGGAGCTATTGACAAGGACAATCCGCCCACGCGGAAGTGCATTGGTATGACGACCTTCGGGTTCAGGGCCTTGATTACATCCCATGCCCCGTCAGCGTCGACAGTGAACGTGCCGCCCACCGGGATGAAGAGGATGTCTATCTCCCCGAGGCCTTCCACCTGCGTCCGGTCCAGCTGTTCGCCGAGGTCTCCCAGGTGGCAGAGCTTGATGCCGTCCACCTCGAAGTTGAACATGATGTTCTCGCCGCGCTTCGAGCCCTCGTCCTCGTCGTGATAGCTGTGCACGCCGTTTATCTGGATGCCCTTCACCGTCTTGGCCCCCGGACCGGTGACCACTTCCTTGTTCGCGCCCTGCACGATGCGGTCGCAGTTGTGGTCGAAATGGTCGTGGCTCATCAGTACGATGTCGGCCTCCACGACCGGCGGCTTGATCCCTATTGCCTTCCCGTCATGCGGGTCAGTGACTATCTTCAATCCGTCCGCACTCTCGATTTCCCAACAAGCGTGTCCATGCCATTTTATGAGCAAATTCCTCACCCCTGGTGATTTCATCAATGATGATTTTGACAATATTTAAGTTTAAGGGAGCGGTCGTCCCAACGGTGTTTGAAACGATGGATGACATGTGCGACACCCGTTCAGTCCAAAGGTTTTTGTAGTGTGAGAGCGTATAATACACTTTAACAATCAAAAGGAAGAGTTTACATGCTTGTATTAGTCAGGTTATATCCTACAAGTGGGCTTGCCGAATTCTGGAAGGCGATCGAGTTCGAGAAGAGGAACCTCTACTGGAAGGACATCAAACCGCTGTATGCCATACAACAGGAGGGGAAGAGATATCTGAGCATCGTCCTGGACGTCAGGAACCTCGAATCGCTGCAGAAGGACTTCCTGAACAACATTGCGGCCCTGGCATCCGTAAGGAAGATTAAGACCATCCCGCTGATGACGCCCATCTATTTTCCCATCCCGAAGGGATTCCCGAAGGATTGTGTTAGGTTTCAGGTCTTCCTGAGGGTCAAGCCGAACCTGATGAGCGACGTCTATACGACCATAATCAGCTTCGACTACCCCGAGGACATTGCAGTGACATATCTGTCCTACTCCTTCGGGGACGATGACATCATAATCTCGATGCTGGGCACGGACAGGGAGAGTGTTCACTCCTTCCTGTCGAAGAAGATGTCGCGTATCGACGGTGTCGTCTCGTTTGAGATGTCCAGGGTCATCCGGAGTGAGTACATGCTTCCCCCCGAGGGCTCCGATGCCCACAGGAAGAGGTTCCAGTACTCAAGCCCGGCAGGTAAGAAGGGAAGGTTCGCCAACTCCGAAGCGAATCAGAAGTATCTTAACGAGCGCGCGCCCTTGACCGCGGTAGTAAGGCTTTTCGCCAGCAAGGACCTGGGTCGGCTCTGGGACGACATCGAGAAGAACATGCCCACATTCGAATCCAAGAAGATCGTACCATTATACGCCTCCCAGCAGGAGGACAGGGATTACGTCTCGGTCATACTCGAAGCACAGAACTTCGAGGTACTGAGGGAAATGCTGACAGGAAAATTACCCGCCCTCATCGACATCAGGAAGACGAGGACCGTGCCCATGCTCGAGCCCACATATTTCCTTCTGCCCAAGACCCACCCGGAGGGCCTTGAGCGGCACCTGATAACACTTCAGGTCGAGCCCACCATGCTCCAGTCGATGAAAGCCAGGATCATTAGCCTTGACTTTCCGGACAACGTGTTCCTCACGCATTTCGCGTACCTGCTCGGGGAGGACGACATCATGCTGTCCATCCTCACTGATTCGGATAAGACAGCAAGGAAATTCACAAAGGAAGCCTTCGGGAAACTGGAGGGTGTCAGATCATACGACGTTTCGAGCCAGGTGAAAACGAAAAGACTTACCTCGAAGGGCAGCTGGAAGCGCCACCAGGGCAAGTACCTGTCAAGCTATGTCAAGCAGCACAGGAAGGACTACGACGCGAGATACGACTGGACTGACGACATCTATGCCTACGCCATGATGGAGGGGGCCTATCCTCCGGACATGGAGCATTAGTGGGTGAGTCCCAGGAGCCCTACACCTTAACACGCGGTTAACCCGTGTTCTCAGTCAGCCATTGCTCGAAAGGGCCAGTCCTCAATCCTGAACAGGGTTCATCAGCGGATACCTGTCCTCGTTCGAGCCTCCCGGTATGGCATATGGACTGTCGCCGATACCGTCGGGGCCGGGAATGTCCTGGTTGACACCATGGAAGTTATCGACACCTGCATGATCGCCCCAGTAGTTACCCCCGGAGGGGTAACCGTTGTCCCATTGATTGGGACCGTCATCCCAGCCTTGGTCGGTATTGTTCAAGAAATTGTTATGATGTATCCCATTGTTAATTGAATTCGATGTAATTCTCATTCCCATATTGTTGTAGCCGATTGTGTTATTGGTGATGGTGTTGTTGTGAACGGTGGCGGCCAATGTGGCAAAAGAGAGTAGGATGCCATATCCTGTCCATTGGCCTGTCTGGGGATTGAATAGGTTGTTCATTGAGGCATTATTGAAGGTTACCGTGTTTCGGCTTGAACCACACAGACAGATGCCGTCAGGATTGTCCGCGGCCGTGTTATGACTGATGATATTTTCATGAGACATGTAGAGCGCAATACCACTGCCTTGCCATGTCCACTCACCATCAGATTCTCCGTACCAATTATTATTTGAGGCATTGTTATGCGTGATGATGTTACCGTTCGAGTCTCTGAGGTATATGCCGTCGACATTATCTATAACCAGGTTGTGGGATATCGTATTATTATGGGCCTGGTTCAGGTAAATCCCTAACCCAAATCCGAACAGTGTGTTGTTCTCGATGCTGCAATTGTTCGAATTGAGCACATATACTCCTCTCCCTGATTTGTTCATTGCATTGTACAGGGTGAAGTCGGTCAGGTTGACCCAGTTTGCGGTTATCTCGAAGACGTATGCTCCGATGCCGCCGTTGATGAACGTGAGGCCCCTCCCCGAGCCCTTTATCGTGAGTTGCTTTGTCACCTGCACGTTTTCTCCATAGGTCCCAGGAAGCACCTCGAGAATGTGACCGTCAAGGGTGTCCGAATCGTTAATCGCATCTTGGATTGTGTAGAAATACTCGTCAGTGTCCACATTATGCACCGGCGGAGCCGGTATGGCCGAAACCTCGTTCGACAAAGGACTCTCGCCGTTCGCATTCACCGCACTGACCCTGTAATAGTAGGTCTGGTCTCTCAACAAACCGGTGTCGTTGTAGTAATACATGGTGCTAATTGTGGTCAGCAGGGTCTCGCCGCCCGGAGTCGTGCCTCTGTAGATTTTGTAGTTGGTGACTGGCTTACCCCCGTTTGTCAAAGGGGCCAGCCATGTGAGGTTGACTGTGGTGTCACCCGGCGTCGCGGTCAGGTTCTGTGGGGCCGTGGGGATGGTCGTGAAGACCAAGGGTATGGCACTCGCTAAGACCGACTGCGGGCCCTCGCCCACTGCATTTACCGCACTTACCCTGTAATAATAGACCTGGTCGTTGATAAGTCCCGTATCGTTGTACAAGAGGACATTTCCGAGGGTGGCCAGTAGCGTTTCGCCGCCAGGTGTGGTTCCCCGATAAACCAGGTAATTTGTGATCGGAGTACCGCCGCTGGAGGCCGGTGCCTGCCATGTGAGGTTCACCGTGGTATCTCCGGGAGTTGCCACGAGGTTCTGGGGAGTCGTTGGTACTCCTAGAGGCCTCCCGCTTGCCTCGTTCGACTTCGGTCCTTCCCCAACCACGTTGACCGCACTCACCGAGTAATAGAAAGTGTACCCATTTGGCAGGCCTGTGTTATTGTAGATTAGAACGTCACCTACCGGGGCAAGCAGCACGAGATTGCCTGAAACAGTTCCCCGGTAGATGTTATAGCCGGTGACGCTGGAACCACCGTCGTCGGGAGGGGGTTCCCAGGATAGATTCACATAACCATCACCGTCAACGGCGACCAGGGCTTGCGGAGCTTCCGGCTCCGTGCTCAACGGCGCATGGGCCAGCTCCCACTCGAATTCGAAGATGGTGAAGGATACCTCCGCAAGTTCCTTGTCAAGAATCTCGACCGTGAAACCTGCGCTGCCCTCGATGCCGACACTGAGAGTCCACCACGGGTTCTCGAAGAGGGAGGCGTGTAATTTGACGTAAGGTTTCAGCTCTATCGTCGGTCCGGTCAATCCGTATAACAGGAACTCCATCCGGGGTATCACAGCATAGGCCGTTGCCTCGGCGGACAGGTCCAGCTCGGGCGGATTGAAGCCCCATGTCCGTTCCAGGTCATTTATGAGCGACCACTCGCCCGATTTATACCGCAGTCCGCCGCGGGTCGTGAGAGACCCTTCGATTGAGGTCGTCACCGAGGCCTGGAGCTCGAGCTCCGCCCCGACGGCGAACTCTATCTTGGGTGTGATGACCACCGGAATCCAACCGATCCAGAAAGTGATTCTACTCAGTTGTTTCGACCATATTTCCTTCTCCTTCTCGATGGTTATCGCGTGGGTTGCCGTTAGACCCAATTCGAAGCTCAGTGTGTTCTCGATATAGAATTCGAGCTCGGAGAGCCTCCAATCTCTAATCTTCATGTTGAATACCAGGTCGCTGCTGAAACCCACTTCCCCGAAGACCTTGACAGAGCTGTTGCCTTCTTCGTATAATGTCACCTCAATTTCTAGGGTGAATGATGCACGGGTCCCGGAGGAGACATTGTCGAATGAGAGGGTTTCGTCAAGTGCCACATCCGCGTCCTCGACGACTTCTGTAAGGGGTGCGTTCACCGTGGTCAGAAAGACCTGCCGGCCGTCCTGCCTCATATCGGTGATCCTTCGAAGGTAGCCGTCGCCTGTGGTTCCGACTATATAATCGCCCGTCGTGTAGTTGAGTTCACCAGGGTCAGAATCGTAGGTGTACACTATCGTGTCGTTACCGACAGAGACGCTCACAAGGTCCTCGTGATACTCCGGTTGTTTCACAAGTTGGGATTCCGGAGGTTCGTCCCGGGGCCATAAAAAAGCAACTGCGAAAGCACTCATGATGATGATTATCGCTAAAATAAAGGCCAGTACTTTATATCTAACGTCTTTCTTCATCAATCTCTCCTGTTGATTAAGGAGTGATTCTTGGATATATAGAGTTTTGGTATACAGTAACGCGGGAAAGTCTGTCAACAGGAGTCTTGGCTTCCAAGGGCCATCTTAAGGATGCGGGCTTTCTTATGGTTTGCATATTCCCGTTCCGCGTTCAAGAGCGCGCCGCCCACCCCCTTGCCGTATGAATCACGCGCAATGATCATCTCGACGACCTCGTCGTCGACCGAACCGTCAGGGTTCCTGACGAGCCTAGAACGAAGGAGACCAGCCGGTTTGTCGTTGAGATATGCAATGACAATGCGGTCCTTTCCCAGTGCAGCCTCGATTTCAACCTTCAATCCAGGGCGGGATCCCCCGCTTTTATCTTCATATAAATATATAATGTCATCTATTTCCGACTTGCCGGCTTCCTTCAGTTCCATCTTATCAGCGGTAGAAACAATAATGGTTGACCAGCCTGCACAGCCGGTCCCCCAATTCCTTATTTAAAGTGCCGTCCTCGACCTTCGAGTCTATGAATGCTATGGCCGCGTCCTGGTCCATCTTGTCGGCCTTGGCGATTATCGAGCCCTTGAGGGTTCCCGTGACCTCTTCGGGAAGGCCCTCCATAAGCTTGTCCAGCTCGTATTTGAACTCCACCATTCTCCTGAGGTTCAACCTGCGTTTCTTCGGGGTCTGGACCTTCTTGACAGGACGCCTTTTGGTGGCGTTGCGTTTTTTGGGGGGTCTTCCTCTCCTAAAACCGATTCCCCCTGTCCTTCTCCTTCATCAGCTCCCTCAGCCGCTTCTCAGGGTTCGCCCGGTCGGCGACGTCGCGGTCCCTGGACATCCTCATCAGGATGTGGGGGTCGTCGCGGTATCTCTGGTATTCCTCGTAGGTTATGTTGGGAGCCTCCGACCTGAATATCTCGTACGCAACGCGGTCGGCATCGCTGGAGAATATCATCCTTCCCCCGCCCAGGTCGAAGAACCCGTCGCGCCTGGCCAGTACCTCTATCGTGGTCGTCGTCCTATCCCTGGCGAGGCCAAGCTCCTCGGCCGCGTCGAGAACGGAGAACGGTCTGTCCGGCTGGTCCCTGAGACGCATTGCAATGGTTTCGACCGGGTCAGTCATACGAGGCCATTATGACCTTACCGAACATAAAACTATGGGTTAAGGCGCTCCAGTATCAGTTGCGCGGCCCTCTCGCCCGAGAGCAGCATGCCGCCGAATATCGGGCCCATCCTGGGCGCGCCCATCACCGCGTTCGCGGCCATGCCAGCAACGATAAGACCGGGGTAGACTTCCAGTGTGTTCTCCACCACGGTCTTCTCGCCGACCTCCGCCCACATGGATTTCTCGCCTTCGATTCCGCCACTTGGGGTGCTTAAACTCCCTGTCTTTCTCTGAACCACTTTGCAGACCTCAGAATCGTGACCGGTCGCGTCGATGACGAACTTCGCTCCAAGGGTCAGCGGGTCCACGTGAAGGCCCGCGACCACGACCGAAGACCAGTTTATCACGACCCCCGTCACCGAGTCCTGCCGCATCATCACGTCCTCGACCGACACGGCGATCCACATCTTTGCGCCGGCATCCAGTGCCGCCGAGCACAACTTTGCCACGCATTCGATTGAGTCCGCGGTATAGTAGCCGTCCCCAGCGTCCTCCAGTTTAATGCCCACTTCCTTCAGCAGATGTGTGGAGGCCGGTTGGACGACTACGACCGGAAAGGTCATTCCTCCGCCCCACATGCCTCCTCCTGGAGCAAGCTTCTTCTCCAATATCAGGACCTTCTTCCCGGCCTTGGCCAGAAGCCTAGCGGCTGTGAGCCCGGCGGGTCCTGCCCCGGCGATGATGACATCGACATCAGTCATCTCCAGGAACTCCCTGGAATACCGCTCGACTATCTTCCTCGTCACCTCGACGTCATCAATCACGGTCATGTTCATCACAAATGCCTGTCATCATAAATACTTAACGATTGTTAAGTAATCCTCCCGCATCTGATGCACTGCAGCCTGCCGTTGCCCATGAGTATCAACCTGCCGCCGCAGTCATTGCATATCTGACCCTCGGGCTGTTTCTGCCGCTGTTGTTCCGGAGGGGGGGCCTGTGCCTGCTGCGGTTGGGCGGTCTGCTGTCCCCTCTGTTGATAGGTCTGTGTCTCGTGGGGTGTGTACTGGGTGGGCGGCGGCGGTGCATAGTCGGATTGCTGGCTCTGATAGATGTGCTGCTGCTGGTCGGAAAGCCGGTCCGTGATTATGACGGTCGTCCCCGCGACCCTGTCCAGGAACTTCTGCTTTGGATCTCCGTCGGTCACGAACCCGACGAGCCAGTCGATGAGGAGGATCAGCCCGTGTATCTTCGATATATTTCTCACGACCGCACCGCTAACGTCCAATTTCCCGTGCAGCGATATTACCCTGAGGTTCAGCACCATCTTGCCCAGGGTCGCCCCCGACATCATCTCCATTAGTCCTGAATACAAAAAGAACAACAATCCCGCCATTAACGAATAACCGAATCCCCACCCCCACCAGAATGGCACAGGCATGAAGAGGAACACAATGCTGGCGATGACATAGATGAGTATGGCATCTATTATTATCGCAATAAAGCGCTTGATCCAATGCTCCTGGAGGCTCTGGTCGCTTCCTATCTGATCCAACGCCGAAA
>LSSH01000092.1 GCA_001595885.1 Candidatus Proteinoplasmatales archaeon SG8-5 | reverse complement strand
AGGCGGGTCTACTGTATTACGGGATTGCGGATGTACCCGACTGGAACGGCATCGCGGAAGCCGGCGTCATCGGCGGCGGCGAAGCCTCGATGGACATGGCGGTCAACATAGCCATGGCCGGCATCAGGACCACCATATTGCATCGCTCGCAACCCCAGGGCATCCTGGCGCTTCAGGAGCTTGCCTACACGGAGGACGGTGTTATCTGGCTCGAGGAAGAAGTGATCGAGGGGCGGGTGGACGGAAAGGCCGTTCTGAGGACGAACGTCGCAGAGCACGCGTTCGACCTCGTTATGGTCGCCGTGGGCCGCCAGGCAGTCATGCCCAACTTCGTGGGCTTTACCTTCGAGAATCCCCCTCTGGGCTTCCTTGTTGCGGGCGATGCGACAAGGGGCGGCCTGGGCCAGGTTTCAATGGCCGTGGGGGACGGCGTTGAGATGGCCAACATCATGTCAAGATACCTGGAGGCCCTGGATTGAGAATGATGACTGGTTGCAGGAATGAAGGGCCAGGCGGGGGCGGACAGGACGGAGCGGGGGTTCCGGATTGAAGGTCATAGCCGAACACGGCAACGACGGGCTCGCAAAGGTCTACGTGGGCGAGGTGGACGGAGGGCACAGGATAGAGTTCGTGGAATCTGTCCAGCCCCCCAGGACGAGAGAGGACAAATGGGTGAACATCATATCCACCTCCGTGGGATGCCCCATATCCTGCAAGATGTGCGATGCGGGGGGCCATTATGCGCGCCCTCTCTCCGTCGAAGAACTCTCGGCCCAAGTAGACCACCTCGTCAGGAACCGCTTTCCGAACGGAGAGGTGACCAGCCAGATGTGGAAGATCCAGCTGGCGCGAATGGGAGAGCCCACCCTCAATCCGGCGGTTCTCGACTTCCTCAGAGGCCTGGCCAATTATGGTCATGACAACGTCGTGATAAGCTTCTCCACCGTGGCACCCTCCAACTGCGCACCCTTCATCCAGCAATTGAGGAGCATCAAGGACGCGGCATTCCGGGGCCGGTTCCAACTGCAATTCTCCATACACTCGACCGACAATGCCGCCCGGCTCCGGCTCATCCCGGCGCGGTGCCTTATATTGCCTGAGATGGCAGCCCTCGGCCGCCAGTTCCGCAATCAGGCGGATAAGAAGGTCACCCTCAACTTCATCGTCATCAAGGGCGTTGAGATAGACCCTAGGCGGATAGCCAGCCTCTTCGATACTGAAAATTATATCATAAAGCTCACGCCCCTGAATCCAACCTATCGGGCCAGATATCACAAGGTCCAGCCGGGCTTTGATGCGGAGAAGCCCGAGACTGTTTCAGGTCTTGTCAAAAGGTTCGAGGAGAAGGGCTTCGAGGTGATACTCAGCATCGGCGAGCTGGAGGAGAACCGGATAGGGTCAAACTGCGGGCAATATGTCAGCACGATGAATGATTCTGGTGTGATATAATACGTATTCGAAGATTCTGGCGTGATATAACAACGTATTCAAAGGTACTAGAAGTATGATGATTTCAATATCAAACCCGAAACCTAAAGCGTGGCCTCGAAGTCCTCGATGGTCAGGTTGAAGTCCTCGTCCTTCGCGATGGTCTCCTTGGCCTTGAGGTATTCCCTGGTCAGGAGCCAGTATACTGTGGCAAGCGACCGCCGGCCCTTGTTGTTCGTTGGGATGACCAGGTCTATGTTCTTGGTCTCGTTGTTGGCGTCGCAGAGGCCCACGATTGGTATATTGATGTTCAGCGCCTCCCTCACGGCTTGCTGGTCCGCTGAGGGATCCGTGACGAGGAGCATCTTCGGCTCTATGTAGTCGGGCAATCTGGGATTGGTGAGCGAGCCGGGCACGAACCTGCCCGCGAAGTACTTCATTCCGATTGTCTTGGCGAAGGTCCTCACCGGCTTCTGACCGTATTGTCTGGCAGAAACGACCAGCACATTCTCGGGCTCGTACTGGGTGAGGAACTGGGTGGCCACCCTGATGCGCTCGTCCGTCTTCTTGAAATCCAGCATGTACAGGCCGTCCGATCGGACCTTGAAGAGGAACTGCTTCATGTCAGCGCTCTTCTGCTGCGTCCCTATGTGGACGCCGGAGCTGAGATACTGGTCCTCGGGTATTAGCAACGGTGTTCTGTCCTGCTTCGGTTCATCGTCAACAGCTGTTTCTGCATCGTCCATACTTACACCTCCATGTCCTCTTCGATCCTGATGAGTTCATTAAGCTTTGCTATCCTCTCGCCGCCCACGGCCCCCGTCTTTATGGCGTGGGAGCCGAAGGCCACGCCCAAATGGGCGATGGTGTCGTCCGGCGTTTCAGCGCTCCTGTGCGATATCACGGTCTCGAACCCGTATTTCCTGGCAAGCTCGACCGTGTCGCGTGTGTCGGTGAGCGTCCCTATCTGGTTGGGCTTGATCAGAATGGCGTTCGTGGCGCCCATCTCTATGCCCTTGGCCAGCCGTTCCTTGTTGGTGACGTACAGGTCGTCGCCGACCACCAGCGTCTTGTTGCCGACGAGTTCGGTCAATCTCGCGTAGCCCTCGAAATCGTTCTGGTCCAGCGGGTCCTCGAGTATGTGCAGTCCGTGCCGGTCGACGAGGTCGGCCATGAACTCCACCTGCTGGTCCGGCGTGAGTTCCTTGTCCTTGTACCTGTACCTGCCGTTCACGAAGAACTCGGATGCGGCAACGTCCAGGGCGGGTTCGATATTGAATCCCACCTCGCTGCTGACCTTGTCGCAGACCTCGACCAGGAGCGCTAGCGCGTCCTCGTTGCTGAGCGCCGCCACCCAGGCCCCTTCGTCCCCTCGTCCTATGGCTGTCCCGGGCAACCGTTCCTTGAGGGCTTGGCCCACCATCTTATGCGCCTTCGCATTGCCGAAGACGTTCTTCTGGGCATTGCCTGAAGTGGATATGACGAGGAACTCCTGGATGTCAGTTCCCCCTATGGCGTGCCTTCCGCCGCCGATGAGATTTCCCAGGGGTTTGGGTATCGTATCGACCAGCGACCCCCCGACGTACCGGTACAACGGAACCCCCTGGGCCGTTGCCGCGGCCCTCGCCACCGCAAGCGAGGTCGCCACTGCCAGGTTGCCGCCGATTCGGGAGAAGTTCGGAGTCCCGTCTATCTGGTGAAGGAGCGCGTCGATGACCTTCTGCTCGGTCGCGTCCATGCCGATCAGCTGCGGGACGACGTCGTCCTCGAAGGCCTTGAGCGAGACCTCCGCACTGCCCTCGGGAAATGCCTGGACCTCGTGCTCGCCCGTGCTGGCACCGCTCGGTGCAGCGACCATTCCGTAGCCGTTCTCCGTGATGATCTCGACCTCGACCGTGGCATTCCCTCGGCTGTCCAGGATAATCCTCGACACCGCGCTTTCTATAAGACTCATCTTCCCCCCTCAGCTCTCAATTTTCCTCTTGACGGTGATGGGCAGCACTCCCTTCTCGTACTCCTGCATCGCTATGTCTATCGGGTCTATCAGGTCCTCGGGAACCTTGATGAGAATGGGAGCGCCCATGCTGATCTGCAGCCCTCTCGCACCGATGATCCTCGCCTTCTCGAACCTGGTGTAATCCATGACAATCCATCACGAAAGTGAACCCCTACATAATGGTTATTGTTATAAGCCTTTTGGAAAGTGGATTCGAATGACGGCGGATTCGAATGACGACGGCTGGATTAGACATCATGATGGTTCCCAAGAAGGACCGGGCCCGATCAACATCAGACACCTATCCAAAAGCTACCGGAGATTTTCTTGACGGCCGAGATCAGTGAAAGGGCGGCCAGATAGCTCGTCCTCGGGTTATCGGGGAACGGCGTGTTCCTGGTCCAGCATTCTATCTCGCCGAACCTGCCCTTGGCGATTATGCGGTGGGTGTTCTTCAGCGCCTTGGGGTCGACGACTATCCTGACGCGCGTGTTCTCCATTCCCAGGCCGGCCAGGCTGAGCGTGGCGGCAACGTTGATGTTCTTGGGAAAGTGCCTGACCGCATCCTTTGCCAGTCCGTTGTAGACGACGGTTGGTCTCTTTATGTTCTTGAGGTTGATACCCTTCTCCTTGATGTACTTGACGTCCTTGAACACCTCAGGGTGCTTGTAGGTCATCAGGATGACCTCCTCGATGTCCTCGACGGCGGCGGCCGTGATGCCGTCTATGCCGCAGACCGCACCCGAGGGCACGTAGACGCGGCAATGGTTCTGCTTTGCCATGACCTTGCACTTCTCCCTGAACTCATCGTCCACGAAGGCCCCGACGCTCATGACGATGACGTCCTTGCCGCTCTCGAGGGCATGTGGAATATACTCCTTCACTGCGGATTGGGAGGCGACCTCAACAACGACGTCGGATTTCTCCACTGCGGATTCGTAATCGTCTGCGCACTTGACGCTGGGGCACTGCCTGGAAAGCTTTTCTATTCGGGTTTTGTTACGGTCGACGAAGTACATCGCCTCGACCCCGTCAGTGCCGTCCAGCATATTGGCCAATGTCTTTCCGATGGACCCACAACCTATCACGGTCAGCTTCATGGTATCAACCGGATTCGTGGATGAGGGAGAGTAATTTAAACGTATCGTCATGCCTAGGAGTTCGTAAGAGTTGATAATCGATTGCCCTGTTGAGTGAAGCAAGCGCAATCGTCGGTATTCGACGAATCCTGGTTGAATACACCCTTGACTGCGATTCAGCCGACCTGCGTTTTGATTTGCTGAGTCGGTATGCTTCTTCGCAAGAGTTTATTAATCGGTGACGATTGCTCTGTTGTGAAATGCTGGTAAACGCAATCGGCGGTCTAGCCGAATCGTGATTCTAGATGGACAGTGCTGCGATTCGGCAGACCTGCATTCTGCTATGCCAGTATTGGATTCCATCCGCATATTGCAGGGGTACCCGAGCTTGGCCAAAGGGGCAGGACTTAGGATCCTGTGGTTAGTCCTTCGAGTGTTCAAATCGCTCCCCCTGCATACAATTTACCTTCAAACCCGGGGAGGGATTTGCCTGATCGCTCCCCCTGCATACAATTTACCTTCAAACCCGGGGAGGGCTTTGCACAATCATTCGCCCAATTGACCATTATTATTGAGGTGAGGGATTGACCTAATCGCTCCCCGTGCATCATGTTAATTCTCAGATGTCCCTCTTCTTGAAGAAGTAGTAGGCAACGAAGAACGGTGCCAGTATCCATGTGGCGAAGATGACCAGAAGCTTGCCCAGGGTAATGTAATCCGGAACAGATATCTCGAATCCGACCACGGCCAACTCCCTCAGACCGAAGCCCAGCATGGTCGCTGTCTGGTACATGTCAGAGGGGCTGAGTATCATCATGGAGCTCCACATCCAATCCGGCATACCGGTCGTGCCGAGGTCCATGAGGTCGCCGCCGGTCGCCCAGAAGATGGCCATGATCACGGAACCGATGATCATCGCCCAGAAGAAAAGGCCTATACCGGCCCCAAGCGAGGTAACACGTCTCTTGAGTATTGCAGAGAAGCAGATGGACAGGCTCAGGTACACGAGACCCAACAGTATGGTCAACCCGATGAACACCAGGTATCCAGCGACATCGCTGGCATCTCCGGTCATGATCAGGATGCCGGCGATACCGAAACCGAGGATTATGGACGTTGATAGCACCGCACCGAGTCCGATATACTTGCCCAGCAGCACCTCGACCCTCCTGATGGGATGGGCCATGACGACCGATAGGGAGCCGGTCTCGGCCTCTCCAGATATGGAGGCATATCCCAGCATTATCGCGATGATGGGAACAAGCAGGGTGGATATCGAAAGCAGGCCCAGAACGGTGATCTCGGCACCTGTCAGCTCTCCCCGGCCGTGCGCAAAGGAGATGACGAGGGTCAGGATGATGAATATTATGGTCAATGCGAGAATCCACTTGTTCCTGACGTTGTCCATGAACTCCTTCTTGGCCACGGTGAATATCGCCCTCGTGTTGACATCAATCCCCATTCAACTCACCTCCCACGGACCTTTCATCGCCAATGTATTTCATGAAGGCGTCCTCGAGGGAGACCTCCTGGGTCCTGAAGTCGTCCACGACGATGTTCGCCTGGGCCAGCAGGTTGAGGACCTTCGTTCTCTCATGGCTGTCGCAGTGCACCGAGACGACGTTCCCGTGGAAGTCGACGTCCGAGAACCCGCCCTTCCTGATGACCTGGGCCGCCGCCCCGGCGTCGCCAGATATCTTGAGGATCAGTTTGGGCTTCTGCATCTGCCCCTCGCTGACCTTCTCCACGGTGTCCTCGATGATGAGCTGGCCCTTGTTCAGGATCGCAACGCGGTTGCACAGCTCCTGGACCTCGGAAAGCAGGTGTGAGGAGAAGAAGACCGTCGTACCGTTCGAGTTCACCTCCAGCATCGTGTCCTTTAGTATCCTGGCCCAGCGCGGGTCAAGGCCTGAGGTGGGCTCGTCGAGGATGAGCAGCTCCGGGGAACCCAGCAGGGACTGGCCGATGCCCATCAGCTGGACCATGCCCTTGGAAAAGGTTCCCACCTTCTTGTCCTTCCACTTCTCAAGCCCCATCTTGTTAAGGAGCTCGTCACACTCGGCCTTGTCCACCCCTTTCAGCTCCGCGAAGAACTCCATTGTCTGGAGGGCGGTGAGGTTCCTGTAGAATTGCGTGCGCTCGGGCATGTAGCCGATGCCCTGCCTGACGCCGACGCCGTTCTCTCTGGTCAGGATGCCCTTGATGTAGACATCACCAGAGTCCGGGTTGATCAGGTCCAGGATCATCTTTATCGTCGTGGTCTTGCCGGCCCCGTTCGGGCCCAGGAATCCGTAGATGTCCCCTTTCCTGACGTTCAGGCTCAGGTCCTTGACCGCCTGCACGGTCTTGAACCTCTTGTTGAGCCCCTCGGTCCTAATGATGAACTCCGCTTCGGCCATGTTATCACACATCCGTTGTAACTATTCGGATATTAAAGGCTTTCCTGGGAATCCCTCAATCCCCAGTTCCTATGGAAAAGACATGAGCTCCCGGATTAATAAACACTTGTATTCCCGCCGGTTGAAGTATGGTCAAATGAAATCTGGTTTCATGTCAGATCATCAACAATAAGATTGAAACACTTGACAACTGCGAAGTCTGATTTTTCACAACCGGATTGAGACACCGGACAACCGGTTAGAACTCCCCGTCTTTGGCGAGGGCCTCGCAATCGCAGGAGAACTCAAGTCCGGGCAGCCTCTGGGCCGCGGTCTCTAGGATGACCTGTATCTTCTCAACGTTCGCCTTCATCGTCCTGATGACCTCGGCGATATTGACCGGATTCTCCGCCCAGACGTCGTAATCCGTGATCATCGACACGTTCGCATAACACAGCCCCAGCTCCCTGCAGAGCTGGGCCTCGGGGACCATTGTCATGCCGATGATGTCGGCGAAGTTGCGGAACATGCGGCTCTCCGCGCGGGTGGAGAACCTCGGCCCCTCGATGCAGACGTAGGTTCCCTTGTCGTGGAACGGGATGTCCTTCTCCCTGCATATGCCGATGAGGAGCCGGCGCAAGTCCTCGCAGAAGGGGTCAGCGGTGGAAACGTGCATCACCTTGCCGGTGTCGAAGAACGTGTACTTCCTGTTCTTGGTAAAGTCTATGAACTGGTCCGAGACGCATATCTCGCCAGGCTCGTAATCCTCCTTGAGTGAGCCGACGGCCGACGGGCATATGAGCGTGCGTGCCCCCAGATGCTTCATTCCCCAGACGTTGGCCCTAAAGTTGATCTCGTGCGGCGGTATCTTGTGGCCTATTCCGTGCCTCGGCAGGAATATGACGTCCACCTCACCGACCCTGCCCAGTACAAAGGGGGCCGAGGGCTTGCCATATGGCGTCTCCACCTCTACCTGCTCCCGCTCCTCGAAGAAGCCAGCGTCCGCGATGCCAGAGCCGCCGATGATCCCGAGTTTCACACTCACAACCTCACCAGAGCTGGATGGTGCTGATTGTTAAAACGGTTTCGCCCTGTGTGGTGTGTTTACAGGTTGCTACCCGTTAATCGAACAAGATAACTCACTTCGGCTTGCAAACAATCTCGTGGATCCTCATGTCCAGGAAGTCCTTCTGGTGCACCGGTGTGAGTACTATCGCGGTATCGGCACCGGTCCCGGTCCCGCCGATTGTCATCACCGTATCGCCGCTGAGCACTCCCGCGTCCGCGGCCATGAGCGCGATCTCGACGCACACCTTGGTGCCCTGGCCGAACATCCTCAGGACGTCGGCCGCCAGCGGGCCCGGGTACATCCCCTGATATTCATTCTTGAAGGCCAGTTCTATGCCGCTGAAGGCGTGGGTGGCTATGACCACCTTGGCCCCGCGGTCCTCCAGCTCCTTTCGCGCGTCGTCGGGCAGTTCCACCTTCCACGGCTCCCTGAAGCCGGCCCTGTGGTTCACGGCAATTACGGTGAAGCCCTCGAAAACGTCGAGGACCTTCCTCACGGTATCGCCCCTGTTGGTGGCGACGATGACCTCCTTCAGCCCCAGCGCCTTGGCTCGTTCGTAAGCCAGTCTCACACATTCGTCCGTGTTCTCCGGACCCGCTTTGTCAAATGACCTCATGCGCTCGCCTTCTTCAGCCTCTTCAACCTGAAGGTGTTCTCCCTCTCCATCTCTTCTAGCCTGAACCTGATGAACGCCTCCGCCTGCTCCAGCTCGGGTATCACCCTGAACTCGAGGGCGTTGACGCGGCGCTTGGTCTTGTCGATCTCCTCGATGAGGCGCCGCATCTTGGTCTCATATTCAGCGGCCAGGATGATGTCCTCGACCAGGTTCTCGAAGGCCTGTGCGGCTTCGTCTATCCTGATGGACGTGCCTATGATGCCGTAGCCGCGCTCGTTCACGCGCTTCTTCACGCTCGTCGCCTCTATCTCGGGCACGACGATGCCCATCACGTTCCTGCTCTCCAGGCCTAGTGTGGGACACTCCGATACCGCGAAGGCGGCGGACTTCACCTCTATGGCCCCGTCAACGGCCTGGGCCACGGCTATCTTCTGGGCCGCGACCTTGTACTCTTCCGTGATGCGCCTCCTGATGTCCTTGGACTTGTCCAGGATGTTGAAGAACTCCATTATCAGGCCGTCGCGCTTCATCTTCAGCAGCTTGTAGCCGGTCTCGGACAGCTTGATCTTCTTCTTGATATCGAGAAGGACCGAACGTGTTGGCTTGTATTCCGTCGTCATCTTCACTCCTTTGCTTCTTCCTTGGCGGGTGCCGCCTTCTTCAACACCTTCGCAGGTTGAGCAGACCTCTTCACGACCTTTGCCTGCCCTTGGGATTGGGCAGGCGCTGTCTTCTTAGCTGGAGCTTTAGCTTGCGGTCTAGCCGCTGCTTCCTTCGGTGGTACCGCCTTTTTTGGGGGCGGCGCGGCCTTCTGATGGGGTGGGGCCTTTATCTCCGCGGGAGGTTCCTTCTCCTCCGCTTGGGCCTCCTTGGGGTAGAACTTCTCTATTGTCTCACGGTCTATCTTGACAAGCACGGCCTTCGGCAGCGTGGCCAGGAGCTTCCAGGCAGTCTGCAGCGTCTCCCCGATGCCCCTCTCCTCGTCCCGGCCCTGTCTGATGAACTCGTCCTCGTACATGTCCGCGAACTCGAGGAACTTGCGGTCCCGATCGGACAGCGATTCCTTTCCGACGATGGCGACCAGGCCCCTAAGGTCGTTGCCCTCGGCGTAAGCCGCATAAAGCTGGTTGGTCACCTGGTCGTGGTCCTCCCTGGTCATGCCGGCGCCGATGCCCAGCCTCATCAACCTGGACAGCGATGGCAATGGATTAAGAGGCGGGTAGATGCCCTTCCTATGGAGATTACGGTCGACCACCAGCTGGCCTTCGGTGATGTAGGCGCTGAGGTCGGGAATGGGATGGGTGATGTCGTCGTCGGGCATGGAAATGATGGGTATCTGGGTGATCGAACCCTTCTTGCCCTTTATCCTGCCGGCCCTCTCGTAGATGGTTGCCAAATCCGTGTACAGGTATCCGGGGTAACCTCGCCTTCCGGGCACCTCCTCCCTCGCCGCGCCTATCTGCCTCAGCGCCTCGCAGTAATTGGTCATGTCCGTCAGTATGACGAGGATGTGGATGTCGTGCTCGAACGCGAGATATTCGGCAGCGGTCAGCGCCATCCTGGGCGTGATGAGCCGCTCGATGGCCGGGTCGTCGGCCAGGTTCAGGAATATCACCGCCCTCTTCAGCGCGCCCGTCCGTTCAAAGTCCTTGATGAACTGCTGCGCCTCCTCGTGGGTGATGCCCATGGCAGCGAAGACCACCGCGAAATCCTCGTCCTTTCCAACGACCTTCGCCTGCCTGGCTATCTGCAGGGCGATCTCGTTGTGGGGAAGGCCGCTCCCAGAGAACACGGGCAGCTTCTGTCCGCGGACAAGGGTGTTCATGCCGTCGATGGCGGATATTCCCGTCTGGATCCATTCGGACGGCGAGTCCCTGGCCCAGGGATTTATGGCCGCTCCGGTGATCTCTATCCTTTTCTCCGGGATGATGGACGGACCGCCGTCGATGGGCTCGCCGCTGCCGGATAAAATCCTGCCCAGCATGTCCTTGGACACGGCGATCTTCACAGTCTCGCCCAGGAACTTGACCCCTGAGGACTTGTCTATGCCGGCCGTGCCCTCGAAGACCTGCACCACCACGACATCCTTCGATGTGTCCAGGACCTGGCCCCTTTTCAAGGTGCCGTCGGCCAGGGTGATGTGGACGAGCTCATTGTATCCGACCTCCTCGGTCTTCTCGACGAATACCAGCGGTCCCGATATCTCGGATATGGTCCTGTATTCCTTCATTGTGATCCCTCCAGTTCCCTGAAGTCGTCACTCAGGCACGTCAATGCGTTGCCCAGCTCCTTGTCGAAATCGCCTTCATATTTTACCTTTGAAAGCAGCAATGTGGATTGGAGGTTGCACACGTCCTGAACGGACGAACCAAGGGATATGGACCTCTCCGACATGTCGGCGAACTGCTTGATGGCCAACAGAAGCTCGTACTGGCGCTTTATATCGCTGTATGTGTCCACCTTGTGGTAAGCGTTCTGCTGGAGGATGATCTCCCTCAGCATCCTGGCGACCTCGAGGGTGAGGCGCTGCTCTTCAGGCAGCGCGTCCGAGCCGACGAGTTGAACGATTTCCTGCAATTCCGCCTCCTTCTGTAGCACGCCCATCGCCCATCCCCTTAACTTGAGGAAGTCGGTCGCAACCTCCTTCGTGAACCAATCCTCGAGGGTGGAAAGGTAAAGGCTGTAGCTTGTGAGCCAGTTGATAGCCGGGAAGTGCCTTCGCTCCCTCAGTTTGGTGTCCAGGGCCCAGAAGACCTTGACGATGCGGAGCGTTCCCTGGGTGATGGGCTCGGAGAAGTCGCCGCCCGGCGGGGACACGGCCCCGATGATGGATACGGAACCCTCGGAACCGCTGAGGGCTGTTACACGCCCGGCCCTTTCATAGAATTCTGAAAGCCTTGCAGATAAGTATGCTGGATATCCTTCTTCGCCCGGCATCTCCTCCAGCCTGGACGATATCTCCCTCATGGCCTCGGCCCATCGACTGGTGCTGTCCGCCATCAGCGAGACGTGGTAGCCCATGTCCCTGAAGTACTCGGCGATTGTGACGCCTGTATAGACGGAAGCCTCCCTCGCGGCCACCGGCATGTTGGACGTGTTGGCTATCAGGATGGTCCTCTGCATGAGCGGGGCGCCCGTCCAGGGGTCTTCCAGCTCGGGAAACTCGGTCAGCACCTCGGTCATCTCGTTGCCGCGCTCGCCGCATCCCACGTAGACGACGATCTTCGCGTCGCTCCACTTGGATAGCTGGTGCTGGGTGACGGTCTTGCCGGTCCCGAAACCGCCGGGGATAGCGGCGGTCCCGCCTTTTGCCAGCGGGAAGAAGGTGTCCAGGACCCTCTGTCCCGTTATCAGGGGTATTTCGGGCATCAGCTTCT
>LSSH01000091.1 GCA_001595885.1 Candidatus Proteinoplasmatales archaeon SG8-5 | reverse complement strand
GGACGTCACCGAGTTGCGGGCAATGGCGGAGCAGGAGCTGGACCACCGCCTGAGGAGGATAGCAAAGCGGGCAGTATCCATGAATTGGCTCAGGACAAAGCGCAGGTACGGCGACCATCCTGTCAAGTTCTTCGTCACAGAAACCCTGGTTCCGGATACGTACGCTTATCTGGCCTGGGCGTCCGAGCAGATTCACTTCGGCCTGGGAGGAGATGAAAGAAATCGACCGGCCGACCAACGGGTATTGTTCTTCCCAGACTTCGAGGGCAACCGCTTCATCCTCCACGGCAGTAATGTATCCGAGGGTATGCCGACGACGACAATAGCCTCGGACGTCATCTACTTCGGCGAGAAGAAGAAGGCCGATAAGACAATGCTCGGGGAGCTTTTCACGAACGAGAAGGAAGGCTGCGCGTCCATGCACGTGGGCAGCAGGATAACATTGTTGAGGGATGTCAATACAGGCAAGATGAAGAGGAGCCTGGACATATTCAACGCCGTTAGTCTGGGCGGCAAGAGCGCCCATTCGACAGATACGCTCCAGGACCTTCTCGAGGAAGGAGAGGAGGCCCATCTGCTCGGTGACGACATACTCCTTTGTCATCCCGATTATTTCATACAGCCGGAGAAGGGCATGTACCTTTCTCTGAAGGGTCTGACCGATGATTTCCACAACGACCTGATTTTCGGTAGGTCAAGGTTCCTCGAGAACGTCCCTTACCTTAACGGGAAACCGACCTTGGCTTCCGAGGATGCAGCATGGAGCGGGAACATGAGGACGATAATCGATAGGGGGGATTTTCCCGGAACCTTCGAGCACTCGCACGTGAACACGGACGAGTTGGACGAGGTCAACTTCTTCGTGATGAGCCGCAACTGCCTTCTTCCCCCATTGATGCGGACCTCGAGCATCCACCTTTGGCTGACCAGCCTTGTCCTGGGTGAGACAAAGACTACGGCCGCCGAGGAAGGCGGGAAGATCGGCCTGGACAAGAACGAGGCGTTGAACGACCCGTTCATTCCCTCGGGTAGGCTGGGTGAGAGGATCAGGGCGATCCACAGATTGATAGAAACCCTCAAAGGCAAGGGTACTGAAGTAAACCTTTACGTGACAAACAATTCCAATGTCTATGGGGAGAGGAACGACATCACGTTGGGGATGTCCCGCATCTTGTTCCTGGACGCTAAAAGGGGCGGCGGGAAATGGGGACTGGCCCAGGATTTCCCGGGCATGGAGGTGCTGAGGGAGTCCGATCTTTGGACAAGACAGACCCTGGACAGGTTGAGCGCATTGTATGTGAAGGGGGACATCAGCAGGAACGAATTCGAATGCCAGCTGGAGATTCAATCGTTGGATTCCTTCATGCCTTGGAGGGTGGCCAAGACCAAGCAGTTCAGGAGGGACATGGAGGACCTGAACGAGAACAGGTTGGGATTCCTCAAGGCCCTGATGCTGAGGAACGGCGTGCGCTTCGATAAGTTGACACTTGACGGCCAGACACCGATAATGGAGTTGCTGAACAGGAGCACCAACCAGAAAATCGAGCAGCGCCGGTTCATGAAAGAAGAGAGATTGAGGAGGCACAAGACCAAATCCAATCCGGACAACAGGGATGACGGATGGAACGAGTTCTCCAACCCGCGGGAGTTCGACCTCATTTTCAATCCCCTCTCCTGAAATCGTTTCGTTCAGGCATAGATTTTAATCTTGAAAATCAATCGGGCATGAAAATGAGGGGCGGAAATGCCGGACAAATATCTCTATCTCTTCTCAGAGGGCAGGGCGGACATGAAGGAGCTGCTCGGGGGCAAGGGCGCCAACCTTGCAGAGATGACGAGGGGAGGCCTATCTGTACCACCCGGTTTCACCATCACAACCCAGGCCTGCAACTTCTACAGGGAAATGAAGGGCAGGCTGCCGGATGACATGTGGAACCAGGTGAAGGAGGGCCTTAAGACTCTTGAGGAGCAGACCGGCAAGAGGTTCGGTGACCCAGGGAAACCTTTACTCCTTTCCGTCAGGTCGGGTGCGCTGCACTCGATGCCGGGAATGATGGACACAATTCTCAATCTAGGGCTTAACAAAGAGACGGTCGAGGGCCTAGCAAAGGTTTCAGGGAACCGTAGGTTCGCCCTGGATTGTTACAGAAGGCTCATCCAGATGTTCAGCGACGTTGTTCTCGGAATAGAGCTTGAGAACTTCGAGAAGCAGTTACTGGCCCTGAAGAGGAAACTGGGCATCACGCTCGACGTCGAATTGGACGAGCACGCACTTGACGAACTCGTGGGAACATACAAGGATATTGTCAGGGAACACACAGGTGAGGACTTCCCCGCCGACCCAGAGACACAATTGTTGATGTCTGTCAAGGCGGTCTTTGCTTCTTGGGACAATCCCCGGGCCAAGACGTATAGGATGCTGAATGACATATCCGACGACCTGGGAACCGCGGTGACTGTTCAGGCGATGGTTTTCGGCAATATCGGAGAGAGTTCTGCTACCGGTGTGGCTTTCACCAGGAATCCCGGGACAGGCAACAAGGAGTATTACGGCGAGTTCCTGATTAACGCTCAGGGAGAGGATGTGGTCGCCGGTATCAGAACGCCGAAACCTGTCATCGAGATGGAATCCGACATGCCTGCCCAGTTCGAGGAACTGAAGAAGGTCTATCACGACCTGGAGGCCCATTACAAGGACATGCAGGATTTCGAGTTCACAATCGAAGAGGGTAAGTTGTACATACTCCAGACGAGGACCGGGAAGAGGACCGCCCAGGCAGCCATAAAGATCGCCGTTGACATGGTCGACGAGAAGCTCATCGACAAGAAGGAAGCAATCCTGATGATCGATCCCAACCAGATAGCCAGGCTTCTCCACAGACGTCTGGACCCCAAGGAAAGCGTCAACCCTGTTGGCACCGGTCTTCCAGCGTCTCCAGGGGCGGCAGTGGGCCGAGTCGTGTTCCACGCGGACGATGCAGTTGCGTGGAACGATCGAGGAGAGGAGGTCATCCTGGTAAGGGAGGAGACCAAGCCGGACGACATTCACGGTTTCTTTGCAGCCCAGGGCATCCTCACTGCCAGAGGTGGCAAGACCAGTCATGCTGCCGTCGTTGCCAGGGGCATGGGCAAGCCCTGTGTCAGCGGCTGCGAGGACATGGATATTGATGCCAAAGCGCGGACATTCCGCATCGGTGATGTCGAGGTTTGCGAGGGTGATTTTATAACCATCGACGGCACGGACGGTGCTGTCATCTGCGGTCAGATCCATACAATCGCTCCTGACCTCTCCGCGGAGGCCGAGAGGGTGCTGAAGTGGGCAGACGAGATCCGCGAGCTCGGTGTGTGGGCGAACGCCTCAACACCTGAGGCTGCACGGGCGGCTTTGAAGTTCGGTGCCGAAGGCCTCGGCCTCTGCAGGACAGAGAGGATGTTTAACGCAGTCGACCGCCTTCCCATAGTCGTCGAAATGATACTTGCCGACTCTGAAGAGGAGAGAAAGAAGAGCCTCGACCGTCTGATGCCATTCCAGAGGGACGACTTCGTCGATATATTCAGGATTATGGAGCCCATGCCTGTGGTTGTCCGCTTACTCGACATACCCCTTCACGAGTTCTTACCGAGTGTCGAGGAACTGAATACCGATGTCCAGAACCTCACACGTTTCGTTGATTGGATAAAATCGATGCGCACGCTGTCAGGAGCTGTGAACATGGTCGGGCTTCCAGATGAGACACAATCGGTGATTCACAGGCTGTCCAAAGAAACTGAGATGCTGCACGAACAGGAGGTCGCACAGAAGGTTCTCGAGAGGAAGCTCACGATGCTCTCGAAGGTCAGGAAGATGGTCGAGGTCAATCCTATGCTAGGGCACAGGGGAGTCAGACTGGGCATAACCTATCCCGAGATCTACCGGATGCAGATGCGGGCGGTGTGCGAGGCGGCCGCCCTCCTCATCAAGGAAGGGAAGAACATCGAACCCCAGATCATGATACCCCAGGTCTGCACAACCGATGAGTTGAAATGGATTTACGGGCAGATACTCGAAGAGAAAATCCTCGTCGAGGAGGAGACGGGCGTCAAGATACCGGTATTGCTGGGAACTATGATCGAGGTCGTACGGGCCTGCATGCGAGCTGGCCGCATAGCCGAGTGGGCTGACTTCTTCTCCTTCGGGACCAACGACCTCACCCAGGCCTGCTTCAGCTTCAGCCGGGAGGATGCGGAGAATACCTTCCTGCCGTTGTACAATGAGAGGAAGGTGCTGAAGCACAACCCCTTCGAGATATTGGACCAGAAGGGCGTGGGAAGACTGATGGCCATAACGGTCCAGTGGGGCAGGAAGACCAAGCCCGACCTGAAGATAGGTATCTGCGGGGAGCATGGCGGCGAGCCCAATTCCATCGGTTTCGTACACACGATTAACCTCGATTACGTCAGCTGTTCGCCATACAGGGTGCCGGTGGCCAGGTTCGCGGCAGCCCAGGCAGCACTTAAGGAACCCGAGGAACTCTCCGCGATTTGGGGAACTTATTAAGTGGTCATATTTTTCCAGTTCGTTTATATAGTCTGCACAGCCTATGACCAATCGATAGGAGCGAAAGCATGGCGAGCATGGAATCGTTGGGAAAGAAGGACAACGGTCCGGCCATAGTGGCGAAGGGCGTGTCCAAGACCTATGATCAAAGGATCAAGGTGGACAAGAAAGGCTACAAGCACCCGACAGGCCAGTGCTACAGCTGCGGCGAGAAGATAGGCAACGTGACCAAGTGCCCGAAATGCTCTGCGAGGCAGGACAGGGTCCGGGCCCTCCGGTCAGTCAGCATGCAGATGAGCAAGGGCGAGGTATTCACACTTCTCGGGCCGAACGGTGCGGGCAAGACGACGTTCTTACGGATCCTATGCACCCAGCTCATGCCCTCGGCCGGAGACGCCCACATCTTGGGCGACAGCGTGGTCAACGACCCCAAGGCGGTGAGGGAGAACATCGCCATGGTGCCGCAAGATGCTATGGCATACTCGAATTACACTCCCTGGGATTATGCGTATTACCTTTCCCTTTTGCGCGGTATGGATAAGGAGACGGCGAAGGCGAAAGCTGAAGAATCACTCAAGGCCATGCTGATGTGGGACCTGAAGGACCGTCCGAGCCAAACCCTCTCCGGAGGCGAGAAGAGGCGCGGGTTGATCGCGGCGGCCATCGCCAGTGACGCGCCCGTCCTCATGCTCGACGAGCCCACGAGCGGCCTCGACGCCATAGGCCGCAGGAACGTATGGTCGACGCTGCGCGACAGGGCGGCGACGGGCAAGACTATCATCCTGACGACGCACATGATGGACGAGGCCGAGATGGTCTCCGACCGGTTGGCCATAATAGACAAGGGCAACCTGATCACCGTGGGAACCCCCGAGGAGATCAAGAAGAGCATTCCATACAGGTATCGGGTCATCGCACCCGAGAACGCTATCGACAGGACCAGATATCCGGAGGTCACAAAGATCGGAGACCGCGCCGTCGTCTACCTGGAGAGCGACGAGGAGGCCATCGAGATGGTCCGCGACATGCTGAAGAAGGACGTCCATGCCGAGGCATCGCCGGTCACGCTGGAGGATGCATTCGTATACCTGGTCGGGGAGGCGATCGAATGAATATGGTTGGGCCAATGTTGGGAGATTATTCCACATTCCAGGTCCCAACATGTTTTACATACACGCTCCAAACGGGGGAGGTCCAATGGCTGTGAAGAAGGTCATCAGGGACGCGTTCCTCATCGCATGGTTGAAATCGATACCGGACCTGAAGAGACAGCCCCTCATCCTCGTTCTGCTCACTGCCTTATCCGCAATTCCGTTGTTCTTCATCGTCCTCTTCGGGGGCAGCGGAATGCTGAACGCCGGCCTGGTGGGCGTCATCGTGTCGAGCATCGGTTTCATCGGCATCAGCGCCTCCATCCAGGACCTCACATGGGACAGGTACGTGAAGCTGAGGGAGATGGTGGTGGCCATGCCCGTGAGTTCGATTTCTTACTCAATAGGCATCACCCTCGGTTTCCTCATATTCGCCCTGCCCGGCTTCCTATTGTTCATGGGCTTCGGCGTCTACCGCGGCATGTTCGACCTTACGGGACTGCTCCTTACCTTCGGAGCGATGGCCCTGTGCTGGCTCGGACTTGCGGTCATAGGCTTCACAATCGCGACCTATCAGCAGAAGGCGAGCCCAAACACTCTGGGCATATGGGCCAACCTCCTCTCCTTCCTGTTCGTGTTCCTGCCGCCCGTGTACTACCCCAAGGAGATGCTGTCCCAATACGGGATGAGCTGGATAGCCTACCTACTTCCGACCTCCAACGCGGCGGAGATTATTCGGTACCTAACAGAGCAAACAGCGTGGGACCAGACATCCTACATGTATCACTGGATCGCGTTGGTTGTTACAGTAATTATTTTCGCAATTCTTGTTGTTAAGAAAGCCAGATGGAGAGAGCCATGAGCCGGCGTCAAATCATCGTCGAGGATTATGATCCTGGGTGGGTCGAGGAATTCACACTGTTGAAATCCGTATATCAAGAACAGTTGAGTCACCTATCCATAGACGTCCAGCATGTAGGCAGCACGGCTATTCCTGGATGCGCGGCAAAGCCGGTCATTGACATTGACATCATTGTTGACAACAATGACAATGTAAAACGCTCCATTGAACTGCTGGCTCCTCTGGGATACAGGTATCAGGGCGACCTTGGGGTTCTTGACCGGCAGGCATTTGACAGGGAAGACAACACTGTTCCATATGCCGAGGGCAGAACATGGACTTATGACCACAACATGTATGTGTGTCTGGCCGGTGCTACAAGCCTTCGCAACCATCTGGCATTCCGCGATTATTTGAGGAGCAATCCCGAGGAAGTTTCCGAGTACAGCGAACTCAAACGACGCCTGGCTTCCGAATACCCCCATGATATTGACAGCTATATCGAGGGCAAATGCGATTTCATCGTCGGAATACTCGCAAAGGTCGGTTTCACGGCAGAAGAACAAAGCCAGATACGGAAAGCCAACAGGAAGGTCGTGCGGTTCGGCAGGGATAAACGGGAAGGCCATTAAGTGAGTTTGAGGGTCAAACCTCAATTATGTTCAGCCATACGTTTCTATTCGATCCGCTCAACGCGAGTGTCCACGGATTTCGGAGCAAGCAGCTTCAGCATGACGGCCATCTGCGCCCACATCCTGTTCTCCGCTTGATCGAAGACCTTCGAGTGCTCGCCGTCCAAGACCTCGTCCGTGACCTCGTCGTTTCGGTGGGCTGGTAAGCAGTGCAGGAATATGTGATTCGGATTGGCGTGGGAGGCAAGGTCCGCGTTCACCTGGAAGGGCGGGAACACGCGCTTCCTTTGCTCCAACTCTGCCTCATCCCCCATTGACACCCAGGTGTCGGTGTAAACCACGTCCGCGTCCTTCACGGCCTTGATGGGGTCGTCGATGACCTCGATGACCATCCCCTTCTTGGTGGCGATGTCCTTGGCCTTCTGCAGGATTCCGGATTCCGGTTCATAGCTTGACGGGCAGCCCACCGTCATGTTCATGCCCACCGTCGCGCAGCCGAGAAGCAGCGAGTTGCACACGTTGTTACCGTCCCCGAGGTAGGTGAGTTTCAAACCCTCGAGCTTGTGCAGGTGCTCCTTCACCGTCATCAGGTCGGCCATGATCTGGCACGGGTGCTCCAGGTCGTCGAGGCCGTTGATGACGGGCACGTCGGCGTGCTGGGCCAGCTCGACCATCACCTTGTTGCTGAACGCCCTGTACATGATGATATCAACGTACCGCGATATCACCTTGGCGACGTCGTGGACGCTCTCCCTCTTGCCCACCTGGATCTCGTTCGGGGCGAGATACAGAGCGGTCCCACCGAGGTGCGAGAATCCTATCTCGAAGGAAACGCGGGTGCGCAGCGACGGCTTCTCGAATATCATGCCCAGATGCTTTCCCTTGAGGGGCTGGAACTCTCCGCCGCTCTTTATCTTGGCTTTTATGTTGATAGCCACGTCTATGGTCTCTTCGAGCTCCTTCTCGAAATCCAGGATGGAGATGAAATCGCGCTTCATGGGGTCACCGGGAATGGATTGATTGCAGGTTGTAAATAACTTTCCTAATTACCAATCGACTGTCCAAACGGTATCAGCAAGGACATGCACCCAATACCCTTCTCCAGGGCCCATCACATAGGTTGGTCCAACCTCTTTGATGTGATAAGGCTCTGATGTATCGCAGACCATTACTTTATCTGCTCCAGTGCCCCACAGGGCGTTGGCTACTGTTTCATTGAGTCGTGATGGGTAACTCACAAGGTTCCAGCCAGTGTATAATGGAATACTTGTGAAACTCGGTTCATATCCTGCAATCGTTAAGGTGACATTCATGCCCGTAACATGAATCCAAAAACCTTGGCTGTGGTTTAACACATTAATGTCATTCAGTCTATCTGGTTTGAATGTGGAATGAGACATCCAGACGCCACTAACTGAATCATATGTTTGAATAATATCCCATTTGCCATCAATGGTTTGGAGAACGTAATCAATCGACTCATCATATTGCTCAAATGGTAATGAAACAAGATTCCAACCTAATTCAAGCGGGATGTCATATACGAGTTGGTCAAACTCATACATCCCCATATCGATTCTTGAACCGCCACCAGTAGGAACAGTATCATTGGGATCCCCGGCATCTATGCATGGAGATGATAGCCTAAGGTGATAGTCCTCGGTATTCGGGTCCACAAACATCGGGTCCTGGTCAATGTTTCCAGTTCCATTATACCCATCCTGGATGTTGGAATAATTGAGATAAAACGAAGTTGGTTGAATTACCTCAACTTGATCAGCGACTTTCAAACTATTATTCCAGATGTAATTATCTCGAATTATGCAATTCCTCACAGACACACTCTCAAAGAACAATGTTCCAAGGCCTCCACCGAATCCCCATGTGTAGAATGGATTACTCAAGTTAGCAGTGTTATTTACTATGACGCAATTTTTTAATAATGCTTTAATGTGAAAATCATATTCACCAATTAGGATTCCTCCTCCCCTACCAGCTTGATTATTCAATATAATGCAATCTTCAATAATTCCTGTTGAATCTGCCTCAAGATCATCTCCTATGCATATGCCCCCACCATCCAAGGCAAGACAGTTTGAGATTTTGCAGTTTTTTATTTCAAAATACTCACTCATTATCAACATTCCTCCACCAATTGCGTACGCAGGACCGAATTCTCCCCCATTAATAAATGTGAAACCATCGATGTAAATAGAAGTAGTATCATGTGCCCAGATACACCGTGAAAGATATTGAGCATCAACAATCGTTTTATCAATTCCAGCCCCAATTAAGGTTATCGATTTATCAATTACTACCTTCTCATAATAGATTCCAGCATCCACCACAATTGTATGCCCATCTGTTGTATTTGTATCATCAATTGCTTCCATTATTGTATTGAAAAAATCGCCTGTATCAATATTACGGACTGGTCTATAAAGAATCTGAGTTACCTTTATACATTCTGTCGGTGGATATGGAACACCAGCACTATTATCATAATAACCAGTAACTCTGGTGACGATGGTTCCAGGCGTGTTATTGCCTACAAAGACATCAATTGAGAAGCTTCCCGAACCTCCGGGTATTATATCACCTAAGGTCCAAGTATTATCAGTTGAATTGTCGGGGGGAATGGTGGAATTAATGTAGGAAATTCCAGTCGGATAAGTAACATCCAGATGTACGTTGTATGCGGTTTCATTGCCGTCATTGAGGTACGAAACTTGGAATTGAATCTGGCTGCCTTTGAAGGCTGTCGAGGGGCCATTGATATAGACTCTCATCAGTGCCTGGTTTGTAGCATCCATTTGTGTATCATGCTCTGATTGACTAATTGGGGATAATAGAATTAAAACTAACAGAATACCTGCGGCTGCCGAGAATATCCTCTTCCACATCGATATACAATATGCCAATCCGAGTTCTTTATTGTTTCGCTACTCACCTATCAAAACCAGCAAATCGCCGACCGTTAACGAGTGAACCGCTTTGCCGTCCAACATCGGCGTCTTGACTATGTCGACCATGTGTTTCTCTATCTTGACGGTGTCGCCGTTCGATAATTGGATGCTCAATTCTCCGGTTTCGAGAGCCGGAGCCAGTTCCTCCGGGGCTAGGTTCGTCAGCTTGTCACTGATCTCCTTGGCGTGCTCCCTGAAATGGGGCCCGATGACTGCGTGGACCGGCTTGATGGCGGTGGGGACCTCTACGACATCGGCCTCTTCCTTCAGTAATATGTCCTTCGTCTTCAGAGTGGCGGCGATGTCCTCCTCGCAGCCGAGCAGGTACTGGACCTTCGGGCCGATGACCTCCACGAGCTCTATCTCCGTGCTCAGGGCCAGGCCTTTCTCTGATTTCCAGTTGCGGACAGCGCTGATGATGTCCTTGACGAGCTCACCCTTCTCCTCCTCGTCGTCGTCTGTGAGAATGGGCTCGGGCCATTGGGAAATGGTGACGCTCTCGGCGCCGTCATGCTCCTTGTACACCTGCTCGTAAATCTCGTCGCAGATGTGGGGCGTTATCGGGGCCAGCAGCTTGATTATGCCGAGACCTATCTCGTACATCGTATAGCACAGTGCGTCGTCCTCCCGGTGCTTGACCATCTCGATGTAATGGTCTGCCAGCACGTGCCAGGCGAAGGCCTCTATCTTGCGGACGGCCTTGTCGAACTGGAAGGTATCATAATGCTCCGTGACCTCCTCCACCATGCGCGAGTATTGGGTCAATATCCACTTGTCCGGTGTGCGCAGCTCCTCAACAGGAACTGACATCTGGCCCTTGACGAACCTGGACATGAACCTCTCCATGTTCCACAGCTTAGTGCAGAACCTCTGGCCGTGGACGACCTCCTTCACCTGTATGGCGCTGTCCTCTCCCAGGGAAACCGTGGCCGAGTAGTAGCGCCAGGCATCGGAGCCGTATTCCTCTAGCAGCTCGAGCGGGTCGATGATGTTGCCGAGGGATGCGTGCATGGGCCTGCCGTCCGGACCGAGTATGAAGCCGTCTATCATGATGTCGTTCCATGGGCGTTGTCCGGTAAGGTAATTGCTGCGGAGCAGGGTGTAGAACGCCCAGGTCCTGATGATGTCGTGCGATTGCGGCCGAAGGCTCGTGGGGAAGACCTTCTGGAATAGCTCGGGTTCTCTTTCCCAGAATGAAATGAATAGGGGCGAGATGGACGAATCCATCCAGGTGTCGAACACGTCCTCGCAGCCGGTGAGCTTCTCGCCGCACTCGGGGCATACCTCGGAAGGCGGCGGCGTTGCCGTCGGGTCGATGTAACAGTCCTCCTCCTTGGCCAGGACAATGTCGCCGCAGCTGTTGCACTCCCATATCGGTATGGGCGTGGCAAAATACCTCTGCCTCGAGATGACCCAATCGCGGTTCAGCGAGTTGACCCAATCCTCGAGACGTATCTTCATGAACTCGGGGAACCAGTTGAGCTCGTCGGCCAGCCGGAGCACGTCCTCCTTGGCGTCCAGGGTCTTGAGGAACCACTGTGGCACCTGGAGGAACTCGATGGGCGTGTGGCAGCGCCAGCATGCGCCCACGCTCTGCTGGAGGTCTTCCTGCTTAGAAAGCAGGCCGTTCTTGTCCAGGTCCTCGACGATGGCTGCCTTTGCCTCGCTTATCTCCATGCCCTTGTAGTCACCGGCGATTGACGTCATCCTGCCGGTCCCGTCGATGCCGGCCTCTATGGTCAGATCGTACCTGTAGATCCACTCCAGGTCGTCCTTGTCGCCTATGGAGCAGATCATGACCAGGCCGGTCCCGAAGTCCATGTCCACCTTGTCGTCGGCGACGACCTCGACCTCGCGGCCGTATATGGGTGTGATGAGCTTCTTGCCCACGAGGTGCGCCTTTGCCTCGTCCTTGGGGCTGACGGCAGCCAGCTGGCACGTGCATATGAGCTCGGGCCTTGTGGTGGCGACGATGACGTCCTCGTCCTGACCCTCGACACCGAAGTGGACGTAGT
>LSSH01000090.1 GCA_001595885.1 Candidatus Proteinoplasmatales archaeon SG8-5 | reverse complement strand
GTGGTACTGTTCGTGGCCTTTGTGTTACTATTTACAATGTCGATTGCCATGCCGCAGTTGTTCAACCTGTTTTCCGGACCCGTGCACTTCGTCGTTGTGGCTGTCGCAAGCCTGTCGTTGATAATCGGAGGCTGGGTTATAACGAAGAGATGATGTCTGTTACTGGTCTTTATAATAACAATACCCTTAGTATGACTATGGAATTATCCGGTTCATATCCCTTGGGAACAGCACGCATTCCCGGATGTTCGGTAATGAAAGCATCATGTGCAGCACGCGCTCCACCCCAAGGCCGAAACCGCCATGGGGAGGCATGCCGTACTTGAAGGCATTGAGGTAGAATCCAAACTGGGCTTCGTCGAGGCCTATCTCGTTCATCTGCTGGACCAGAAAGTTGTACCTATGCTCACGTTGACCGCCCGATACCAGCTCCTCGCCCCTGTAGTCGAGGTCAAAGTACCTGGTCAGCGATGGTTCCTCAGGCTCCCGCATTGCGTAGAAGGTCTCTTTCTTCAGTTCTGTCGGGAAGCTGGTGATGAAGTAGAGTTCAGCACCGTGCTCCTTAAGCATGAGCTCTCCCAGCTTCTTCTCGGCCTCGGTGTCCATATCCCCATGGAGCCTTAACCCGTTTTGCTCGAGTATGTCTACCGATTCCTCGAACGTTATTCTGGGGAATGGAGTGCTGGGTTCCTTCAACTCCACCTCAAGTTTATCCAGGAAGGCCTGGCCTTCGTCTATTACGGTTTTAAAAGAGTGGGTTATCAGACCTTCAAGGACATTCATAATAACCTCTGAACCGTCTATGAAGCTCAACTCCACGTCCAACGACGCGAACTCGGCAAGGTGACGGACCGTGTCAGACCTCTCGGCCCTGAAGGCAGGGGCCAGCTCGTAGACCTTGTCGAACCCAGCCGACATGAGTAATTGCTTGTACAGCTGCGGGCTCTGAGCCAGATATGCGTCCTTTTCGAAGTACTCAATGGGAAAGAGCGTGGCCCCGCCCTCCGCACCGGCGGCGACTATCTTCGGTGTGTGGATCTCGATGAATCCCTCATTACCCAGGTATTCGCGCATGCCCTTGAGGAGCAGGTTCCGTATGTTGAAGATCCCCAGGACCTCTTCCTTCCTCAGGTCTAGGAACCTGTTGTTCAGCCGGGTGTCCAGCTCCACACCGACCTTGTCAATTATGCCCAGCGGCAGCGGGGTTGCGGCCCGGCTTAATATTGCATAGGACTCCGGAAGGATCTCGAAGCCGGTGGAGACCTGCTCGTTCTCCTTGACCTCGCCGGTCACTGCCAGGACGGATTCCCTCGGAATAGAGGTCAGTTCGGTGAATACCTCGTCGCCCAGTTTCTTCTTCAGTGCGGTGACCTGGACCACGCCAGTGCGGTCTCTCAGAAGTAAGAATGCTATTCCTCCCAGGTTCCGGGTGTCCTGAAGCCACCCTGCGACAGTGACCTTGGTCCCGGTCATGCCACTGGACAGCGCGGATGCCTGCTTCCTCTCTGCAAGGTTATGCGACTCCATTCTCTCAACCTGCCATGTATGGCCAACGGGCTATAAAATATTCTCGGAGTTGCACCAAAACATTTGTATTGCTGAACCGACATGGTAAGTACGGTGAATAAGTGAGGTTATGGAGTCCGTTATTGGCCGTCATCACGGTTATTTGGTTCTTTGTTCTTTCAAACACCTCATTCACCACCTCGGCCCAAAGCACCGTTTACGAGACCGGTTTCAATGTTACGAGAGATGGATATAACTTCCAGAATTATGGTTCATGGTCAGGTACGCCTGGCCACTGCTACGGCGTGTCCGTTACGTCCGTGCTCTTTTACGAAGGATTGAAGAACAGGCCGGGTGATGTCGATTGCACCTTTGATATCGAGTTTACAGATATCGGTAAGATAATTCACGAATACCAGGACACCTGGGAAGAGGCTTGGGTGGACCAGACATTGGGGTATCAGATAAGTCAGAACATATCGTATAAATACCGGCTCATGAAGGATAAAATCCTGTCTGATGATCCTGCGATAATAAGCGTCTGGCTGAGGGCCGATGCCGGTGGTTCGATAGGGCACGCAATGGTAGCTTACAAAATTGTGGAAATCGATGAGAGGTTTTCAAGGATATACGTGTACGATCCCAATTATTATTACGACGGAACCTCCGGTTATGTCAAGTATCTGACACTCGACCTCCAGGCAGATTCGTTCACCTACTCGGGGAACATAGGTGGGGCCGTTTACAATGACTATGTGGAGATGGTCGTGGTCGAGGCCCAGCTGAGCCATGCAGACATATTCTGGAAGGATTATGGATGGGCTGTATTGACCGGGGCGGCATCGGTGGTTTTCGTGGTCTTGTCGGTCCTGTACTTCGTGATCAGGAGGTTTCTGCAGGATGACTACCGTGAGCGGTCAGCGAGACTGAAGAGATTTGATGGGCAGGGGTCCAAGAAACCATCTCGGGACCATGACGATGCCTACTTTTACACAGAGGAAGAGGTCAAGGAGCTTACCCATGTTGAAAAATTGCCTGATGGCATGATTATCTGCCCCTCGTGCGGCACTTCAAATCTCAATACGAAGGACTATTGCAGGAAATGCGCATCCGAACTGAAATGATGATTATTTTTCAGCGTCTTCCTCGTTCCTGCGGAACGGGAGTGGCGCGCCCGACGCTTCCTTGGCCTCGATGTATTCCTCCAGCATTTGGTACCACTGCTCGGTCTCGGCCCTTATGAATGCCCTCTCCGCCTTGAGCTGGGGAGATAGTATGGCGGTACCGGTCAGGAACTTGCCGACAATGGCACCGAGAAGCGAGACCGGGAAGGTCAATACCACTGTCAAGATGATGTTCTGTATAACATACAGATAATAACCCTCAATGAACTCGGCCACTCCGAATATCTTGGGTGATAAGAGGACGAAAATAATGCCGATCGTTGCAGTGATGGTGAGTAGTATTGTACCGAAGACAGTGTGCGAAATCTCGAACTCCCAGGTCAGTATTCCAAGTATGAAGCCGCAAACGAGGGGGCTGATGAATATCATGGTCCCACCGGGATTGAAGCTTGTGGCCCAGGACATGATGTTCATGCCGATGAAGAAGGCCACGATGATTCCGCCTGAGATTGACCAGATTATGAGCTTGATCTTCCAGGGTATGTAACTATCACGACTCATGTATGGTCACCCAATTCCAATAACCGAAGTAGACCTTCTTCGTCACCTCGGGGTAGTCGACGATCTCATAGAGTATGAAGCCTGATAGGCCCGCGAACGTGGCCCCGTTATTAATGTTGTCTTCGATACTGTTTGATGTAGTGGTAAGTCGCTGGTAGATGTAGCTGGTGGATTCCTTAGAAATCGTACTGTTCCCGGCCTGTATCCCCCGTCCCGTGGCTATGTAATGCGACAGGTCCAGTCCGAAGGATTCTGATGGATACGCGTAGATATTGAACTCGACCGAATATATGTTGATATCCAGATTCGAGGGGTTGTTTATCATCAGGGTGGTCAGGAACTCGTACGTGCCTGTGTCCTCGTAGTGAGTGATATTGAATTCTGCCACGCCTACCGAGGCAGACGTGAGTGTGTTGCTGATGTCCGAGTAAGTGGACGCGGTGTAATATATTCCTCCGGCGGAGATTATGGCGACCACCACAAAGGTGACGCCGATTATGTCCACTATACCGTACTTGTTCTTGTCTAACATCTTCACCTCTATGAGGAGGCTTTGGCTTCCTCCGCTGCGGCAACGACCGATTCGAACTTCGGGACCTTCGGGGCATCGAAGGATAGTTCCCCGCCGAAATGGCATTGCACGAAGTGTCCGGTCTTGACCTCCTTCATCACCGGCTTGGTCTGGCGGCAGACCTCCTTAGCATACAGGCACCTCGGGTGGAACGGACAGCCTGGCGGGAGGTTGATCGGCGACGGGAGGTCGCCCTTGATCTCGGTACGACCCCTCCTGACCGTGGGGTCCGGTATCGGAACTGCCGACAGAAGAGCCCTGGTGTATGGGTGGTAGGGGGATTTTATGATGTCCTCCGCCTCACCGTACTCAACGATATTGCCCAGATACATGACGCCGATGTGGTCGCTCATATATCTGGATACTGAAACATCGTGTGTGATGAAAAGGAACGGGATATTGTACCTGTCCTTGAGACCTAGCATGAGATTCATGATGCCGGCTCGTATGGATACGTCAAGCATGGAGACGGGCTCGTCCGCGACGATGAACTCGGGTCTAAGGGCCAGTGTTCGCGCGACCGCAACCCTCTGTCGCTGACCTCCGCTCAACTCGTGGGGATACCTGCCCATGTATTCTGACGCTGGTTTTAACTCTGCGTACTCGAGAGCCTTGGCGACCATGTCCTCTCTCTCTTCGTAAGACTCGCCCACGCCGTGAACGACCAATGGCTCGGCCACAGTGTTGAACACGGTGAAACGGGGATTGAGGGATTCGTAAGGGTCCTGGAACACCATCTGAACCTTTCTTCGGAAGTCCTTCAGGTCCTTTCCTTTGATGGGTGCGATATCCTCTCCGCGGAAGTACATGTGACCTGATGTTGGGTCCTCAAGCCTGACCAGAAGACGGCCTGTGGTTGTTTTTCCACAACCGCTCTCGCCCACAAGACCCAGTATCTTGCCTTTCTCGACCTTGAACGAAATGTCATCGACAGCGTGCACGAACAGCTCATCCTTGCTGAGAAGGGATTGGAAGAAACCCCTCTGGACATCGAAGTACTTGCGCAAGTTATCGGCTCTTATGACTACGTCTTCCTCGCCCATTATTTCACCTCACTCAATTGACCGTTGAATATCTCAAGCCCGAAATGGCACTTGGAGAAATGGTCTGGCTCGACCTCGATCGGTTCTGGCTCCTTCTCCTTGCACACGCCCTTAGCGTATTTGCACCTCGGGTGGAACCTGCATCCGGATGGTGGATTGGACAGGTCCGGCGGAGAACCCGGTATGGAGAACAGGGCTTTCTTCTCGCCTTTGATGCTTGGGAAAGAAGCCATCAGTCCGATTGTATACGGGTTGGAGGGTCTGCGGAATATCGAGGTTATGTCACCGAACTCCAGAAGCTTGCCCGCGTACATGATGGCGATCTTCTCGGCAACCTCAGCGACCACCGAGATGTCGTGCGTGATGATGATCATGGCCATTCCGAGTTTCCTCTGAAGGTCTCTCATCTCGGCGAGCACCCTGTCCTGCATGATAACGTCCAGAGCCGTGGTCGGCTCGTCGGCAATGATGAGCTTCGGATTGCACGCCAAGGCCATGGCGATCATGGCCCTTTGCCTCATACCGCCGCTGTACTCGTGCGGGTACCCATCTATCCTGTCGACGTCCAGACCGACAAGTTTGTAGAGTTCAATCACTTTCTTCCTGGCCTCTTCTTTGCTGACCTCCTCGTGCTCGAGGATGGCCTCTGCGATCTGGTCACCGACCCTCCACACGGGATTGAAGGCGTTCATGGCACTCTGGAAGATCATTGATACATCGTTCCACCTGATCTCGTGCATCAGCGCGTCCACGTACTTGCGTCTCTTCCTCTTTGAGAGGGAAAGTTCCTCCTCGCTTCCCGCAACTACCCTGCCGTCAAAGGTGATCTTTCCTCCGATGATGTGGCCGTTGGACGGGAGCAGGCGGGTTATCGCGAAAGCAGCCGTGGTTTTTCCGCAGCCCGATTCGCCAACGAGGCCTAGGGTCTCACCTTTCCCGAGAGAGAATGTGATCCCGTCGACGGCCTGCACCTGGCCTCTCACAATGTCAAAGTAGACCTGCAGATCCTCAATTTCTAGCAAAGCCATCTTATCACCTCCTCCTCAATCTCGGATTGACGATCTCGTCGAACGCCCTTCCAAGAAGGAAGAATGCGAGACACACCAGTGTGATACTGATTCCTGGCGGGAGCAGCCACCACCACGCTTCGAGCGCGTTGGAGTGCTGCACATAATTGAGCATCATGCCCCACGTGATCGTGGTCGGGTCACCCAGGCCTATGAAACTCAGCGCGGCTTCGTAAAGTATTGCACCGCTGATAGCGAATGTCATATACAACAGGGCAAGCGGGAACACGTTCGGAGCTATGTGTTTGAACATTATCCTTGACTTACTGGCTCCTGTCACACGGGCAGAATCGATGAACGGCCTCTCCTTCAGGCTGAGCACCTCAGAACGAATGACCCTGGCGACACCGCCCCATCCGAGGATGGCAATGATGAATATGATGTTCCAGATGCTGGGGGACATCATAGCCGCGAACACAATGAGCAATGGCAAGGCCGGCAGAACCAGTATAACATCTGTGAATCTCATCAGTACGGCGTCAACGTTCCCTCCGTAATACCCTGATACCAATCCGATGACGATGCCAATGCCGATTGAGAACGCGGCAGAAAGGAATCCAACCAACAAGGCTATCCTTGAACCGAGCAAGGTCTGGCTGAGGATGTCGTGGCCCCGGTCGTCAGTTCCGAGCAAGTATGAATTGCCGCTCTGTGGTTTGTCGGATGTCGCCCAGGTCGGGGGCAGTGGGCTCTTGTTCTCGCCTGTCGAGGCGAAGGAGTATATCAGGCCTTCAGAGAGTGTGCCATCAGGCTCGATGTTCACTGTTGCGACTACAACGTCAGCGTTGTAAAGGTGGCCCACCAATCCCGCAGGATTATATGAGATTGGAGGTGCCAATACGACCCCCTCGAGGGTCTTCCTCCAGGTGATATTGGCTTGCTGGTCAAGACAATAGAGTATGGTGAAGTCATCGCTGCGGTCACTTGCGGTTCCGTTCTGGTTGTTGGCGATAATGTAGGTCTGTCTGCTGAAAAGCGCGTCATAATATGGCGTTACCATTACCTCCGTTCCGAGGGTTCCCAACGCGGTGTTGAAATCGAGATTCGGGTAACCGGAAGACGGAAGGTCGGAATCCACCGAGAAGAAGTATCCCGTGCTGGAACCGAACATGATGGTGTTGCCGTCTGTCGAAACGGTCGGGGTTGTGAAGTTGCCCCCGTCCACCTCTCCAGCGCTGTTCACGATCTCGAAACCGTCCTCCCAACCAGCCCTTGCGGTACCGTCAAGGCCGTTGATGGAATGCAGGTAACCGTTGTCGGTGGTCGCATATATGACCGGTGGTTGTCCAACACATACCGGATCAGATGACCAATGGATTGTAGAGACCTCGTATGAGCCTGCCCAATCTGTTATCTGGACGCCTGTCGCTGCCAACAATCCGTACAACTGGCCGTCCCTTGAGCCAACATAAACGTACTGACCATCCTCCGAAACTACAGGAGAGGTCAACGAGGTGTTGCTGAGTTGCATGTGCCATAGTTCAATGGGAGGGACCATGATGAACGTGCTGTTCGGGGCATCCCAAATATATTGGGGGCCGAGGAAGGCGTACAATGACCCGCTTGTAGTGCTCGCGAAGAACATGTCGTTGCTGTTGAATTCCGATAGAAGACCATACATCCTTGAATTATTGGCATGTATGGCCAACCTTCCCACGATGGCTCCGTCCAGTTGAGATTCCCACCTGTATGGATATGGAACATCAGGTGGATATTGTGAGCGGACTCCGGTGAAGTCGTCCTTCAACACGTAGATCTTTCCATCCTCGCAACCGAAGAACAGTCTAACGTCAGCGTCATCAGGGTTTTGTACACTTCCGAAGTTCTCGACTACAATATCAGTGCTTACAGGACTGAACGTCTCAAAGGGAAATAGATTCCACTCACGACTACCATCCTGGGGATCATACGCATAGACCCCGTGATCGGAGTATCCTGTATCATCCCCTCCTCCTACATAGAGGCGTTCCCCGTAGCCCATGACGCCCAAGGGCCTTAGTCTGTAACCGAATCTGTGACTGAAGACGCCTTTTGTACCTAATCCGTCGACGTCATTGAAATAACCCTCGATGTCAATGATATCCTCGTCCGGAGCCCACCAGTCGGTGGGATGCCTTAATCCCAAGAAGGGGGATATCAATGCGATGACTATGAAGATCGTCATGATGACCAGTCCGAATAATCCTATCCTGCTGGCCTTGAACAATACCCAGCTGTGCTTGAGGGCGCGGCGGTAGTCCCTGACTTTCTCTTTTAACTGTTTACTTGTAACCATCTTACCACCTCCTCATAGTTGCACCCTCGGGTCGAGATACGCGTATAGGATGTCCGCGCCCATATTCCCAAGGACGGTGATGAGAGCCAATATATAGAACGCCCCTTGCACCACGGGGAAGTCGTGCTGCAGGGTGGCACTCACCAATAAAGTACCCATACCATACCAGGAGAATATGGTTTCAGTCAACACACCACCGCTTATGATCGCACCGATGGACATGGCCATAGCGGTAACCACTGGCAGCAAGGCGTTCCTTGCCGCATGACGGTACACGACCTTTCGTTCCTTGATGCCCTTGGCCTTTGCCGTCGTGATGAAGTCCTCGCCAATCACTTCGAGCATTGAGCTTCGCATTAGCAATATCGTTCCTGCCAGATGTAACATCGTCAAGGTTACGAGAGGTAGGACCAGATGCCACATGACATCTAAGACATAAGATAAACCTTGCAATGGAGTACCGTCTTCTGCTACACCTCCCATGGTCCCGATGGGGAACCATTGAAGCTCGGCATAGAACACCCATTGCATGATCAGGGCGAACCAGAATATCGGCATTGAGTAGAAGAACAGGGTAAGCACGATCGTGCTAAGTTCCAGTATGGAACCCCTTCTCCATGCTACTATGACCCCAATAAGTATGCCGATAATGTAGGATAGGACCAGTGATGTCCCGAACAATAATGCGGTCGAGGGTATACGGTCGATGATAACGTCCCATACCGGTTGATTATAATGGAAGGAAGTGCCGAAGTCGAAAACCAGCATTGTCTTCATGTAAATGACGAACTGTTCGGCCATCCCTATATCCTCAACGTAGATCGGATGGGTGAGGTGTATTGTATCCTCGCCGACTCCCATAATTTCGCCGTTGGGCGTGTGGATCATTGCAGTGATGTTTGAACTGCGGATACCATCTGCCTCGACAATCGTGGCATTGATACGGAGCGTTACAGAGCCGCCCTCAAGCTCGAAGGGATAGCCGCTGTCCATCGGGTCCGCATAGGTTACGGTCAATTCCTGAAGCAATGGGTATCCCGAATCATCATCCTGGACGGCCGTCAGGGATGCGATGTTCGAATTGACCGGGAAGGATATGTTGGTGCTGAGCCCGTCAGCGTCAACATTGAAGGTCATTTTTCCGTTCTCACTTGTCATATAAGAGCCGTCAAAGCTGCCTGATCCAGCGGGATTTTCCCCCATCGCAGGGGTTGTGGAAGACAGGGCTCCATTCGCTTGGGTGATATAGAAGCTGGGTGCTCCCGCGCTGATGACATCGGCACTCAGTCCTATCGATTCCCCTATACTGGGGTATGTGTAGGCTCCATTACTGAATGGTATATTTGTGGAGATATTCCAAATTTGGGTGGTAATCGTACTGGAGCCAGCGTCATAAGTCAACACGGCGTATGCGGGATTCCTGGCATAATCAACAGCCTCTAGTTTTAGATTATATATATTGTTCGATGTCGATGGCCCCGAAACCAATGGTTCAGTGGTGAAATTGTAGTAATAGGTCCTGGCCGTCTCATTCGACCTGGCCGTATCCTCTCTGAATGTTATCCTCTCGGTTAACTTCTGGGTGGGATCGGTCGGTTCGCTTATCGGGTAGACCAGGTCACCGTTCAAAGTGCGGACACCGCTTTCATCGGAGACTATTGCATAGAATACAGCAGGGTCACCCACGGAGGGGGGAGGACCTTCGAAACCTATGTCAATGAAAGTCGGAGGTAGCATGTCAGAATTATAAGGCGTGTTCACATCAACGTCGATGGGGAAAGAATCAGTATTCCCTCCTTGCCCGGCATTGACAGTTATTGTATATCGGCCGATCTGTTCGACCTCGATCTGCCTGGTGACATATTCTCCCGGGTAATCGGCCCATTTGCCGAATCCGTATCTGACCATTACCATATCAATCTCCGATTGGGTCATTCCCGGCCTCATCATCAATTGAGCGGCAGCGCTACCAGGCATCATCCTGTATAGTACAAACAACAATACAAGCACTATCAGCATTGTGATTATCATGTGTATCGTTCGTTTTACCAGGTATGTCCTTAGCTTCATTCACATCATCTCCGAATTATGAGGTCCTGCATGCTTTACCTCTTAATAAATTAAGAGGTGGGACTAGACGGGCTAGCCCCTATTTCCTGAACTTGCGTACTACAGCATACCCGACAGCGGCCACACAGAACATTGAGGCCACAACCAGGAACGTTGGGAACGGCGTACTTCCACCAGTAATCTCCACCTGTTTATCGACTATGAATATGTGAAGATTCTGCTGTGCATCCTTGATGGCCGAGTCCGAATGGGTTGCTCTTGCCAAGAGCAGGAACTCTTTGGTGGAGTCGTCGTCGTCCGGAAGGTCCGTGGATGTCAATGTGAAGGTGGCCTTGCCGTTTGCATCGGTCGTTTGGGTTGCCGGGTCAATTGAAGGTACAGCTGGGTCAACCTCGAGGTTGACGTTGACGCCGGCTACCGGATCCCCGCTCGGGTTTGCGTCGGTATGCAGCTTGACCTCGACCTCGATGTATGTAAATCCGGCCGTCCCTTCAGTGTCCACGTCCGGGTCAATGACGTCAGGCTCCGCAGCCATTGAGACGGATAGGAAATCGACGCCCTCAGGGTAAACCGTGACCAGGGCCAATCGGCTTGGAGCAGGGTCATATTCGGTACCGTCAGCCGCCGTATACGTTCCTTCCTTGATGTTCAATATCACCGTGGTCCCGTTATTGATATTATCCTGCGTTGGCGGCACATATGGTGCTGTGAAAGTAGTGCTTATCTTGCCGCTTGATGACGTGTTGTCGATCTCGATGCCCAAAGCGCCCAGTGAGGAATTCAGCCAGACCTGCGCCCCCTGGACGGGAACCCTGTCCTGGTCCTTTACAAGGACGCTGATCGGCACGGTCGAGTTCGAGAACATGGCCGAAGGCGGGTTCACGAACTGAGCGTTCAGTTTGAATTTACTCGGCTGTCTGATATTGAATATTGACCTCCAATTGTAGATCGAACCGGTCGAACCGACAACCCATCCGACGAAGTTGTCAGACCTGTAGGCCTCGATGTTCGTCCTGAAGTACAACACGTCATAAGGTAGGTCGTAGGCGATGACCGCCTGGGCATCGAACACGTCTTGCTTCCTTGCGTCCTCGTCACCCGTCTGTCTGGCGTGGTCGATTATCGCATCAAAGCTGGCGTTCTGGTATCCAGGATAGTTCTGACCTGCGACCGCCGTGCTAGAGTGGAAGAAGGCGTGCAGGAAGTCCGTCGGGTCACTGCCGATCCTCCATCCGAGGATGTACATGTCGAACTGCCTCTGGTCGATTCGGTCCACGATGGAACCGAAGTCCATGGCTATCGATTCTGCATAGATGCCAACGTTCTGAAGCTCCGTGGCTATCATCAATCCGGCCTGGGCCCTGATCGGGTCGTAGTCGGCCTGCGGCGTCAATATTTCAATTTTCCCGCCGGGACCGTTTCCGATGGGCTGGCCGTCAGGCCTGAGCCACCAGTTGCCAGGTCCGGGAGGTGATGCCGGGTCTGTCAATTGATAACCGGCGTTCGTCAGTATATCTACCGCCTCATCGGGCTCGAACGCATATTTCGGAATTGATGCGTTATACCACGAACTCACCGAGCTGACAGGACCCTCGCCTGGAACACCGAAGTTCAGTAACAACCTCTGCACGATCTTGTTCTTGTCGATACAGTGGGCGACCGCTTTCCTGAAAGGTTTACCGAGGTCGTCTTCCGGAGCATAGGGGAAGCTCTTCGACTCGTCGTAACCGAACGATTGCTTTCTCATATTATATGAGAGATAGAAGAATCCCTGCTCTGGGGACTGCTGCAATGTCACTCCCGGCTCGTTCGCCAGGTCGCCGACGAACGTCGGAGGCACGGACCAAGCAATGAAGTCAACGTCATTGGCCTGCAATGCCAAGACCGCGGCCTCGGCCGTCTTGAATATCTTGAATATTATCGCGTCGATTGCGGGTTGTCCTGCAAGATTGTCAGGGTCATATTCGGGATTGTCCGCAGTCCACTGCTCGCTATAGAA
>LSSH01000089.1:6073-18376 GCA_001595885.1 Candidatus Proteinoplasmatales archaeon SG8-5 | reverse complement strand
TCGGCAGCGTCCTCATCTGGTTGGTCAGCTGGCGCGCCTGGTCGATGCCTATCGTGTTCTTGGACATCCCCATCTTGATGGCCAGGGAGGCGAGGGCGATTAGCTGGGTGATGTAGGTCTTAGTCGCTGCAACACCGACCTCTAGGCCGGCGCGGGTGAAGAACACCTCATCCACCTCGCGGGTCATCGTGCTTCCCACGATGTTCACGATGCCGAGGGTGTCCAGGCCTCGGCGTTTCGCCGTGCGGATGGCGGCCAGAGTGTCGGAGGTCTCCCCGCTCTGGGTGATGCCGATTATCAAAGGCCGTGAAGCTGTGGACGATGAGAAGCGGTATTCGGATGCGAGCTCAACGGTCGTCGGCGTCTTGGCAATCTCCTCGAACATGTGCTTGCCGACGTAACCCGCATGATAGGAAGTGCCGCAGGCGATTATCTTGATGGTGTCCGGACTGAAGCTGGTCGTGTAACCGTTCTCAGTGCTCATGCTCGTGCCGATGAGCGTGTCCTGGATCACCTTGGGCTGTTCGAATATCTCCTTGAGCATGAAGTGTTCGTACCCGCCCTTCTCGGCGCCCTCGAGGGTCATGTCGACGCGCTCCCAGCTCCGCTCGACGGGATTCCCCTCAATGTTCTGTATCCTCACGTCGTCCTTGGTCACCGTGACTATCTCGCCGTCCAGGAGGTATATCATCCGGTCTGTGTATTCGAGTATGGCCGGGACGTCGGACGCAAGGAAGTTCTCGTTCCTTCCCAGCCCCACCACCAGCGGGCTGATCATCCTCGCTCCGACTATCTTCCCCCTCTCGTCCGAGTGCAGGACGGCTATGGCGTAGCTGCCTTCCAGCTGGGCGACCGTCCTCCTCACCGCATCCTCCAGATTGCCTTCGTAGTTCTCTTCCAGGAGGTGCACGGCGACCTCCGTGTCGGTCTCCGAGGTGAACTTATGGCCGCGCTCGACAAGCCCTTCCTTGAGCGTGATGTAATTCTCGATGATGCCGTTGTGAACGAGGGCGAATTTACCGTGGCAATCCGTCATCGGGTGCGCGTTGATCTTCATCGGCGGGCCGTGCGTGGCCCATCGGGTGTGACCGACCCCGAAATTGCCCCTGATGTCGGGCATCGTCTCCTCGATGTGGTCTATCTCCCCCTTGTCCTTGAAGATGTCCAGGTCCCTGTCGACAATACCCACGCCAGCGGAGTCATAGCCCCTGTATTCCAGGCGCTTGAGACCTGCCATGATGACCTCTCTGGCCTGCCTGTCTCCGGTGTAACCGATGATGCCGCACATTGGAAAGCTCCTACATTACGATGGTCTTGTCCTCGACGTCCCTGTCTATCCTCGTTTGATGGGCTATCCTGCATCTGGCCCCTATCAACGTCCCGGGCCTCACGGACACCTGGGAGCCCATCACGGTCTTCTCCCCGACCAGCGCGCCGAGCCTCTCCACAGGGCGGTTCTCGTCCTCGGTCCGCATGACAACGGCATCCTCGGCAGCGCAGAATTGGGGCCCCAGCTCGACGCCTTCGCCGAGAACGGAGTGGGAGACGTATGAGCCTGAATTTATGATTATGTCGTCCATCAACACCGAATGCTCGACCACCGAGAACGGCCCGATCCGCACGTTCGCCCCGATGCTGGTTGACGGGTAGATGCACACCGAAGGCCCTATCTCGCAGCCCTCGCCGATGATGACCGGCCCCATGATGTGGGTTCCGGAGCGGATTATGGTGCCCTCGCCGATGTTTACGGGCCCCTTCATCGTCACGCCCTTGTCGATCCTCCCTGACGTCTGGGAGGCGCACTTCCTGAGCGCGATTGCGTTGACCTCGAGCATGTCCCACGGGTACACCACGTCGTTCCACACCCCGCCGGTTTTGACGGCGGTAACCTTTGTCTTGGGTATCATGTGCTGTATCACGCTGGTCAGGTCGTATTTCCCCGAGCCCATTACCGTGTCTATGGCCTTGAATATCTCGTCGCTGAACTTGTATATGCCCGTGCTGATGAGGTTGCCTATGTGCTCTGTGGGCTTCTCCACGATGTTCTTGACCACCTTTCCGGAGAGCTCCACGACGCCGTACTTCGACGGCTCCTCGCTCTCGGTTATGACAATCCTGTATTTGCCGGTCTGGTCTATGAGGTCGGCGATCACGTTGGGGCCGATGATGTTGTCCCCGGGTAGCACTATGAAATCGCCTTTCACGTGCTTCTTGACCATGGAGAGCGCATAGGCCGTTCCGGCCTTGGCCACCCTCTTCTTCTGGTCGACGTAACTTATCTTCACGTTCCAGTCGCCCCCATCCTCGAAGTGGCTCATGATGCTCTCCTTCTTGTAGCCCACCACCATAGTGATGTCGGTCACCTTGTTCGCGGCAAGCGCTTCGATCGAGTACTCGAGGATCGGCCTGTTGGCTATCGATATCATGGGTTTGGGCTCCGAGCTTGTGAAAGGTCTCAGCCTCGTACCCTCTCCAGCAGCGAGAATAACTGCCTTCAACAAATCACCAATGGCCTTACAAAACCCTCTCTATAAAAAGGTTTGTGAATTGGAGGCTTTGGAGCAATACTAAATTCTGGCGCATAACTCCACTTCTGCGACACCCTTGGCAACAAAGCCTGAATTGGAAGATATGAGCATGCCCTCCCGTAAGGGCGATGTTTGTGGGGACCATTGAACGTGATTATCACCTCACGCAAGGCCGGGATTCCCTGTTGTATAAAAGAGCATAACCCTTTTAAATATTCCAAGCTTCTGCTCACCCAGTTCCATGTCGAGCGATGAAAGCGCGGGGAACACCGCGAAGAGGAGCCTGAGCCTGCCTTCGAGCGGAAGGCTCATGGCCGGGAAGACAACGGGCGAGGTCACACACTTGCATGAGGGGGAGACCGTGAAGTGCAACCTCTGCGGGGCTGATGATCATGAACAGCTCTACTCGGCAAGGAACTACGGGGTCGAGTTCACCGTCGTCAAGTGCAGGAATTGCGGCCTCGGGTACATCAATCCGAGGATGCCCGCGGAGACTATAGAGAAGATGTATTCGAAGCGCGAGACCATCGATCTGGGCTTTGCGGTATCGTCCTGCGGACCGCTGGCCGTGAACCAGCGGTGGCACGATGCGAGGTTCGGCAAGATGGAGCTTCATTACCGCGGGGCAAATCCTTCATATAAAACCGGGCAGCCGCTCAGGTACCTGGACATGGGCTGCGGCATCGGCCATACCCTCGAATTCGCCAAGAGGCGCGGCTGGGAGGCGCACGGTATCGACATCTCGGATTGGGCGGTCGAGGAAGGCAGGAGGCTCGGAAGGGACATCAAGCTGACCACGCTCGAGAATTCAGGATTTCCCGACGAACACTTCGACGTGATACTGATGTCGGAGGTCATCGAGCACGTGACCGACCCGATGCACGAGCTCAAGGTTGCCAGGCGGAAGCTTAAGAAGGGGGGCATCATCGTGGTGGACACAATAAACATCGACAGCTTCTTCATGCGGTTCCTGGGGGAGAGGTCCAGTTTCATAGAGGCCGGCCACCTCACGTACTTCAGCTATCGAACCCTCCGCGAAACCCTTCAAAAGGCCGGATTCAGGGTGCTGAAGGGCTACCGAGGCCTCGAGATCGACCTGAAGGATTTCCTTGTAATATATCGTGAAACAATACCCAGCCACAAGGCCCAAGCCATCGAATTGGCCCTTACCGTTGCGAGGAAGGTCGGGTTCGGTGACTTCTGCTTCGGCGGCATATCATATTACGCGGTTAAAGAATGATGCTCCTTATCGTAATATAAGTGGAATATTCATGATACTCGGGGATGACTCATGGGAATCAATTTCTCGTGAGAGTGATTGTAAACCCAAGCCTTATGAGCGAACACGGGGAGATTAAACTGGTGAAAGATTTATAGTGTAGCTTGGGATGGGGGGTTCGACCGCTGGAGAAGGCGGTCGCGAGAAGGTGCGAATAATGGCTGAAAAGCATTATAAATCGATAGACGGCAACACGGCAGCGGCCCACGTGGCCTACGCGTTCAGCGACGTCGCGGCGATCTATCCCATCACCCCCTCTAGCCCGATGGGCGAGGTGGCGGACGAATGGGCGGCGTACGGAAGGAAGAACATATTCGGGCAGGTCCTGAAGGTGGTGGAGATGCAGTCAGAGGGCGGGGCGGCAGGCGCCATCCACGGCTCGCTTGCCACCGGGGCTTTCACAACGACATTCACGGCATCCCAGGGACTTCTGCTGATGCTCCCCAACATGTTCAAGATATCCGGCGAGCTCATGCCGACCGTTTTTCATGTATCTGCACGTTCGCTGGCCATGGAGGTCCTCTCGATCTTCGGAGACCACTCCGACGTGATGGTGGCGCGACCCACCGGATACGCGGAGATATGCTCGTCCTCCATACAGGAGATAATGGACCTGGCTCTCGTGGCCCACCTGGCGACAATCAGGTCATCCGTGCCCTTCCTCCACTTCTTCGAGGGATTCAGGAGCTCGCACGAGATACAGAAGATCGACGTCATCGAGTACGACGACATGGCCAAGATGGTGGACTGGGAGAGCGTGGATAAGTTCCGCTCCAGGGCGCTGAACCCGGAGCATCCGCACGTGAGGATGGGCGCCGCCGGACCCGACACGTACTTCCAGATCAGGGAGAGGAGCAACGAGTTTTACACAAAGGTCCCGCGGATCGTCCAGGAGGAGATGGACCGCGTTGCCCAACTCACCGGAAGGCAGTACCACCTCGTGGATTACTTCGGCAGTCCTGATGCCGACAGGGTCATCATCGCAATGGGCGCCGGCGCCATGACCACGCAAGAGGTGGTGGAGCACCTCTGCAAGAAAGGGGAGAATGTGGGCGTGGTCAACGTCAGGCTGTTCAGACCGCTGCCGGTCGAGGAGCTGTATAACGCTATACCCAAGAGTGCCAGGAACATCGCCGTCCTGGACAGGACCAAGGAGCCCGGCTCCTACGGCGAGCCGCTGTTCGAGGACGTCTGCACCATCTTCCAGCAGAAGGGCGACACCCGGACGATCGTCGGCGGCAGGTACGGGTTGAGCTCCAAGCAGTTCACCGCCACCATGGCCAAGACGGTGTTCGACAACCTGAAGAATGAAACGCCCAAGAACCACTTCACGGTAGGAATAACCGACGACATCACCCATACCAGCCTCGACCTCTCCGAGAAGATAGACACTGAGCCCGAGTCAACGGTCAGGTGCAAGTTCTGGGGCATCGGAGGCGACGGGACGGTCGGGGCCAATAAGGAGGCCATCAAGATCATCGGCGATAACACAGGTAAATACGTCCAGGGCTACTTCGAGTACGATGCCAAGAAGTCGGGGGGCGTGACCCGCTCGCACCTGAGGTTCGGTGACGAGCCCATCAAGGCCAGATACCTGCTCGACACGGCGGATTACATTGCCGTGCACAGCACGTCCTACGTCGAGAAGTACGACGTCTTGCATGGAATCAAGGAGGGCGGCACGTTCGTTCTGAACTCATCCATGACGCTGGAGGATATGGAGCAGCGGTTCCCGGGCAAACTCAAGAGGGACATCGCCCGGAACAACCTCGAGTTCTACAACATCGACGCCTTCGCCATCGCGGAGGAAGTGGGACTTGGCCAGCGTATCAACATGGTCATGCAGGCGGTCTTCTTCAAGCTGGCGAACATCATTCCGGTCGACCAGGCCGTGGAACTGCTGAAGGACGCAATAGAGAAAACCTATGCCAAGAAGGGCGATAAGATAGTCAAGATGAACGACATGGCCGTGGACATGGCCCTCGACAAGATACGGAAGATAGAATATCCGGATTCATGGAAGGACGCCCCCGACATCCAAGCCGAGGTTGAGGAGGCCCGTCCGGAATTCATAAGGAACATCGTGGACACGATAGTGGACCTCAAGGGCGACGAGCTCAAGACCTCAGACTTCGGGCCCAGCGGCTTCTTCCCGCCGGGCACCTCGAGGTTCGAGAAGCGCGGCACCGCCATCCACGTTCCCAGGTGGATAGCCGAGAACTGCATCCAGTGCAACCAGTGCGCCTTCGTCTGCCCGCATGCATCGATCAGGCCAATCCTTCTGAAGAAGGACGAGGCGGGGAACGCACCGGAGGGTTACGAGGGCCTGCCCGCGACAGGCAAGGGATTGGAGGATCACGAGTTCTGCATAGCGGTCTCAGTGATGGACTGCCAGGGCTGCGGCAACTGCGCCGACATCTGCCCGGGCAAGAAGGACGCGAAGGCCCTGGAGATGAAGCCCATCGACGATGAGAGGGAGAAAGGCGTGCCCCTGTGGGACTACCTGGAGGCCATACCCCTCCGGGACGGCGGTCTTGACAAGTACACCGTCAAGGGCTCCCAGTTCCGCCGACCCCTGCTGGAGTTCTCGGGCGCGTGCGCCGGCTGCGGCGAGACGCCTTACGTCAAGGCCATCACCCAGCTTTACGGCGACAGGATGATCATCGCCAACGCGACCGGGTGCTCGTCCATCTGGGCGGCATATTCGCCCTCGACGGCTTACTGCACGAACGAGAGGGGGCACGGGCCCGCATGGGCCAACTCCCTGTTCGAGGACAACGCGGAGTACGGCTTCGGCATGCAGCTGGGAACCTCGGCCAGGAGGGACAAGCTCGCGAGCTACGTCAGAACCGCAATAGAGCAAAACAGGGTGGATGGAGAGTTCAAAGAGCTGCTCACCAAGTGGCTCGAGGTCATGCACGTCGGCGACGAGTGCAAACCGGTTTCCCTGAAGATTCAGGAGTACCTGGAGGAGGAGCCGGAGGACGAGGTCCTAGCAATGATGTACGGCGAGAGGGACATGTTCACGAAGCCCTCGCACTGGATACTCGGCGGCGACGGCTGGGCCTACGACATCGGCTACGGCGGTCTCGATCACGTTCTCGCGATGGGCCACGACGTGAACGTCCTGGTCCTCGACACGGAGGTCTACTCCAACACGGGCGGCCAGTCGTCCAAATCCACGCCCATCGGCTCGGTGGCGAAGTTCGCGGAATCGGGCAAGAAGACCGTGAAGAAGGACCTGGGCATGATGGCGATGTCCTACGGCTACGTCTACGTCGCTATGGTGGCCATGGGTGCCAACAAGAACCAGTTCCTGAAGGCGGTGAAGGAGGCTGAATCCTACCCCGGCCCCTCAATCATCATCGCTTACGCGCCGTGCATCAACCACGGGATAAAGGCGGGGGGCATGGGCAAGACCCAGGAGGAGGAGAAGAAGGCCGTCGACGCGGGATACTGGTTCCTATACAGGTACGACCCGCGGCTGAAGGACGAGGGCAAGAACCCCTTCCAGCTCGACTCGAAGGAACCGAGCGCCGACATTCACGACTTCCTGATGGGCGAAGTACGGTACCACACGTTGACCTTATCATTCCCGGAGGAAGCGAAGAGGTTACATGATGCTTTAGCAAAGAACCAACTGGAACGGTATCAGAAATATAAGAAGATGGCCGAGGAATAATCAGAATCAACCATCATTATGGAGTGATCTTGAATATCTTCTCGGCTTTGCTGATCTGCTCGACGCGTTTGTCCAGGTTATCTAAACCGACCTTCTTCTCAACGTTCTCGAACTCTGAGATCAGTCGGCCCATGTCCTCATCGGTGAGGTATTTCCTGGTGAGCGGGAACAGCAGCCGGTCCTCCCTCTCCATGTGCTCCCTCAGGAGCTTCGTGTAGTCATTGATGGCCTTCCTCAGGGTCTGGGCGGCGCCCTTCTCCTGGTCGAGGTACCTCTGGATCTTCAGCCGGATGTCCTCAAGGAGTATGAGTAACTCGGTGTGCTCCTCCTCGATGGTCTTCAGTGAAGCTCGGGAGAATATCCTGGAATCGGGCGATTCGCCGTGCTCCTTCAGCGCCCTCTCGAGGAAGACCATCATGAAATGGTCCTCCTTCTTGTGGTGGACCTCGGTGTCCAGCATCACTGCGGTCGAACCGCACCACTCCAGCACGGTCTTCGGTATCTCCAGCTTTCCAAGGCGGTCGGCGAGGACCTCGAATATCCTCAGCATGCGCGAGATCACGTTATGCTCGCCTGTCAGTATGTTGATCGCATCGAGCGGAAGGTCCATGCGAATACGCTCGCCCACTTTTATACGGGAAAGAAGAACCGAGCTGTCGATAGGTTTGCTGATGAAATCGTCAAATCCCGCCTCAAGGGCGGTCAGCATATCCTGCTCGCCAGATTTCGATGTCACCATAATGAGGTACGGCATCTCCCTCTCTCGCTGATCTCCCCGCATCTCCTTGGCAAGAGTGATGCCGTCAATCTTCGGCATCATCCAGTCTATGAACGCCATGTCGAAATCATTGTATTCGAACAGATCAAGGGCTTCCTTTCCGTTCTCTGCCGTGAGCACCTCGTGGCCCTGTAATTTCAGCATTTTCTCCATCAGCACCCTTGAGGCTCTGTTGTCCTCGGCAACCATCACCTTCATATTATCATCCCCCATCGATTCCGAATGTGGAGAAGAGGTACTCAATGGTTTTATTTATACTTTCTTTCAGTTCCGTTAATAGCGTTTCGATGTCTGAGAAGTCATCTTCCGAGCCCCTCTGCTCCAGCTTGAATGCTGCTTCCCTGATCTTCACGGCGGACAGGTTTGCCGCCATTCCCTTAAGAGAATGGGCAGAGTGCTGAAGCGCCTCAGCATCCCCGCCCTCGACCGCGGATTGGATAGCCATCAGCAGATTTTGGGTGTCCTCGATGAATATCCCGAACATCTCCGATATCAGCTCGTCGTCATCCCCCAGCCGTTTCTTCAAGTCCTTAACATCGATGTACTGGCTTTCAGATGCTGTCTGCTCGGGTTCCACCTCCGCGGTCGCCACATATTTCGCTATGATGCGGTACATCTGATCGGGGTCGAGAGGCTTGGGCAGATAGTCGTCCAAACCTGCCTCCAGGAACCTCTCCCTGTCCCCCTTCATCGCATGGGCTGTCAGGGCTATTATCGGTATGTGACCCCCATCCTTGGCCTCCTTTGCTCGTATCTTCTCCGTCGCCTCGAGGCCGTCCATCTCAGGCATCTGTATGTCCATCAGAATGATGTCGAACCCGTCCTTCTCCAGGGCTTCCATGACTTGAAGGCCGTTCTCCGTCGTGACCGGAATGATGCCGACCTTCTCCAGCAGCCTTACAGCCAGCTTGCGGTTGACCGCGTTGTCCTCCGCGATCAACACCCTGGCATCCTCCGGCACCTGCACTGCGGTCTGAGCCCTGTCCACTCTGACCCTCTTTGTTTTACTGGCCTTCCTTCCCTTACTGCTGAGTACGTTCATAATCGCGTTCATCAGCGCCGACGGGCTTACAGGCTTGACCAGATACTCGGATATGCCCAGTTCCCTGCTCCGCTCCTTGTCACCCTGCTGGTCGAGGCTGCTGAGCATGATTATGATGATGTCCTCCATCCCCTTATCGCGGAGTCTCTCAGCGACCTCGAAGCCGTCTATCCCGGGCATCATGCAGTCAAGCAACAGTATCTGGTATGTTCTCATGGATTTCAGGGCCTTATCGATGTTCTCGATACACTCGGCGCCGCAGCTGGCCTCCGTCACCTCCATGCCCCAGGATTCGAGGTTCCGGCGGAGGATGAGGCGGTTCATGGCGTTGTCGTCCGCTATGAGGACTGACAGGCCCTTCAGGTCCTCCGAGCTCACCGGATATAACTCTATTGGTTCACCCGCCTCGAAAGGGATGACGACGTGGAAGACGCTGCCCTTGCCTTCTTCACTCTCGACCCATATCTCGCCGTTCATCATCTCTACCAGGCGCTTCGTGATCGTCAACCCCAGACCTGTGCCTCCGAATCTCCGCGTGGTCGAACCATCCACCTGGGTAAAAGTATCGAATATGACCTGAAGCTTTTCCTTTGCTATGCCTATACCTGTGTCCTCGACACTGAAGTGGAGCTTTTTCCTATCGTCTACTCCCTCGGCCTCACGAACCTTCACGTATATGTGACCCTCATCGGTGAACTTGACCGCGTTCTTGACCAGGTTCATTAGCACCTGCTTTAACCGGAAGGAGTCGCCCTTCAGCGTATAATCTATCCTGTGGTCTATCTCGTAGACAAGTTCCACACCTTTGTTATCAGCATCAATTCCCAGGACCCGCATCGTCTGGTCCATCATGTCGTACAGGTCGAAGTCCTTGAACTCGATGTCCAGCTTCTTTGCCTCTATCTTGGAGAAGTCCAGTATATCGTTAATCAATATCAGGAGGGATTGGGCCGAGCTTTTTGCCAGGTCCAAGTATTCGCGCTGTTCGTCGTTCAACTCGGTGTCCAGGGTCAGGTCTATCATACCGATGATGCCGTTCATGGGCGTACGTATCTCGTGACTCATGTTGGCAAGGAACTCGGATTTGGCTCTGGTGGAGGCTTCCGCCACGTCCTTCTCGCTCATGAGGGCCTGTTCAACGTGCTTCCTGTCGGTGATGTCGCGTATAATCTCAATCGACCCCACGATTGCTCCCTTTGAGTTATGCAGCGAGGAGGCCGCCGCCCAGACGTAGCGGCCCTCTTCCTGCAGTTTTGGGGCGAAGGTTTCCGCGAACAGTGTGTCTCCGTGGCGCTCAACCTTCTCGTACTTCAGCTCGATAACCCTGTCTGGTTCCATCGCCAGGTTCACGATCATAGGGCGCCTCTCGCCGTAGAAGGGTAAGGCATATTCGTAATCTCCCTTCCCGAGAATATCCTTTGATTTGAGGCTGGTCAATTCCTCCATGGCCTTATTCCAGGCTATCACCTTGCCTTCCGAATCTATAACGAAAGTAGGATCCGGCAGGAAGTTAATGATGTCTGCCAGACGCCTTTCGGACTCGCGTATCTGCTCTGTCCTATCACGTACCTTTTGTTCCAGGGTTTCATAGGAATCCTTGAGACTCAACCGCATCGCATCGAAGGAGGTTGCCAGGTCGCCTATCTCGTCGTTTGAGTCTATACTCACCTCGAAGTCGAGGTTACCCTTGTTAATGTCTTCCGTGACGGCCTTCAACTTGGATACAGGCGTGGTAATTGTGCGTGTAAAGGCCACCGCGCAGATGACCACCACAACGACAAGTATCCCAATGATCATGACCAGTTGGTTTAGCAATTCGGTTGTTCGGAGATTTATCTGTTGGTTTGTATCCGAGGTCGCATTCGCTATGTTGCTGATAGTTATCATCACAGGACTTGAGAATTCGTCGATATAGGTCGTCGCCCATAGTGTGAGACCGCCGTTACCATCGGCTGTCGTTACGTTTATCGGGGAGATGTACGCATATTTTTGCCTGATGGAACCGTCCGGCTCCTCCCAGTCATAATAGCCCAAACTTGTGTTCCCACCCGCCGATGGTTCTATGACCGCCCAAAACGATGGAAGGGAATATTCCAAGGCAGTCAGGTCCATGCCGACATAACTGGGATGCCTGTGGGTAAGAATTATGAAGTTTGAAGCGTCCACTATTGCCGTGTAACCTGTTTGACCAACGTCCTGGACCGAGATGTTGCCTAGCGTTGTATCGTTCAGGATGTCGTTCACCGTCATCGAAGGCCTGTCAGCCAGGTAGATTTCGACCTGTTTCGCGACATCCTTGGCCTTCTGTTCAATGATTTGTTCCCCCAGTGTCTGCAAGGCCTGGGCGCTGTCGTTAGTGGCGCTTTCTCCCAGCACCAGATTGCTTTCCAGGGCGTAACTCCCGAGGTCTTTCTCGTGGCTGATGGCCACGTAGCTGATCACTATGGTCGGTATGACCGTAAATATAATCACCAAAGTCACTAATTTCACCATTAAGCTGACCTTTCTAGACATTACGAACTCCTCCTGTTTTGCCCGTCCCCGGGCGTAAGATTGCTCCCAATTATTATTCGGAGGTATCATATCTGGATAGAAAAAGGTGTCGTAGATCTGATCTCTCGGGATATAATTAGGATACGATGGAACGTGAGATCATTTGACTTTCGCCTGTTCAACGGCAGACACGAGGGCCATCCGTTCGGATACAACCTTCCTCCCGGCCCTGACACGGGCTGTGAAGACATCGTGGTCGAACGGTTTGGAGATGAAGTCGTTAACGCCTGACTCGAAAGCCCTGACCTCATCTTCGGCTTCGTCCTTGGCCGTGACCATGATGATGTAACAGAAGGTCCCCCTATTCCGCTCGATCTCCCTCATCTCCTGACAGAGTGTGAGACCTCCGGTGGGGGGCATCATCCAGTCCAATATGGCGATGTCGATGGCCACCTTTTGGTACAGGTCGAGGGCCTCCTCGCCATTAGCGGCAGTCAATAC
>LSSH01000089.1:0-6062 GCA_001595885.1 Candidatus Proteinoplasmatales archaeon SG8-5 | reverse complement strand
CCCGAAGAGAGCACGGTCCAGCCTGCTGTCGTCCGCCACAAGAAGCTTCATTGGACCGACCTCCATTCGGCCGCTTTGCCGCCCTTGGTCAAATGGTCTAGGAACCGGTCGATCTCACCGACCGTCTTTTTAATCCTGTCCTGACCGTATTCCCTGTCGAATCTGTTGAACCTGTCCATCAGGTCCACGACCTCCTCGTGGGATATGTACTTCTGGGCGAACGGGAAGAAGATGTTCTCCTCCCTGTACATGTGGCGAAGAAGTATGTCCGAGTACTCCTTCACCGATTTTCTCAGGGGAACCGGATCCCGCTGTTGATTCATAGCGTACTGCGATATCAATCCTTGGATATTCATAAGCCTGGTCTCCAGCTCCTCGTGCTCCTCGCTGATGGTCACGAAGGAGGATTCGGAAATCTGACCGAACCAATCGACGTGTTCTGAGGTCACGGCATTTATGAACTTTTGATAATATATATCTTCCTTCTCGTAATGCAGCCTCAGGGTCAGATCCGTGAGCGTGAGCATCAGCCAACCGAGGACGTGCTCCGGAACTCCCGACTCCAGTTCGTCGTAGATAGCATCTGTGATGTGAACCATGCTGCGCAGTACGGTGTGCTCCTCCCTGAGTTTGAGAATTGGCGAGAACCTGCCGACCTCGGTCTTCATTCTCAGGAAGCTCTGGTATTTCAGTCCCGCGCTGATCCTCCGCTCGAGCAGGTCCCTGTCCACGGGCTTGGTGAGAAAATCGTCCACACCGATCGAGAGGGCATGCAACATGTCCTCGGCTTCGGATTTGGCCGTGACCATGATTATGTACGTAGGTATCCGGATATCACCTTCGATCCTCCGTATGGATTTGCACAACTCGATGCCATCCATCTCCGGCATCATCCAGTCCAGGATGGCCATGTCTACCTTGTTGCTCTCGTAAACCTCCAACCCCTCTTGGCCGTTCGTGGCGGACAGAATTTCGTGTCCATCCCTCTCCAGGAGTCTTTCCATTAAGAGGCGTGAGATATCATCATCTTCCGCGATTAGTATCCTCATTCCCTTTACCTCGTATTAACCCAGAACTAATATAATATTTATATTGCTTCCGTATGGTGTCAATTAGGGTACGGCAGGAACATCACTTCCCGAACCGACAGGTAAATTTTATCTATGGTCTTGGCCTATGGGCGTAAAATCGGACAGTGTCTATATGGACTACAAAGATAGAATTGCCGGGTTGAGAAGCCTGATCGGCAACACTCCCCTGTTAGCCATCGAATATCAGTACAAGGGCCGAAAGAGGACGATTTACGCGAAGGCCGAGCATCTGAACATGACCGGGAGCATCAAGGACAGGATGGCGCTCCACATCATTACTAAAGGATATGAGAGGGGTCTCCTGAAACCTGGGGACTGCATCGTCGAGGCGACGAGCGGGAACACTGGCATATCCTTCGCGGCGATCGGGCGGGCCCTGGGGCACCCGGTTGTCATATTCATGCCGGACTGGATGAGCACGGAAAGGATCAACCTCATCAAGGGCATGGGCGCGGACATCAGGCTCGTGAGCCGGGAGGAGGGAGGTTTCCTCGGCAGCATCGAGATGGCCGAGACGCTTGCCAAGGAGAAGGAGAATTGTTTTCTGCCGCGACAGTTCTCGAACGTCGACAACGTCGAGGCTCATTACCTTTCCACGGGTCCTGAGATATGGTGGCAGATGGGATTCAGGGCGCTCGATATCAACGCCTTCGTGGCCGGAGTCGGGACTGGCGGCACGATAATGGGCGTCGGGCGGTACCTGAGGGAGAAACACCCGGACATCAGTATACACCCGCTCGAACCTTCCAACTCACCAACACTGAGCACCGGATGCAAGGTCGGGGTCCATCGCATCCAGGGAATATCTGATGAGTTCATACCTGAGATCCTCGACCTGAAGCACCTCGACAGGGTGATCTGTGTGGATGACGGCGACGCCATACTGATGGCCCAGAAGCTGGCCAGCAGATTGGGCCTCGGAGTGGGCATATCCTCCGGAGCGAATTTCCTTGGCGGGGTCCAGCTTCAGAACGAGCTGGGAGACGATTCGGTCGTCGTTACGATACTTCCCGATGACAACAAGAAGTACCTGAGCACCGACCTGACCAGGGATGAACCAGTGAAGGAGGACCACCTTTCGCCCGATGTCGAGCTTCACTGCTTCAGAGCTTTCAAGAGGGTATGCCACACCTGCTGTGACCCTGATTCGTGCATGAGCGAGGTCGCGCCCGGTTTCGATGATGAGGTCACGCTGCCTTACTGTCCAAGAAGAAAGAATAACAGAGAGACCTGAATACATTCCTCGCATGGTCATTAGTTTCAGGTATAAGCATAGAGACTCCGGCACAGTTAACCACAAATGCATCCTCCAGCAAGGAATTGAACCCGTTATAAATTCTAGCGAGTTCCAGAGCCTATCGCACAGATATCAACAATGCAAACTCTAGCATAAATGGATTCTCTAGCACAAATATCTCCAGATATTACATCCAGTAGGACAAAGTGTAGTAACCTCTAGCACTGTTAGAACCTCTAGCTAAGTTAGAAACACAATACCAAAACCAACCTCTAGCACAGATAGAAACTCTAGCACAGGTTCAGACTCTACAAACACTAGAACCCCAGGCAAGGCCAGCAACTCTAGCTCATATGGATACTCTAACACAATTATCTCCAGATTTAACCTCTAGCATGCGAGAGATAGTCATGCACCGTTTCCTTCCCGTATGCAAACTGAGGTCGTATGACGCCTGGAAAAACGGATTCTATTCAATGTGTTGGTCGTACGACGCCTAAAAAATAACCGTTATTACTTCGATAACAATTATTTTCCGAACAAACCCCACTTCTTCTTCTTACCCTTATCGGATATAACCTGGAAGGTCTGACCGCATCCCATGCAGCGGGCCCAGCCGTTGGGGAAGAGCTTCACCGAAACCGCTCCGCATATCGAGCAGGTCTTGAACGGCCCTCCAGAACTGATTATCTTCTCCCTCTCGGCCTCCACCTGGGTCCTCAGGTACTTGGCCATGCTCTCGGCCTTCTGCGCGTAGGTGAGCGCGTTAACGTAATCGTTGTTCTGTAGCGCTGACATCGAAGAGGAGACATGTTTGTCCACGTCCTCGGTCTTCAATCCATAGAGTTGGGCCTCCTGCACGAGCGGCGACACCGTGGCGAGTATCTTCTGGGCGTCACCCAGCTTCTCTTTCTCAAGCTGGGCGGCCCGCTGGATCTGGCTCTGCTGGCCCTCCATGGCCTTTCTCTCGGCAAGCTTGGTCAATTCGGCGCAAAGCGAGTAATCCTGGTTCTCCAGTGCGGTCTTGGCATGTTTCAGGTGCTTCTCCGCTTCCTTCGTGTCCGTGCCGAATTCCTGTGACTGCTTGATGATGTTCTCCACCCTTGGCACGTCCGACTCGATCTCCTTTATCCATATGTTCTTTGAGTCGTTGGCGATGCTTTCGGACTTCTCCAGGTATGTCATGCACTCGCTGAGCTCCCCCACCAGGAACACCTCCCTCGCCCTGTGGATGTACCTCTCCGCGTTGAATGTGTCGACGCCCTGGACCTTCATGGCCTTGATGAGGTTCTCCCGCTTTGTCATGGCCTCCTCCAGTAGCTCCACCTGCTCCCGGTAGACCTGGACGGCTCTCTCGCTCAGCTTCTCGACGGTCTCGGACCTGCGCTTCCCCTTCTTCGAAAAGGCGCGCTTGGCAGCGATTAGCACGTCCGCGGCCGTCTCGTCGTTGCTCTTTGACTCCCTGCACTCCTCCAATATCTTCTCGGCCGATTGAATGATGAAGGCATAGGCGACGTCCTGGTACTGGTCTATGAACTCATCTGATGCCGTTACCGCCTCGCGCAGCATGCTCATGCTCTCAAGGAACCGCTTATCCAGGAACTTGACCCGTCCCACATCGAGGAGACTGCCCACGTTGGCGTATTCAACGTTGATGTTCACCAACTCTGTGAGCCGTTTGTCGATCTCGTACACGTCCGCCATGTCCGGGGTGGGTATCTTGCTGACGTCGTCCATGACCACCTCGACGTCCTTCTCGATCTCCACCAGCTCCTCTCCGATCTCCTCCAGCTCCTCGGTTACCTTTTCCTTGTCCACCTGCCCGGCGGCTTCCATGGCATCCTTCTCGAACTCGGTCAATTCCTCTTCCTCGGGCTCCCCGGCGACCGGCCCGATGAGTGATATTATGTCATCGGTATCAAGGGCCAATCTGATCTGTTCGACTATGTCTAGTTTCTTCTTCTTGCCTTCCAGGTTTATGTCCTTCTCCTTGGCCAGGTCCCGTAACTCGTCGACCTTGTAAGAATCGAGCTTGTTGTTTACCGCACCCTCGATAGCGGCAAGGTAGTTCTCCTTCTTCTTGCCCTTTGTATAGGCCCCTATCTCTTTCGCAAGCTCCTTGAGCTCGGAAACCTTCATCTTTTCAACGGTTTTCCCCAGGGCCATGTTGCGCACCTTACGAACAGATAAGAAGGTAATAATGTGTCTTATAAAAGGTTTATTCACTGACGGCACACATGTTTGTGACGGGTCGGGCCCTGGTGTTTTTATGACAATGCGTGGATGCCATCAAGTGCCAATGCAGAAGCCTTTTATACCAAATCCTTAATGCCCGCACAATGCCAGAGGACATAGAAGAAGGCCACGTGCCCAGGAGATATCTGTTGGTATTCTACTCGCTCCTGTTAGCCCTGGGCCTGAGCATCTACCTTGCGTGGGGCATCATGTTTGGCTCCTGGAACCTTTTTGACAGGGCCAACCTTGGCATCTACGCGGTGACCGTGGTCCTCTGCGGGTTCGGTATTGTAGGCATACTTCTCTACACTGTCGGCGACAGGAAATCCCATTAGTCTTTGACCGTTTGGATTGTGTTTGGATCCCGTATCAATAGATACACAGGATTGCTGCAAACTAAATAAAAGCGATTCAATAAGTCTTCGCAACGTATATGACCTGTTTTGTCGGAGCCCCGCAGACGATGCAACCGCCCTCTGTCTCTTCGGCGCTGGTGGGCACGCCCAGGATGGCCATCTCCGTGACGTCCTCGATCTCGTGGCCGCAGTCCTCCACCCCGCACCAGGACATCGAGTTGATACCCTCCTTCACCCCGGCGAGGTCCGAGACCCTGTGGATGTGCTTGAACATCTCGTCCTTTACTTTGCGGTACAGGCTCTCCTGTATGTCGGCGAGGAGGTCCTGGACCCCGCTGGCAACCCTGTCCTTGGTTATCTGGCCCTTCTCTCCGCTGTCCCTTCTGGCTGTTGTGATGACACCGGCCTCCATGTCCTTCGGGCCCACCTCGATCCTCAGGGGAACCCCCTTGAGCTCCCAGTCGAAGAACTTGTTGCCAGGCCTTAGCTCCCTGTCGTCCATGTGGGCGCGCACGCCGATGCTCTTCAGGACCCTGGAGAGGTCGTCGCAGTACTGAATGGTCTTGTCCTTGTCCTTCTTGGACAGTATCGGGATTATCACCACCTGAATCGGGGCGATGTCCGGCGGGAGTACGATGCCCTTGTCGTCCGCGTGGATGGATATGAGAGCGCCCAGTATGCGCTCGCTCATCCCGAATGTTGTCTGGTGGACGTGCCTGTGCTCTCCGTCGGCGTCCTCGTAGGTGATGTCGTAAGGACCGGAGAAGTTCTCCTTGTACTGGTGGATGCTGCCCATCTGGAGCGTGCGACCGGTGGGCATCAGGGAGTCGATGCCGATCGTGTAGAACGCGCCGGCGAACTTGTCCCAATCCGGTCTCTTGCACAGGACATAGGGGAGGCACAGCTTCTTGGCCAGCCTCTCCATTATCTCCAGGTTCTCCCGTATCTGGCGCTCGGCGTCCTCGAAATCGACGTGGCACGTGTGGGCCTCGAAGAAGTGAATCTCGCGCATGCGGATGAAGGCGCGCGTCTGCTTGGTCTCGTACCTGAACACGTTGACTATCTGGTATGTCTTGAGGGGCAGGTCGGCGTGCGAGCGCACCCACAATGAGAAAATGGGATACATGGCGGTCTCGCTGGTGG
>LSSH01000088.1 GCA_001595885.1 Candidatus Proteinoplasmatales archaeon SG8-5 | reverse complement strand
TCTTCGCGCTGGTGAGGAAGTATGGGCAGCCGAACTCCTTGGCCTGTACGGAAACGTCCTTGAAGGTCACCTGGAACTCGTCCTCGAGGTCGAGCTTGTTGCCCAACAGGAGTATTGGTATCTTGCCGACCACCTCAGAGAGCGATTCCAGCCACCAGCCCATGTTCTCGAGGGTGTCCTTGCGTGTCAGGTCACATACGAGGATGGCGCCCACGCTGCCGCGGTAATACTGCTTGTGTATCTTCTCGAACTCCACCTGCCCGACGATGTCGTGGATCATCATTGTGCACTTGTAATTCGTGCCCTTGTCCTCGAAATGAACCGTCTTCTTCGTGACCTTGGCACCTATGGTGGCCAGATACTTGTCGTCGAAGGCGTCGTAAACGTATTTTCGAATAAGCGAGGTCTTCCCGACAGCGCCGTCTCCGAGAAGACAAATCTTCTTGATCAGATTACGCCGAGTCATGAACCCGATAATACATGGTTTTGTGGTATTTCAATATTTCGATGTTTTTTTATTTATTATTAGATATAAATAAGCGCGTACAGTATCAGGCCGAAGGTGATGACGAACGCCACGACCTGGCCCGGGTAATCCCTCCTCCTGAGCCCGGGGTCGCGTGTTACGTAGCTGTGCGTGTTCCTGACGAACAGGAAGACCAGCAGGATGACATATATGGTCCCGATAACCATCAGGAAGACCAGGGCGCTACGCGACCATTCGATGCTGGACCACGAATACAGGTTCAGGAAAAAGGCGAGCGTGCAGACGATCAATCCCGTGGACAGCCTCAATCCGAGGTAGATGACCGCGACGACGAAGAAGGACAACGCGACCAGTATCAGGCCTACCACCTGCGGGATGGCGTCGTGGTAGAACACGGCCACGTCGATGTAGGCGCCCACCGCGGACAACATGGGTATCGCCCATATCCAGTTGGCCGATATCCTCTCCTCGAAGTCCAGGTAGAACAGGACCAGGCAGGGTATCAGCAGGATGCAGGCGTTCAGCAGCAGGTTCACCAGGAACAGCGCGACAGTGATCTCCAGCTCGTAGGAGCCGAAGAAGAAGGGAGGCTTGGGGACCTTATGACCCACATCGGCCAACACAACCGCAGCCGACACGGTCATCAGACACACCGACAGGACCGAAAAACCACCGACCCGCACCCTCCAACTCATCAAAACAATATTAGCCCGACCTACTATTTAGGTAGATTGGTACAGGGTTTTGTAACTGTGGCCTTTGTGCTGTTTAATCCCCGATGACCCTCGTGACCTCGAAGCCCTTGTCGTCGTCGTGCATGAGCGTGAAGTAACCGGTGTTGTGCTTGGTGGAGCGCATCTTGTCGATTACGATCTGGCGGGTGATGTCGATTCCCTGGCGCTCCTTCTTAAGGCGGATGATGCCGTCTGCGAGGAAGTCCTCGTCGTGGACCACGTTGACATCGGACGCGGCCTCAGCGATGATGAAGGTTGTGACATCGAGCTCCCTGAGCCATCCGAAGAAGTGGAACAGCTCCGTTCGCCGACCCTCGACCTCGGCGAGGAGCTCGAGAACCGGAAGCGAGTCCACGACAAGTATCTCGTATTCCGCGCTCACGTGCAGGTTCTCGGCGTACATCTTGAATATCTTCATCCAGGATTGTTGGTCCGCGAGGTCGTCCGTCATGTTCAGGCGGAGATAGCCGATGTCCACGAGGTTGACCCTGTCCTCAACCTCGTTATGTTTCAGGCCCAGGCCTTCCATGTGCTCGATGATGCTGTCGCGGCCCTGCTCGAGGGACATGTACAGGCCCTTTATCTTATCGTTCTTGGCGTTGTGGAACAGTATGTTGTATGCAACGGACGACTTCATCGTGCCCGGCATACCGGATATCAGAACCACGCTTCCCTTGGGCACGCCGCCCGACATCTGCTCGTCCAAACCGACGATGTAGGTCTTTATCCTGGGCTTCACTCGACCACCGAACCTCGTAAGGTGTCCATACTAAAAAAGCTTGTTACGGGTTTTTCACGGGATCATTCGCACTGGTTCGACCCGTTCTGTCGGTAGCTGGTAATTCGAAACGGACTTGAAACGGCGAACCATCACGGTATCTCGGTCACGACGTTGAGGCCCCGGCCGCACTGGCCGCATTTCCCGTCCCTGCTCACGTCCCTGTTCACGAAGAAGCCGGCGCGCTCGATGGCCAGCGTGCCGCACTCCGGGCAGATGGTGTTCTCCTCGTCGCAGTGGGGGATGTTGCCCAGATAGACGAAGTTAAGCCCCGCTTCCTTGGCAGCACGGTAGGCCATTGTCATGGTTTCCATGGGGGTCCTGGGCGCATCGCGGTAGTTGAAATCGGGGTGGAACCGGGAGAAGTGCACCGGAAGGTCCGGACCGAGGGAGTCCCGCACCCACTCGCAGAACCTCTTTATCTCGTCCGGCGTATCGTTCTGCGTGGGTATTATCAGGTAGGTCACTTCGATGAAGATGCCCAATTCGAGTGCGAGCACGCAGGTGTCCAGGACCGGCTGGAGCTTTGCCTGGCAACGTCTCTTGTAGAACTCCTCGGTGAATCCCTTGACGTCCACGTTCGCGGCATCGAGGTAGGGTGAAATCTCCCGCAGCGCTTCCTCGGTGATGTATCCGTTAGTGACGTAGGTCGTGGCCAGGCCTGCGGTCTTGGCCAGCTTGGAGGAGTCCAGGGCGAACTCGTGCCAGATGGGCGGCTCGTTGTACGTCCACGAGATGCTCTGGCAGCCGTTCTTGAGGGCCAGCACCGGCACTTCATCCGGTTGCACCTGCCTTAGGCCCCTGGACGAGTAATCCTGGGATATTGACCAGTTCTGGCAGTAGTCGCAGCGGAAATTGCAGCCTACGCCGCCGAGCGAAAAGGCCCTGGTCCCCGGCATGAAGTGGTAAAGAGGCTTCTTCTCGATCGGGTCCGGGCCCATCGAGGACACCTTCCCGTAGCTGGTCGCCATCAGCCTGCCCCCTTGATTCCGGCGGACCGTGCAAATGCCAGAGGCCCCGTCCACTATCTTGCAGCGGTGCGAGCAGAGTCGGCATTCGACCTTGCCGCCATCGAGGGATTTCCACTGGAGCGCTTCCTTCATGCCGAACCCCCGAAGTGCTCGTACCCTTTGTCGGGCAACTGCGAGGTGGCGCCGTCCTTCAAGATGAACACGCCCGTGTCCTCCGTCACTTCGCCGACCTGGGTGATCGGCGAAGTGCCGAAATCGGCGTTGAATACATGTTCGGCTCTATCGGGAGAGACGGTGAAGAGGAGCTCGTAATCCCCGCCGAGGTGCAATGCATGTTCCTTTTCCTCTAACGAAAGGCCCTGGGCAAACAACAACCTATTAAAATCAACCTCCAAGCCTACTCCTCCGGCCTTGGCCAGGTGATGCAGCGACGTGCTCAGACCGTCCGACATATCGATGCAGGATGTCACTGCCTGGCTCTGCGCGAGGATGCGCCCCTCGCGGATACGGGGGACCACGCGCAATAAGAATTGGGCCTTGTGTGGGTCCTTGGCCCTGAACCACTCCATCGGCTTGCCGAGAACACCGGTCATGGCGATGATGTCGCCGGGCTTTGCTCCCTTCCGCCAGAGTATCTCGGACTTTGGCACTGTGCCGATCGCTGTGCCCGATATCGTCAGCACGTCCGACTCCTTGGTGTCGCCGCCCAGCACCGGAATGGCATAGTTGGAGCAGCACTCCCTGATGCCCTCCGAGATCTCTGTCAGGTCAGACACCGGCGCATCCCCCCTCAAACCAAATGCGAACAACATGCCCAGCGGCTGCCCACCCATGGCCGCGATGTCGCTCAGGTTGATGGCGGCGATGTGCCAGCCGACGTCCCTGGAACCGGCCCCCTCAGGTATGTGGGTCTTCCGATTAATGATGTCCGTGGTCACAAGAAGATAATCGCGGCCGAGGTCGACGACGGCGCAATCGTCGCCGAGATTGTGGGCCCCGTCAGGATCAAATAACTCAATCAAATCGGAAACGATGGCCTTCTCTCCCAGCTCGTCAAGGCGCGTCATCAATGGTGTTAAGGATTCTGGATATAAGGTCTTTATGGACACCATATAATCCATGGTTCGTCGAAGGTCACATAAATCCAATAAGCTTCGCCTGGCAGTTGGAACTCCCCCCAGACATTGAACTCCCTGTTATGGTACGGATCCATAGGGTCGTAGGTGTACACCGGCTCCATCAATCCTCCCAAAGTGCCGATCGTCCCGGAAGCAGGCTGACCACTTGGCAGAGGATATCCGACAAGGTTCCACCCTGTAATCATGGTTATCATAGCTGATTCACCGGTAGTGGCCAACGGTCCCTCGATCGAGAGTATTCCGTCACCGTAGGTAGAGATGTGGAGGTAGAAGCCCATGGTGTTATCCACGTAATTAAATTCGTTAAGCGAAGGAGGCCAGAACTTGGCCGACCTTATCCACTTCTTTTGAAGGTCGTCCCAACAGCATATCATGTCCCAATCCGTATCACCATAATAATCAACTATCACCGAAAACGGATGCCCAGAAATTTTATTGGGAAAGGACATGAGTATCCAATCGTTGGATTGTGCGGCGATTCCAACATTTTTATCATATATGCTAACAATCGTAACTGTCATCAAATCGGTGTCGGTCTGACCGGCTGAATCTGTTACAGTCAGTGTGACATTATAAACGCCAGGATTAGTAAAGAAATAACTAGGCGATATACCGGTAAGGGTCACAGGTGTCCCGTCGAAGAACTCCCAAGTATAGGTTGTAATCCCTTTATCATCATACGATCCGCTCCCGTCGAAGGTGACAAGACTCGAAGGGGGATGATACTGGTCGGGCCCGGCGTCGGCGACCGGACTCAGGTCCAGGGTCCAGTGGTAGTTGTTATCAATATATGCGCCTACGCCGGTATCCCCGAACCAAACCATGTCGGTAACCTCAGAACCGAGAGGCATCATATCAGAATCTTGGGCATACTCCACACCATCCCACCATACGGAATATGTGAGGGAAAACTCGTTATATTCCACCCAGAGCTCGTACCAGGTGTCCAGTGCCCATGTTATCCCGGGTATCTGGGTATACACACCACCATCAAAGGTGTATACATGAAAATCGGTTTGCAGTACAACCTCCACCATCGTGCTTCCCGCGCCAAGGTCATAGAGGAGCAGGTCGAATCTAGCTACATTGGCCATTCTGACCCACCCTCCCGCAAAGGCAGCAGTGGCCAAGCCTCCGTTTATTTCATCTCCCCAATACATTCCGTCTGTAATGAAATGTGCGCAAGCGTTTCCAGTATTTAAACCGGGGTAGATAGTACCCGACGGCCAGCCAGGTGGGGGAACAGCAGCCTCCACGCCAGGTCCGATTGGCTGGCCCGGCGTATATCCCTCGAAATCCTCCTTCCAGAGGACCGTCCTGATGTCCAAGGGATCGTACGAGGATTCGCTGATCTCTAGGGACGGTGTGCCCGAATACCCTGCCAGTGTGGTCAATCCTCCAAATGCCGATAGGACCATTAAGCCAATTAATGCAATCGACAAAACCTTTCCTCTTCCTCTGCCCAACGTAAATCCTCCACTAAGATTAATAGTGATTATCACTACTAATAACTTGTTATGATGAATTGTGAAATTGTAAGTAAGCTTCAGGGAATATTTATAATCCATGATACCATTTCAGGCCTGAAAAAGGGGGTTCGGAAATGGACGAAAGGATACCGACTTATGTGAAAGGATTGGACAAGAACATGGAAGGCGGGATACCGAAGGGTTCACTGGTGCTCCTCTGCGGAAAGCCGGGCAGCATGAAATCCTCGGTCGCCTACAACATCTTGTACCAGAATGCGAAGCAGAACCAGAAGAAGAGCGTCTACATCTCGCTGGAGCAGGGGCGGGACAGCCTGCTCGAGCACATGGGGCGGCTGAAGATGCCCAACCAGGACGTGGAGAACCTTCTGACTGTGGTCGACCTGGGTTACCTGAGACAGAACAGCGAGAACCTGGACTACGGCTCCGGATGGATGTCCGTCTTCCGCATGTACGCCGAGAACCTGAAGGACACCTCCAACTACGATATCCTCGTCATCGACTCGCTGGCAGCCATGGAGGTCCTCGCGGACGTGAGGAACAGAAGGGCAGACCTCTTCCACATCTTCGGCTGGCTGAAGGAGCTGGGCGCGACGACGTTCGTCATATCGGAAGCGGTACCGCAGGAGGAGACGGTCCGTGAGGAGGATTTCCTTGCCGACGGCGTCCTGCACCTCGACCTGAGGCGGGAGGGCAACGGCGTCAACCTCTACCTGGGAATCGCCAAGATGAGGATGTCCAACCACGCCAGGGGCTATTCTCCCCTGATATTCGAGGGCGGCGAGTTCGAAATCGTGACTGAATAGGCGTACAAAGAATTTAATAGGTTTTTGCCATCCACTTAGTTCGTGATATTGCGAGTGTGATTCGCCCCAATACTATTGTATAAGGTCTTTCACCCGCGCCTTCATTCGCAACCTCATTCATGCGAGTGTGATGTAGCCTGGTATCATTCTAGCTTGCCAAGCTAGTTACTCGGGTTCAAACCGAAAGCCGGCGAATATTCATAATCGCTGGCTAAGCTGGCTGAGGCCGTGCCCAATGCAAAGCATTGGAGCCGGTCCACGATGAACTTGTTCATCGTGATGCCAGCATTCGTTGGAAATCCCGGCACTCGCATTGTTTTATTTTCGTCGTTTGAATATTGTCCTTATAAAACAATGCTCCATTTCGTTTGAATACGCCTATTTCTAGTTTTCCATATGATTGTAAACGAATTAGGCTGGCGCGTAACTTCGGGGTGTCGTCGTTTGATACCGAAGTTACGCATCCCGGCACTCGCATTGTTATTTTAACGTCGCTTGATTAATGTTTCCAATTACATTGTTAATGATTGTATTCATACGCCTATTCCTCTACTTCATTGATTTTTTTATCGTATTAGGCTGGCGCGTAACTTTGGAGTTTCGTCGTTTTATCCCAAAGTTACGCATCCCGGTACTCGCATTGATATTTTCCCGTCGTGTGCATATGTTTTCAAATAACAATGCTAATGATTGTATCCATACGCCTAATTCTCTAATGCATATCTAATTCAATCGATAAAGGCTGGCGCGTAACTTCGGGGTGTCGTCATTTGATACCGAAGTTACGCATCCCGGCACTCCTATGCAATATTAATCACTGGCACTCGCATACTTATGACGTTTCTTCCGTTTTCTCTTCTTCTTCATCGACGTCATCAGTATCCCGATGAGGATGAAGGCCCCTCCGATGAGGACGAATCCGGTAAGTTCCTCTCCCAGCAATATCAGGGCCAGGAGGGACGAGCCTATGGGTTCTCCGAGCAGGCTAACGGAGACCACGGTTGCCGTGACGTGCTTCAATGACCAGTTGTACAGCGTGTGGCCGAGTATTCCCGGGACGAGCGCCATCACGACGAGCAGGATCCAGGCGTTGGTGGAGAGGGGTGCCAAGGCGGTTCCCGTGACAAGGCAACCGATGAGCAGGAATATCGTGCAGAACAGGTACACAAGGAAGGCATAGGTGATCACGGGTAGGTTCCGGCGCATCTTCCTCCCGCCGAGTATGTAGACGCCTGCGCAGATGCCGGCTGCGAACGCCAGCAGGTCCCCGAGGGCGCGGGTTCCTGTTAGAGCGCCCACGCCTTCGAAGTCCTCGAAAGTGAGGATTATCATGCCGAATATCGCGACCGTTATCCCGATAAAGTTGAACTTGGTCAGGCGGTCCTTCATGAAGAAGTGTGAGACCGAGCCCACGAGAATCGGGTGGACCGTGACCAGCAGGACAGAGCTGGCGACAGACGTCAGTTCGAGGGACGATATCCATAATGAGAAATGCAGGGACAGGACGAAACCGATGACCGCTAGGACCCCGAGGCGCTTTCCGCCGATGGCCTTGAGCTCAGTGCCCTGCATGAACAATGCGAAGGGCAGCAGGAGCAATGTCGTGAACAGCAAACGATAGAATGCGATGGCCAGCGGCTCCAGGTTCTCCTCGTACCCCCACTTGATGAAAATCGATGAGAAGGAGACGGCAATAACGGCAATGACTATGGCGAACTCTGGCCTGCGCATCGTGTAATGAACGGTTTGGCATTAATTATGATTTCCTCTGTTGTAGCCCGTGAGGCTGAGTCATGCCCTCTATCAGTGGTCGAACCTATGATTCCACTGTTATCGTGATAGTGGCCTGGTACAGGCCTTCGGCCTGGCCCGGAGGTATTGTCACCCACCAGTATATGGTGGTGAAATCCGGGACACCGTACCAGAACTCGATGAAATCAGAACTCGGTCCCGCAGATACGGTTCCGTTCATTACTGGAGACATTGGCACAACCGGACCGGATATGCCCCATGCACAAATATCGACTCCCGCTCCGGGCACACCCGCGGGCATCGGGATGTCCGAGTTGGACCCTGTCGCCGAAGGGTGAGTGTTCTGGAGCATCAGGTTGGTGGCCGGTATCCAGTACGGGCTCATTATGTCGCCGTCCTTGTACAGGTTGGGTATAGATATGTTGATCCAGTAGTTGGTGTTGGAGGAATAGGTGATATTGCTGGGGTCGCTCAATAGGTAATTGGCCGTTCCGGGGGGAGCGGCGCCGTTCGGATTGCCCAGCACGCTGATCGACAAGGCTTCCTTGATGCCGTATTCCTCGTACGTAATGTTCCTTGCCCCCGGGGAGGTCGTGTCGTACAGTGTGAAGTTCAGGTCCCAGCTCCAGGCATCGTTCAGCGCGAAGTTCTTGTCCCAATAGTTGGCACCGGATGGCGGGCCGTTGGGGAACGCGCTGTCGGCCTGGTAGGTCTGCGGTCCGAAGGATACGTTGATGTATAACCTGTGCCAGGAGTTGTCGGGGCCATATAGGCCAGGGTCCTCGTAAGTGCTGTGAATCGTGAACTCTCCGGGGAATCCTTGCGGGTACACCATGTTCGAATTGCCGGAACTCACATCGTACGTGAGATTGAACTGGCGGGTCCTGTGGTCCTCGGTGGTCCAGGTTGGGTCAAGCGGATTCGAAGGGGTGCCTGTCGCCCCGTTGTCGTACCACGAGGACAACATCAAACCCACGTCGTTCCAGTGGTCCACCCTGTTCTGGGTGTAGTTCCCCTGGACGTAGAACGTGTATACGGTATCCGGGTCCACCTGGGTGTTCAAGACCGAGGTTTGGAACTGGTCACCCTGTCTCCACATGTCCACGTTAAATATGTGCGGGAATCCGGCGTCCAGTGAGATGCCGGTGCTCTGATCGTTCTCCAGTATGTTAATGCGCCAACCTCCGGCGTTATACGGTATGAAGAGCCATTTCGGGCTCGACGGCGGTTTGAAGGCGCAGCAGTCGAACTGCGAGGGTGGCGACCTGGAGCCGCCGAACATGACCACGGGGTTTGTGTGGTAGTATCGCCAGTATACCGCATCACCGGAGTTATTGGTTCCCACGATACCGGCCTCGTTCCATCCGTCCGTGTCCCAATCGCAGTCATAGAATATGTTAATGGTGAATTCCTCCTTCGCGGTCCAGTTCAGGCTGGAGCCGCCAGAGTATGGGTCAACCAGGTACACGCCACCATAGCCAACGACCATGCCGTAATCACGGTAATGGTTCCAGGCAATCGAGTTGAATTGACCATGGGCACCGGGGAACGTCGACTGGTCACGGTAACAGGTGCCAGAGCCCGAAAGCCCCGCGTCCGTGTAGAACAGGGCTCCGTTTCCACCCATATCGTATCCAACCGCATAGAAACGCAGGTCGTTTGGGTTGTAATCGATGCCGGTGATGGCATATCCGCTCATCATGCCCATGCTGTCTGGGACCAGGTTCCAATTAGTGCCGTCATGATAGTACATCTCCGTGAACCAATATCCCGCGCAAAGCGGATTACCTGTATCGTCGACGGCGATGGCCGTGAACTCGATGTGGCTGCCATACTGCGGGAATGTGCTGACCTTTTGCAACGTCAGGTTGTGCTTCGGTTCCAACTTGTACACAGTGGCGCCGTTGTTCGGCAGGCCTGGATTGTTGCCGCAGAGCCAGAACGTGCCTATGGTATTGTTCAACGTGCCATTGCCGGTCCCGTTTCCGCCCCCGCTGTAGGTGTAGGTGACTTCGAGCACGGGCCGCTGGTCGTATGTCCTGTTGGAGCGGCTGCTGAAGCGCTTTGAGGTGACCGGGCCGCCTTCGTTGCCTACGACGATCCAACCATGGTTCGATGAGGGATTATTAAGCCAGTTCTGAACGTTCGTCCTCATGACGCCCGAGGACCATGTGTAGTATTGACCTGCTGAGTTCACCATCTGGGCTGCCGCACCTGTGCTGTTGTAGTCACCGCCGGGGGCAACCCAGTTGTTCGTGTTCAATATCCTGAAGTTCCACGTGGCATCGCCTAACTCTGCCGGAGCGGGCGAGCCTTCTTGGCCTATGGCATGGGATGAGGCCTCTCCCCATTCGGTATACACTTGGTGAAGTCTTACCGTGTGCGCACCGACCGTCGTCCTGTCGCAGTACATGGTCAGGTTCACGTTGGATATCACGGCCCCCGCGGGGATATTATTTGCGATGTCGAACTTGATGAGGGATCTTTTCAATCGGCCCATTGCGTCCATTCCAGTGAAGAGGTTGTCCCCGTAACCGTTGCTCCACTCCGGTGGTGGCATGTCGTCGTAGATCGTATTGTCCTTCACGGGGTGTATCGAGACAGTTACCTGACCGCTCGGTGGGGTGTAATACACCTTCAGTTCCGGTCTCTTGGTTTGATTGTCGCACTCGCGGCTGCTGAACTGCTTAACCCTTCCCATCATGGATTCATCGGCCACTATCGCCCAGCCGTAATTCGAACCGGGATTGTCGAGCCACCCCTGGACGTCGCTGACCATCCATGAGGTCGTGCCCCACGTGTAGAAATGGCCCTCTAGCGGTATGGTCCTCATCGCCGAAACACCGGCATAGCTTCCCCCGTCCGAGAACCAAGTGGTCGTCGGGTAGAAACAATAGTGCCAGGTCGTGTCTCCGGGAGTCGCGGGATCGCCCGAATTCGTACCGCCATCGTCGGAGGTTCCCTCTCCCCAATTCACCTGCACGCGGCGCAGTGTCACGTCCTGCGACCCGCCCGATGACCTGTTGCAATACATCTTCAGCTCCACATGGTCGATGACCGAGCCTGCAGGGATGTGGCTGGCAATGTCGAAGTGGATGAAGCTCCGCCTGATTTCTCCCATGTTGTTTTGACCGGCCCTGAGGACCATTCCTGCGCCGTTGCTCTCGTCCCAGCTCTCCTCGAAGATGCCGTTGTCCCTGTCGGCGCCTATCGTGGCGCAGGGTACGCCCGTTGTCACGTTGGCAAAAGTGCGGAACATCCAGTCATACGTTAGTTCCCCCGACCAGGGAGGTATGTCCTCTATCGCGATGCCGGGATTGTATTGCTTGTCCATATCGGCGAGCCAACCTTGTTGAAATGTGTACCCTCTCCTGTCGCATTTGATCCAATATGTATCGCCAGGTGTAAGGGCCGCACCCCCGTCCTCGAACCAGCATTCCACCCAGTCCATGGCAGGATAGATGGGGATCTGGATTGGAGATATCCAGCCGTGCGTTATATTCATGGATGCCGGGAATCCGCCGGCGTCAGGGCAGATCTCTATGAGGAAATGGTCCGAACAAGTGCCCATACTGTACATATAAAACTCCGCTTTGACTATGTTGTCCAGGCTCGGGACGAAGCTCTGCGCCCATGGATCTCCGGTATCCGAACCCACGTCCCAGAATATGGTGTTCGTTGAATTCTGGTTCGCCTGGTCTGGTGTGGTGTCGGTCGTGACCGAGGGAGCGTGTCCTCCAGCTCCCAAGGGGGAAGGTCCACCGGAGCCAGTGACGTTGATGTTGAACCAGCCAAGCGTCCGGTTCCAGAACTCGTCCGCGTCGACCTGCTGCAACACCTCGAACGGGAAGCCCATGAACATGGTCTTGTATGTCCCGGCATCGTTCTTCACCCCGCCAAGGTCCGCCCCCGGCAGGTACCAGATGTCCATGCAGCCGGCACCTGCCCAGGCTTCTGATAACCGGTCGCAATACAGTGGTGAGAAAGACGGCGGTCCCCCCCAACCGGCGCGTGCCCAATCGAGGGCACCGGACGCGTAACCATCAAATGCAGAGTCTCCAGGAACCCCGGACACCTCGTCGTCATACCACTGGCCGTCCAACCAATCGCTCATGGCCATGTAATCGTATTGGAAATCGCCGGGACTGAAAGGTGCAGCGGGCCCATAGGCTAGCCAGCATGTGCTGGATAGGAAGAAATTGCCGTCACCGTCCAGGTAGTTGGCCACTTGACCTTCATCGGTGGTGGTGAAGGCATCTCCGACGCCATAATAGCCATCCATGTCGCGGCTCGGAACCCACACTACCAGATCATAGGGGTCCATATCGGAGGTCGTCGGTTTACCCTGGTTGAAACCACCGCTCATGTAAACATCCCAAACTGTGACAATGGCCGAGTTGTTCTCCAGCGACCACACGTAATAATCAGATATTCCTTCCTCATGGTAATCGGCATCGACCGAACCGCCGCCGCCCCCGCCGGAGGGAGCCAACCAGCCAATGGCCCGGTTCATCAATTCGTCGCGGTACCCTGTCGACAGCGGCTCTATGGGGAAGCCAAAGAACATCGTCCTGTATGTCCCCTGGTCATATCTGACACCTGAGTTATCCCAAGGAGGGGGATTGAAGACGTTCATGCAGGGGAAGGCCCCCCCAATCACATCGATCCCGTCACATTGGCCCGGCGGTGTGCCTGGTGGATTCCATGAGTATTTCATCCAGTCGAAATTGCCGATACCGATGCCGCTGAACACGGCATCGCCGGCCGCTTCCTGCACATAATCCTCACTGGGGAATGTCGGGTTGGTGATGCCGTCCAATCCCAGATAGTCATAAGCGAAATCACCGCTCACGTAATCATATGGAGTTCCGCTTCCGTAGCTGAAGTACGATGACACGATCGCATTAGCCATGAAGAAGTTGCCCCCACCTTCGAGGTATCCGGCTACGTTGGTCTCGTCAAGAGGGCCAAAGCAATCCCCGGTTGGAGCCCACATGTTATACGAACAAACCCAGACGACAACATCATATCCGGCCATGTCGGTGGCTCCAGGGTGGCCCTGCGGAGCCCCCCACTTTCCGAATATGTCCCAAATGGTGACGACCGGTGAGCATGAGGCGTTTTCTATGGACCAATATGTCACGAGGGTCTGGCCGTCCGAGTACCCGTTGGCATCGACGACCAATATCTCTGGAGGAGAGGGGGGTTCGGTCCCATTCCCGGTTCCGTTGCCTTTTTCGGAATAATAATCTACGCTGTAAAGGGTTTGTCCTGAGTAATAACCGTCCAGCGGGATCCAGGTCTCGTTATCGGCAAAATAGGCGTAGGCGTTGGGCCCGCCCATCGTGTCAAAGCCCACCACCACGGCCATTGTCCCGGTGTGGTCCCATTTGACGTCCTCGGGATAGAAACTGCTTGATAATCCCATGGTCGGCACCTGTTCTATGAAGGCTGCCTCCGCTCTGTTGCTGAATCCAACGTTGAATCCGACCAGCATCATGCTCACAATCATCGCAAGCGCGAATAATCTCCTCGCAGTCATGCACTCCCTCCCAGTTAATACGAGTGCTAATTTTCAAAGGACATAATTATTCAACTACTAAATAAGTTACGATTGGCTGAACTATTTCTTTATAATTAAGGAGTCCTTGAACCTGGCGACCTTGACGCTCTCTCCGATTTCGTCCATGTCCCTCGGGCGTGATACGGTAACGGTCTTCAGGCTCCAGGGGTCCAGTATCTGGAGGGTGCCCTCATCGACACTCACCACGACCGAGTCCTCGAGCTCCTCCGCTTTCGCTATCGACCTCAGGTCGTCATCCGCCTGGACACGGGTCTTCGTGCCTTGATGCGCGTGCCTTATCGTCATCTCGTTGGACCTTACCGATTCGACAACGTAGGCCTGGCCGTCGTACTCCACCACATCACCGGTCTTGTGCATCGGCAGGCGGATGAGCAGTGTCCAACGGTACAGGTCCCTGCCTTCCTTCTTGCCTATGAGGCTGGAGCTCTCGGTGATGCCCGCGCCCTTCGAGTCCTTGAATCGCTTGGCAACGGTTCTGGCAGCACTCACCGAGCCCAGGTAATAATCGATACCGCCGGTCACATTCTCCTGCTTCGATATGAAGGCCATGTCGTCATTTTGGTTTATCTGGTCA
>LSSH01000087.1 GCA_001595885.1 Candidatus Proteinoplasmatales archaeon SG8-5 | reverse complement strand
CCGTTTCCTTTCTGTATTCAACCTTAGGTTGTATGACGCCTGAAGAGGCGTTTCCTAACCGTCTGGAAGTAAAGCCGAGATTGTCATGCACCGTATCCTTCCTTTACGCAAACTGAGGTCGTATGATGCCTGGAAGACCTCATTCATACATGTTACTGGCCGTTCCAACCGCTACCCCCGCGGGTACGAACGATATCATGTTGATAATGGAGATGAAGAAGTAGAACCAGGCCTCGAGCATGAACTCGCCGGTGTAGTCGGCGAGTCCCATGGAGTAGGGGGCGACGAATATCGCCAGGGCCAGGAACATCGATATGAGGCCGATGACGATGCCGACGGCCAATGCTTTTTTCATGTCGTCGAAGCCGAAGCCGAGGATGAGGCCGGCGAAGAAGGGGGCGACGCCGTAGATGAGAAGGCCGATGCCGAAGCCGAATATGGTCCAGGGGAGCTCGTGCAGGGCATATAGGACATAGGTCAGCGTGATGATGGAGATGCAGAGGACGATCTTGGCCAGCATCCAGGGCTTTGAGTTGTACATGTCAAAATCGAAGTCGAAGGTCTTCGTCCTTTGATCCTCCCAGAGCTCGGAGATTCCGTCCACTGATGTTTTATGGACGGTGGTCGGTTGGTGGGTCGTCGATTGGTCGGTCGTCGGTTGGTGGGTCGACGATTGGTCGGTCGTCGATTGGTCGGTCGTCGATTGGTCGGTCGTCGATTGGTCGGTCGTCGTTTGAAGGCCTGCGGCAGCGGGCGGAACGGGACCGTTCTCCGTCATGCTATCACCGCCGTGTCCTCGAATATCAACCCGGTCGTGCAGTATCTCTTGGGCACGAACAGCTCCATGTCAATGTGCACGTTTACCTGGCCGTTCATGGCTATGTTGTCGTGTATTGTCTTACCGACGTTGAACCACAGCACGACCGAGATGGTCTCGCCATTGGGGATTGTCTCAACGGGATATTGGCCCTGAGGGGTCTGGGGATAAGGAGTGTTTGTAGGCAGTCGGAACTCATCACCGCCGATGGTCAGCGTGGCCGTCTGCAGGTCTATGTCAAGCTTTCCCGGGTTCTTGAGCCCGAATGTGAACCCGACCCAGTAGGGATCGTCATCAGGCGACAGGTGGACGGATTCGAGGTCGGCGCTGAGCCCGTAGCCCTCACTTGCGAACCCGAGGTAGGTCCTTGTACTGACGACGAGTAATACCAGGCATAGGATCCCGACGACGAGAAACAACCAATGCAATGCCTGCTTCAGGCTCCTGACCTTCATGTTCCCACTCAATCCTTGGGGGCGTATTAACGAGTTGTTGATAAAAAGCTTGCCTTGACGGTTGGAGTTTGTATAGGAGGTTTTCTTAAATCAGTGGGTAGACCACATTGACAAAAATGCGGAATCCAAGCATAGCCCAACCTAATAGTTATCACAAATGGTGAGTCTGAAATTGATCACGCCTTCTTCTTCGCCAGCTTCATGCAGGCGAACAGCAGGGCCTGCATGTACTTGCCGCTGCTCTTGAGGGACGAGACGTCGCCGTCCCAGTTGCGGAGGTTTGCCACGTCCTCCTTTTCCATCAGGGTAAGGACCTTCGTGACGATGCGCTCAGTCCAGGGGTTGACGTCGCCCTCGGCTATCATGATGACCACCGTGAAATTACCGCTCTGGACGATGATGTGGCGTTTGTCCGCTTTGATGGCGTTCAGCTTGTGGGGTACGTACTTGGGGGAGCGCAGGTAGTTGCGGCCCACCTTCAGGTCCGCGAACAGCTTTGCCTGCTCCTCCTTGGAGACCGGCCGGGACGTGTGATGGGATATGAACCTGCCGTCCTTGTAGAGCAGGAAGATGTCCTTTACCATCATTGGGCCGACCTTGCCTTTAGGGACCGTCTTCTTGGGCTCGGCCTTGGGCGCCGGCTCATCCTTCTTGGTCGGCTTCACGTCCGAGACTATGCCCTCCACGAAATAGGATTCCTTGTACTCGACCTTCAGCTGCTCGATGTCCCTCTCCAGCAGGTTGAGCTCCTCGAGGTTGTCGAGCCTGGCCTTGAGTTGGACGACGCGGTCCTTCATGGCCGGTAGAACCATCTTGTCGAGCGCTATCTTCAGGTCCAGCCGCTTCCTCTTCTTCTTCAATAATTCGAACTGGGCGTTGGCCTCGGCATAGTTGCCCGGGTCGGTCAGCAGGTCTGTGAGCTCGTCGAACTCCTGCCTCAGGCCGTTCGAGTTGAACGTTTCGAGTTGTTTCTTTATCTCCTCGGTCTTCTTCACTGCGTCCTCGAACTCGTTGAACGCTGTGCGGATCTTCTTCTCGTCGCCCGTCTCAAGAAGCTCTTCCAGCCTGTCCACGCTGTAACCGTCGGCCGTCCAGTTCAGCAGCAGCTTGCTGTACTTCTTAGGCATCTTCTTCTTGGGTGCGGTCTCCTCCTTCTTTCCGATGACCTCGGAGACCGCATCACTGACCTCGAACTTCTTCTCCTCGGGCTCGACTTCGACATCCAAATGGGTTTTGATCTCGGCCAGCAGGTCAGCCTTCTTGGCGTTCTTGTCAATGGAGACGCCCTCTTCTGCCTCCAGGTTCTTGGCGAACTCCTTGAGCTCCCTGACGGTCATATCGTCTACACTAACCGAATCCAGGTCTCTTGGGGTTTTCTTCTTTTTCCTGTCTCTGGTACCCTTCTTCTTTGCCATCCAGCTGCCTCCAACACACGGGAATGTCCCGTATCGAGGGACCTTACTGCCTTACCACTTCGAATCTTCCGTTCTCGTAGATAAGGGGCATGAATTCCCTTGTGTGATGGGTCTTCCTCATCTTGACGACGCCCAGGTATAGGTTCGCGCCGCCGCTGGTCTGCTCAACCTTCAGGTGGATGATGCCGTCCGATAGGAAATCCTCGATACCGTACAGACCGTATACCTCACGGTCCGTCGGCATCTCCGAGATCAGGAAGGTTGTCACACCCAGGTCTCTGATCTGCTCGAAGAAATGGAACAGTTCGCCGCGGGGGTTCTTGAAGGTCGTCAGGGCGTAGAGCGCGGCAAGCGAGTCCATTACCAGGCACTCGCATCCGAACTTCTCCTTGTAGTTCTTCAGTACGCCGACGATGGATTTCAGCCAGTCCACGTTCTGCGGCTTGGTCTTGTCCACCGTGATGTCCTTCCTCACCCTGGCCAGGTCGACTACAACGAGGTCGTCTAGGCCCTGCGAGGGCATCCCGAGTTTCTCGACATGGTCCAGTATGCTCTGCTTGCTCTGCTCGAGGGTGAGATAGATGGACCTCAATCCATCCTTCTTGCAACCGTTATAGATAATACTGTAACCGACCGTGGATTTCATTGTTCCAGCGTGTCCGCATATCAGCACTATGTAGTCCTTGGGCACTCCTCCCTCGAGGATCGAATCCAGTCCCATTATGTGCGTAGGAATTCTAGCATCAGTTCCGGTCTCCTGAGGTTGTTCAGGCGATTCGTCTCCGTTCATACAAATCCCAATCCTATTCTATTTTCGTTAAATCAACGAATTCATCATGACAATATAGAACCGATATATATGAGTTTTTACGGTTTTTACAAAATATAAAACATAGTTCAAGCGGTTAAAAAATCAGATATAAATTAACATCGAGAGAAAGTTTTTTAACATTCCAGACTTTCATTGTCCCGTTGTTATGATTGTGAAGGTCAAGGATATCAAGGAGCGCTTGGAAGGTTCGTACAGACTCATCCGGATAAAGCGGATAAAACTGATATTCTTCAGTGTTCAGATCATCCTCGGGATATTCCTCGGACTGATCGTGGCCCTGTTCATGGGAATGACCCTCAATCCGTTCTATTTCCCGGTGGATGCCTTCGCTCTGTTGATACTGATCTTCCTACTGATAATCTCAGGAGAGGCCATCTACTTCAAGAGCCTGGAGGTCAGATACACGCGCAGCAGGAGCAGGAAGTTCCTCATTGCCAGGAACTCCGTGAGGCGGTCGGCGGTCATCGTCGTGCTTGCAGTGTTGAGCCTCATCCTATTGATGCTGCCGATCACCGAGGAGAAGATAACCGATACCTATAGGCCCACTGACGACGGGCTGAACGATGAGGGCATCCGCATCATCAACGGCGGCTTCGGGGATTTCTCCTTCGAATCCCAGGACTACATCGGGATTACTAGGGCGGAAAGCCTGCTGATAACCATCAATCCCGCGAACTCACCGCCCGACCCTGTTCCCCTGAGCGTGTACAAGATGACCAACGGTCAGGTCGATACCATCTCGACAGGCCAGGCCTCGACATCCACCGCCTTCCTGACCAGGAACATCGGGTCGCATTCTTACGTATTCGACACCTTCTACGTTCACCTCGACCCAGTTGACAACGGGGAATATTATTACATATGGACGGTCGAGAGCCGCGTTTCCCCCTTGATCACCTTTTATTTTCCGATAATAGCCATCATCTTCATTATCATCGAGCTGACCTCGATAGGCATCATGCTGCCAACCAGGCGTAAACACGCCTCCGCCTCAATCTACAGCAAGAAGTATGTCGCAGAGACCAGCTCCTCCGAGTACTTCGCTGAGGACAGGGCGCCGATGACCAAAGAGGAGGCCAAGGAAGAGGCTCTGCTGGAGAGCACGCTGGACATCGAGCTCCCGCCGCCACCGCCGACCGCGCCTGTGCCGACGGCCGCTGTCCCCCCGCCTCCCGAGGAAGAGGAAAGGGAGATCGTCCGCAAGCTCGGTGAGGTGGACGAAGGGGTCATCGAAGAGCCCGACGTGCCGTGCCCGAACTGCGGGGAGATGAACAGCCCGTACGCGGTGATGTGCTTCCTCTGCGGTAACGCGCTGGAGGTCAGCGAGGAGGTCGTTACTGTCGACCTCATAGATTACCTGCGCAAGGGCAAGGAATTCGCAGAGGCCGGGAAGTACAATGACGCACTCCAGTGCTTCGAAGAAGTACTCAAGCAGGACAAGGCCAACGAGGAAGCCCTCCTGGAGAAGGGCATTTTACTGCGCAGGCAGGGCAAGTGGGGCATGGCCATCCAGCACATCAATACCGCGTTGCAGGTCAATCCGAGGAACACACAGGCCCTGCTCGAGAAGGCCGAGATACTCACGGAGAGGGACAAGATCGACAAGGCCCTCGGGCTGTACAACCAGATACTCCTGAACGACCCGACGAACATGTATGTGAAGTCCAGGATAGAGGAGCTCAGCCAGGAGGCTGAATTGGAGGACGCCGAGGAGGTCATCGACCTCTTCATGTGCGTGCCCGGCGTCGGTCTGGCCAGGGCGACCGCATTGTACGAGGGCGGCATAACCAGCTGGACGCAGCTCAAAGCGGCTTCCGAGGCAGACCTGGCGAATGTGAAGGGCATCAGCGAAAGGCTGGCCAAGAAGATCAAGAAGAGCCTTGACGGCATGGAGTAACCGTTTGAAATCGGCCCGTCTGAGCTTATGATAATATTTTGTTACCAACCAACTGGCAACGTCAAGCGACAGATGCGAACGCGCAGCAACCAGGCATTTCCATTAACTCTATACCTGCATGCAGAAGTTGGTTCCTGAGGGCGGGCGTGGGCGAGGCGACAGCGCTGACCCGCAGTTCCCCGAGCCTTTCGACCGGCAGCTCGATGTCCCTGGGGCGCATGCAGCCGATGCCTATCCTTGCCGATCCAGGCAGCGTTTTGGCCGCCGCCTCGAGAACCGGCACCAGGCGATGCCCGTCCAAGTTCTGGCCCGGAGCCGGTATCAGGGAATTGACAATGACCATTTTCACGGCATGCCCGGCTATGACCTCCAAGGCCGCGTCCTCACCGGAGTCCGAACCGCCGTCGAGACCGGCGGTGACGTGCGGGACCACGTTCATTCCGGCACCCGTCAATGCGGACAGGATGGTGTCGAAGTAATCCGGGGCCAGTTCGAGGCCGTATACGTTCCTGACTGCATTGGCCGAACCCACGACGTCGAAGGAAATGACGTCGGCACCCGTTCTCTTCATAGCTTCGACGTCCTCCTCGTCTATGAAGCCCGTGTGGAGGTTGACCTTTAAATTTGTATTCTTTTTTATATTTTTAATTTTATCTAAATAATCAAATAACGGTACCTTGCCATTCCTGTCGCTTCCGCCGCTGATGAGCATGCCCATGCTGCCCTCCTTCTCCGCGTTCAGGGCCAGTGAGTACAGGTCCTCCGGGGATTCGGTCGGTTGCATGTGCCTGAGATACCGGGCGTTGCAGTGGCGGCACATCAGGTCACAGCGCTTGCCGGTGACGGAGGCGACCACGAATTCCCTGCCCGGATAATACAGCTCGATCATGAGACCATCTTTCCGATGTCGTAGAACACCTGAGCGCCCTTCAGGACCTCGTTGATGTCTATCCACTCGTCCAGCTTGTGGGCGACCTCGACCACGCCTGGCCCAAGGATGAAAATGTTGGGGTTCAGCTCGGCAAAACGAACCATCTCTGTCCCGTAGGGTACCGAGTAGTGCTTCGCACCCAGGTACTCCTCGATGCTGGCCATGAGGTCCGCTCCGATGCCCGTTCTCACGGGGGGAAGCTGGTGAAGAACCTCGACCTCGGCCCGGCCGTCGGCCGTTCCCAAGAGGTCATTGACGATGCCGAGCACCTCTTGGTTCGTGTGGTCGGCAGAGAAGCGTATGTCGATCTCGGCGGTGGCGCTGTCGGGTATGACGTTGATGAGGACGCCCCCGTTTATCTTGTCGATGCTGGCCGTCATCGGAGCCTGGCCGTCCGTACCAAAACGTTCCGAGGCCATCAGGTTCTGAAGCCTCCTCAACAGACCTTCAACCGCATTGTCACCGAGTTCCGGCATGCTCGCGTGGGCGCTCCTTCCCCTGACGCGGACGCGAAGCTGGGTAATGCCTTTCTCCTCAACAGCTGGCTTGAAAGCAGTGGGCTCGCATACGAGTATGAGAGGAATATCGGCGATCTCCGGGTGATTCGCAACGACCTCCTTTGCACCCATCATCCCGACCTCCTCGTCGGTGGTCAGCACTATTGCCAGGCCCACTCCCTCACTTGATAATCTCTCGGCAGCCAACAATAACGAAACACAGGGACCCTTCATGTCAAGGGCCCCGCGGCCGTACACGATATCGCCGTCGACCTCGCCCTGGCCGCGCGTCCAGCCTTCGCCCCTGACGACCGTGTCCAGGTGACCGCTCAGCAGGACCTTCGGTTGACCTTTGTTGGCGAACAGGGCCGGGTTTCCCTGATTTTCATGGCGGTGGACCTCCAAACCCATATCTTCCAGAATGGGGGCGACAACCTCCAAAACGGGTTCCTTGGACATCTGGGGCTCGCTCTCGGCGTTAAGAAGTGAGAGCAGGAGTTCCAGTGCACGTTCTTTGGACATCGATGACATAAAGGAGCCCAACAGATAAATTGTTTATCATTGCTTGGATGTAAACTCAAGCAACGATAGAGCCTCTTGCACATATATCTACAAATTCATTCTCTTGCAAGGCAGAGATTGTCGTATACCGTTTGTAAATGAAGATAATACGTAGGTGTACGACGCCTGGGAGACCTCTTATTTGATCGTTTTATACTTGGTTCCAAACGGATTATGCCCCGATGCCTGCAGCTTTAAGTTCTTCGATAAGAACCGGAATGACTTCGAACAGGTCCCCGACGATGCCGATGTCGGCAACCGTAAAGATCTGGGCGCCCGGATCCTTGTTGATAGCGACAATAAACTCCGACGTCTGCATTCCGGCGCGGTGCTGTATCGAACCGGAAATGCCGCAGGCGATATAGAGTCGAGGGCGCACGGTCTTGCCTGTCTGGCCAACCTGGTGGTCCTTGGCTATCCAGCCCTTTTCGACCGCGACCCTTGAACCGCCAACCTCGGCGCCGATGACGTCGGCCAGGGCCCTGATGGTCTTGAAGCCCTCCTCGCCGCCCACGCCCCTTCCGCCGGAGACGATGAACTTGGCCTCTTCGAGGTTCGCGACCTGCTTTCGCTCCTTGACGATCTCGATTAACCTGGTCATTGCATCGGCCTCGGTCAGACCGGGGTCGAAGGCAACGACCTCGCCCTGCCTGGACGTATCCGGTTCCAGGGCCTTCATGATGCCCGGCCGTACCGTTGACATCTGCGGCCTGTGTCTGGGGCACATTATGGTGGCCATGATGTTGCCGCCGAAGGCGGGTCTGGTCTGCAGGAGCAGCCTCTTCTCCGGGTCTATGGACAGCTCGGTGCAATCGGCGGTGAGCCCCGTATCCACCTGCCTGGCAACCCTGGGTGCCAGGTCCCTGCCGATGTGAGTTGCCCCGTAGAGGGCAATCTCGGGTTTCTCGCTCACGATGAGGTTGCTCATGGCCCTTGCGTAGGCCGAGGTGTTGTAATCCTGAAGCATGGGGTCCTGGATGAGGTAGACCTTGTCCGCCCCGCCGGCTATCAGGTCGTCGGCCAGGGCATCCACCCCCTGGCCCAGAAGGGCTGCCATCAGGGGCACCCCCAGGTCATCGGCGAGACCGCGACCGCATCCGAGCAGCTCGAGCGAGACCTTCTTCAGCTCTCCGCCCCTCTGCTCGGCGAACACCATCACTCCCCTGGCCTCGGCGACCGTGACCTTTGAGACCACGCCGCCTGACGGTGGAGGCACGGATTCTGCAACCGCAACCTCCGGAACGCCTTCGTCGATGGTGATTACCTCTGCCGGCCTGGCCTCTTCAGCAGGTGCAGTCTCCTCCGCCGGTGAGGCCTCTGCCGCCGGTTCGGCAGGGGTGACCTCGGTAGCGGGTGCGGGCTCTCCAGCAACCGTTATGGCGGCCGTCGGGCAGGCCTCGGCCGCCTCCTTGATGCAAGGTGCCTCGGGATTCCTAACCACGGCCTTGACCTCGTCGTCCAGTTCGTAGCCGTCCGGGCATTGCTTAACGCATATGCCGCATCCGATGCACGCGTCCCTATCGATCTTCACCTCCATCTCATCGCCTCCTGATTCTCGGCAGGCATGTCTTGATCCTGCAAATCCAAATTAAATCATCCAGTTTCAAGATATCACCTCAGCACGTTCTTGTCCTTCAGTCTGGAGACGAGCTGGCTGCACACCTCCTCGGTGCTGCCTTCGAGCATCTCTCCCTCGCCCTTGGGTTCCGGGGCGAACGTTCTCTGGACCTCGGTCGGTGAGCCCTCCAGGCCTATGCACTGCGGGTCCGCGTTTATATCCCCGGCCGTCCAGACCTTGACCTCCTTCTCCCGGTAGGCCTCCACGATGCCCCTGACGGACGGATATCTGGGCTTGTTCAGGTCGGCGATGACCGTTATCAGTGCAGGCAGGTTGGCCTCTATCCTCTCGTAGCCGTCCTCCAGCGCCCGTTCGCAGATTATCTTGCCGTCGCCCATCTCCACGTTCCTCACGTATGTTATCTGGGGCACTCCCAGGTGCTCCGCCATCTGGGGGCCGATCTGGGCCGTGTCACCGTCGATGGCCTCGCGGCCGCAGATGACCAGGTCGAATCCGAGCTTCCGCACTGCCGTGCCCAGGGCGTAGGATGTCGCCCATGTGTCAGCACCCGCAAAGGCCCTGTCGCAGAGGAGTATCATCTCGTCCACTCCCATCGCGCTCGCCTCGCGGAGGGCGTCCTCGGCCTGGGGCGGCCCCATCGATACCGCGGTGACCTTCCCGCCGAACTTCTCCTTCAGCCGAAGCGCTTCCTCTATGGCGTGCTTGTCGTCGGGGTTGACGATGCTGGGCACCCCCTCTCTGATGAGCGTCCCGGTCTTCGGGTCGATCTTCACGTCGGTCGTGTCTGGAACTTGCTTGATGCACACTACTATGTTCATGTTATCACTCCAATTCCTGATGAACCTGAATGTTGGACAATCCCGAGAATCGTCTCGGTAACTCCAAGGGTAGATCCAGATGTGAACATTTTATCACCTTATTTTAATAAATTTCCTGATATGACCATTTTCTGAACTTCGGTCGTTCCCTCGTAGATCTCCGTGATCTTCGCGTCGCGGTAGAACCTCTCGACCGGGTAATCCTTGGTGAAGCCGTATCCTCCGTGAACCTGGATGGCGTTCCTCGTCGTCTTCATGGCGACGTCCGAGGCCAGGTATTTGGCCATTGCGGCCGACACGGTGTAAGGCCGTTTCTGCCACTTGTCGAATGCCGCGCGGTAAACGAGCATCCTCGCGGCCTCGATCTCGGTTGCCATGTCAGATAAGAACCACTGGATGGCCTGGAACTTGCTGATGGGCTTGCCGAACTGCTCCCTCTCCTTTGCGTACTTCACGCTCGCTTCGAAAGCGGCTTCGGCAATGCCGAGGGCCTGTGCTGCGACGCCTATCCTGCCACCGTCCAGAGTTGCCATGGCCACCTTGAAGCCCTTGCCCTCGCCTCCGAGCAGGTTTTGCTCGGGCACGACCATGTCCTCGAATACCAACTCGGCCGTGCATGAGCCCCTGATGCCCAGCTTCTTCTCGACGGTTCCGATGGAGAATCCGGGAAACTCCTTCTCGATTATGAAGGCGCTGATGCCCCGTGTGCCCTTGCTCTTGTCGGTCATTGCGAATATTATGGCAACGTCGGCCTTCTCCCCGTTGGTGATGAATATCTTGTTGCCGTTTATTACATACTTGTCTCCCTGCTTTTCGGCAACTGTCGCCTGCGATGCCGCATCGGTTCCCGCGTTGGGCTCGGTCAGGCCGAAACAACCCAGCTTCTGACCGCTGGCCAGCGGCTTGAGGTACTTCTCCTTCTGTGCATCGGTCCCAAAGGCCATGAGCGGCCAGCAGACAAGCGAGTTGTTGACCGAGAGCGTGATGCCGTGGGAGGCGCAGACCTTGGATATCTCCTCGATGGCGATGACGTAGCTCACGTCGTCGAGGCCTGCCCCGCCCCACTCCTTGGGGACGGTCATGCCCATGAAGCCGAGCTCTCCGAGCTTCCGGACGGTCTCGGTGGGAAATTCAGCGCTCTCATCGATATCCGCGGCAATCGGCTCAAGCTCGTTCGCCGCAAAATCCCTGGCGGTCTTCCTGACCATCTCCTGCTCCTTGGTGAGCGCAAAGTCCATCCTCACACCCTCGCGCGTGGGAAATAAATGAACCATATTAAACATTTGGTAGCATTTGGTTAACGATGTTTGGATTTTTCATCTATTGGTGTTTGTATGAGTATTGAAAACAGCAATCACTCAACACAGATGGTTTCGTCATCGAACCTGCTCTACTTCTTTTCCCACTTCTCAACGTTCAAAACCTGGGACAACGTGCTTCCTCTCTGTATCTCTTCTCTGATGCGATTCTCCCTCTCCATCACGTCGAGCGCGCGGTTGGCTATCTCCACGGCGTCCTTCTGGGGGACGACTACCACGCCTGTTTCATCGCCCACTATCCAGTCGCCGTCCTTTACGGGTTGGCCGCCGCAGACGATGTCGGCGCCTATCTCGCCGAAGCCCTTGGGTTCGCCGGCGGCGGAGCGCTTGTGCCTGGCGAAGGCGGGGAAGTCCATATCAAGGATCTCGTCGACGTCCCGGATGGCCCCGTCGATGACCACGCCCGTTATACCCTTTTGCTTGCAGCTCCAAGATGCCAGTTCTCCCCAGACCGCGATGTCTCCCTTGCCCGCGTCGATGACTATGACATCTCCCTTTTCCGCCTTGTCAACGGCCTCGACAGGTTTTGCCCAGTCGCCGTCCATCGTTCTGACCGTGATGGCGCGGCCGACCATCTTGGTCCCGTGGTTGAGGATTGGCTGGATGCCGGACATAGAGCCCTGTTCGTGCATGGCGTCCGCGATGTTGGGCGTCGAAACCTTTGTGAAGGCCTCGAACAGTTCCTCGGGCCCGTACTTCTTGTACAACTCGGATGCAACAGGTTTCAATTCGGTTACTGATAGAACGATATTCCTTGTCGCCTTGGTGACGTCAGCGGCCTTGATGATCGCTCCCCCGACTATTATTATCGATGCGCCGTTCTCAACCGCGAGCGGCGCGGTCTCCGAGTTCAGGCCTCCCGCAACGGCCACGGGAATGTCGACCGCTTCCGAGACCCCCTTGAGGGTTTCCATTGGATTGCCGCCGACCATCTGCTCGTCGATGCTGACGTGGACGCACAGATAATGAACGCCCATCTCGGCAAGCTGTTCGGCCCTGGAAACCGGGTCCTTCACGCCCATGAGGTCGACCATGACCTTCGAGCCGTACTGGCTCGCTGACTTGAGATCCTCGGTGATTGTCTGGTCCTCGGACATCCCCATGATGGTGATGACCTCGGCTCCGGATTTCGTGGCCATCTCCACCTCCAGGCCGCCAACGTCCAGCGTCTTCATGTCGGCCACGATGGGATGGTCCGGGAACTCTGCCTTGAGCTGTCTGATAAAGTCCATGCCCTCGCTCTTGATGAGGGGCGTGCCGGCCTCCAGCCAGTCTATGCCGCCGTCCACGGATTCCCTTGCGATCTGCAGCGCCCTGGGAGCGTCGGCGAGGTCCAATGCGACCTGGGTGATCACCTTGTCCATGCAAGCCGTGATGATGAGAGCATGGTTAAAAACCTTACGTTTACGCTTGGACATTGATTGAAAAGCCGGCACTGGATGAATCTCCGGCTACATTAGGTTTCCAATCCCTCACATCAGCCAACCGTATTACCTTCGGCTCACGGTCCTTCAGGAGCTCGGCGATCCCGCTGACGTGGCCGTCGCCGATGACGGCCAGGACCGAGGTGACCCGCTTCTC
>LSSH01000086.1 GCA_001595885.1 Candidatus Proteinoplasmatales archaeon SG8-5 | reverse complement strand
CAAAATCAAAACGACGGAAAGGTAATGATGCGGATGCCGGGATTCGAACCCGAGCAGGAAGCTTGGGAAGCTTCAATCCTAACCAGACTAGATCACATCCGCATGTCGCCAATCTGGTAAAAACCTCAGCTTCTTAAAACTTTCAACATCCGTTCTCGTTTGCGAGCGTTTCCCGGGCCTTGGTCAAGGCTTCTTTCACACGCGGCAGCGTTGTACCCCCGTAGGACCCTTTCTTCTCCATGGACTTCATTATGTCCAGGGCCGTGTACACGTCCTCGGTGAAATCGCCGAACTTCTGATATTCCTCGAGCGGGAATTGGTTCAGGGTTGTATTGGTACCGGCACATTCGGCAATGATGTCCTTCGTCATCTTGTAAGCTGACCTGAATGGCACGCCCATCTCCACGGTTATGTGATCGGCCAGTGCGGTCGCGTTGGCGAAGTTATTCTCCAATTCCTCGATGACGGCTTCCTGGTCAAGGACCACCTCGGCGGTCTCCAGCGCGGTCTTCAGGGCCATGAGCGAGCCCTTCAATGTGTCGACCGAATCGAACAGCGCCTCCTTATCTTCCTGAAGGTCCTTGTTGTATGCCAGTGGCAGCCCTTTCAGGGTGGTTAGCAGGGCCAGTAGGTTGCCGTTCACGCGGCCGACCTTGCCCCGCACCAGCTCGGCGATGTCGGGGTTGTGCTTCTGCGGCATGATGGAGCTACCCAGTACGTGCCCGTCCCCGAAGCGTATGAGACCGAACTCCTGGCTGGACCATAGTATCAATTCTTCACACAGGCCGCTCAGATGCGTCATGCACACGCTGGCGTTGAAGAGCGTCTCCAGGGCGAAGTCGCGGTCGCTGACACCGTCCAGCGAGTTCTCTGATGGCGAGTCCAGGCCCAGTATCTCGGTGGTCTGCTCCCTGTCTATGTCGATACCGGTGCCGGCAAGGGCCGCGGAGCCAAGTGGGTTCACCCTCACCCTCGGGAGCGTCTGCTTGAAACGCTGGATGTCCCGCTGAAGTTGATGGAAATGTGCGAGCGCGTAATGGGATAAGAGAACGGGCTGGGCCTGTTGTAGGTGAGTGTACCCGGGGATGACGACGCCCATGTTCGCCTCCGCGAGATCGAGCAGGATTCCCTGCAGGTCCTTGATGAGGGCGATGATGTTGGCTATCTCGTCAGTCGTGTAAAGCCTCAGGTCCAGTGCGACCTGGTCGTTCCGGCTCCGGGCCATGTGGACCATGCCGCCCTTCTCCCCCACCTGGGCGACCAGGGCCGCCTCGACGTTCATGTGCACGTCCTCGAACTCCTGCTCAAGCTTCAGGCCGCCGTTGTTGGCGTCCTCCTCCACAACATTGAGGGCGTTGAGGATGTCCATCCCGTCCTTCGTGGTGATGTGGTTGCGGCCCATCAGCATCATCACGTGGGCCTTGCTTCCCTCGATGTCGTACTTCAGCAGGCGCTTGTCGAAGCCTATCGAGTTCATGAACTCCTGGAGCTGCGGATCGCGTACCGTCGATATCCCGTTATTGGCCATCTTCCTTGTTCTCCAGTGTCTTAAATGCCGCGTCGAACTTGGACACAAGCAGGTCTACCTCCTGCTTGCTTATGACGAGCGGGGGCATGAGGCGCATTATCGCTCCAGTGGACAGGCTGGTCTTGACCCCCTGTTCCTTCAGTGCCGCCTGCATTTGCTTGACATGGCCGGGACTCGGGAGGGTAATGCCCACCATCAGGCCGATCCCGTGGACCTTATGGATCAGGGGCGATTCCAGAGCTTTCAGTCCGTCCATCAGCTGCTTGCCCCGCCCGGCCGCCAGCTCCTCAAGTTTCAACGACTTCATCTGGTTGATGGCTATGGTGGCCGCCACACACGCCATCGGGTTGCCGCCGAAAGTCGAGCCGTCGAAGCCCGGCTTCATCTTCTCGCTGACCTCCTTTGTAGTGACGACAGCCGTTACGGGGTATCCGCCGCCGAAGGACTTGCCTATGACCATTATGTCCGGCTTGACCTCAAAATGATCGGCGGCCCACCATTCGCCGGCCTTGGTGGCCGTGCGGCCGAAACCGGTCTGGACCTCGTCCGCTATCATAACCGCCCCGTGCTGTTTCGTCAGCGCCCTGACGCCCTGGACGTATCCCTTGGAGGGCACGTTGATGCCGCCGTCCTCGCCCTGCACCAGCTCCATTATGACCACCTTCTCCTTGCCGAGCGCCAGCCGCTCCTCCAATGCCTCCAGGTCGCCGTAGGGCAGGAAATGAACCCAGCTCTCGCTTTCCAACCCGAACGGCTTTCGATATTCGGCATTGGCCGTGATGGAAACCGCACCGTGTGTACGCCCGTGGAAGCCTTTCTCGAAGGCTATCACCCCCTTCTGGCCGGTATAGGCTTTGGCGATCTTCAGGGCCTTGTCCACCGCCTCCCCGCCCGAGTTTTGCCAGTAGAACTGGTCGAGACCCTGGGGCATAATGGAAAGCAGAAGCTTGATGAGCCTGCTGCGGGGTATGTGAACGCGGTCCTCCTTCATCGTTATGAGTTGCGAGGCTTGATTGTAAAGGCCCTTGGCTATCTCGGGATTGTTCAGGCCGAGGTTGGCCGCGCTGTAGTTGGAGTCCATGTCAAGGTACCACTTGCCCTTGGTGTCCATCATCCAGGCCCCGCTGCCCTTCACTGGTATAATGTCCTTTTCCAACTCGGAAACGGGTATCTTGTGGGCCTCGTGCAGGGCTATCGCCTCGTTAGTCGATATCTCGGAGAGCTGGAGCATCTCCACCATCTTGTCCAGGGCATGATGCGACAGCCACCCTCCGGAAAGGCCCGTCATCACCATCCCGGTGACAATCTCAGCCTGTGCCTTCGTCATCGGACCCTGCGGCTCGCTGACCGAGTAGCCGTTGGAATACATGGAGTCCTCGAGGACCATAATCGCAGTGGCCAGTGCCTCCTCGTTAAGAACTGTTTCCAGCACCTCGATGACCCTCTCGTATGTCGCATCGGTCCGCTCGGGATGCTCCTTCACGTTATTGTGGAGGACCCTGTCCAGCTCTTCCAGTTGATTGCCCATCATTGGTTCACCCGGGTCAGCTTCGAAACCTTCACGGGCAGCCCCCAGAGCGCGATGAAGCCCTTGGCCAGCTGGTGGTTGAAGGTGTCGTCCTCGTCGTATGTCGCGAGCCCTTTGTCGTAGAGTGAGTTCGGTGATGACCGTCCCACTACCGTGCACGAGCCCTTGTAGAGCTTTACCTTGACCGTTCCAGTGACCGTTTCCTGTGTCTTGTCCATGAAGGCCATCAACGCATCTGTCAGCGGGTCGAACCACAGGCCGTAGTACGTCATCTCTGCGAACTTCTGCTCCAATCCTTTCTTGAAGTGAAGTTGTTCGCGGGTGAGCGTCAGGTCCTCCAGCGCCTCGTGTGCCTGGATGAGTATCTCGGCCGCCGGGGCCTCGTATATCTCGTGGCTCTTAATGCCGACAAGACGGTTCTCGACCATGTCAATGCGTCCAACACCGTGCCGGCCGCCGACATTGTTCAACTGTTCAATGATCTGAGTCGCTGGCATGGGTATACCGTCCACGCTCACGGGCACGCCCTCCTCGAACCCTATCTCAAGGTATTGGGGATTGTCCGGCGCCTTCATCGGGTCGGTGGTCCATTGGTACGCGTCCTCGGGAGGCTCCAGTGACGGGTCCTCCAGGGAACCGCATTCGACGCTCCGTCCCCAGAGGTTCTCGTCTATGCTGTAAGGTGACTTCTTGGCTATGTCCAGCTTCATATTGTGGTTCTCTGCGTACTCGTAGGCCACCTCTCTGGGGACCTGCCATTCCCTCGCCGTGGCAATGATGTCCATATCGGGTGCGAGGGCCATGATGGAGACCTCGAACCTCACCTGGTCGTTGCCCTTTCCCGTGCAACCGTGGGCGATGTGCGTCGCACCGTGCTCCTTGGCCACCTCCACCAACTTCTTGGATATGAGGGGGCGGGCCGCGGCCGTTGCCAGCGGGTACTTGCCCTCGTACTTGGCGTTGGCCTTCAACATCGGGATTATGTATTCCTCGACGAACTCGTCCTTCACGTCCACCGCCACGGCCCTTGCCGCGCCTATGTCGCCGGCCTTGTCGACGGCGTTCTGCACGTCCTTGCCGGGCTGGCCGACGTCAATGATGGTGGCGACGACGTCCATGTTGTACGTGTCCTTCAGCCACTTGATGGCTATTGTCGTGTCAAGGCCGCCCGAGTATGCGAGAACCACCGTTCCCGCGGGCTTTGCCTCTCCGTACCCGCTCGTGCTCTGGCTTTCTACCGTCATGCTTCCTGTCATGTCTATCCGCTCCCTTTCGGGGAATGGGTCGACCGCCGGTTTCTATTAATATATTTTGACAATAATTGATTAAAAACCGATACATATGTTTGATACAAAACATTTTATACCAAATCAAGACATCATGCTCGGCATGAGCGCAGAAGGCAGGAGCGCGGCCCAGGTCACGAGGGACTACATCGACGCACACCCTTCGGTTAGGGACGCCATTAAGCGCGGCATCGTGAATTACTCGGCCCTGGCCCGGGCAATCATGGTGGAAAAGGGACTGACCAACGAAGAGGCGGTTCTGGTCGCGGCCAGGCGTCACTCAGAGACTCTGCGGTCGGAGATAGGCGAGGCCCGAATACGCGAGCTGCTGAAGATGTCGAGCCTCGAGATAAGGACAAAGATCTGCATCATAACGGCAAGGAATGACTGGAGCGTGATCGAGTCCCTCGAATCCTTGGTCAAGAACGTGCTGTCGAAAAGCCGTGTGTTGCAGGTCATCCAGGGGACCACCGGGATCACGGTCATCACCGAAGAGGAGACGCGCAAGACCGTGGAGGACAGCATCGGGACGAGCCGCATTATTAAAACGACATCGGGATTGGCCCAGATAACGGTGAAGAGCCCGGACACTATATCCGAGATACCGGGAGTGATGGCCTACCTGTCATCGGTGCTGGCCGGCCAGGGCATCAATGTCATCGAGGTCATGTCATGCCACACTGATACAATATTCATCGTCGAGGAGAAGGACATGATGATGGCGATGGACGTCATCGGGCGATTGCTGAAGCTTGACAGCGATTGATCACCACTTCCCCTTCTTCCTGTCCTTCTTGATGTCCCAACCGTCAGGCTTCTTGCCCATGACCACCGGGGCATCCTCTTGCTGTTGGGCATCCTGCTGAGGAGGTGCCGCCGGTTGTTGTGCCTGGATAACAGGCTGCTGCACTATAACCGGCTGTGCGAGTGGCTGCTCTTCCTCTTCCAGCTCCCTCTGATGCTGCAATGAGAGTATCCCACCGACGTATCCGAATATCACTGTCAAGACGTAAGGGGCGATGAAGTTTCCGCCGAAGCCCATGGTCTCGACAAATGTTTGTATATAGTCCGTCGAGAAGCTGACTAGCGTTCCGATGAGGGGCAGATTAGCCGAGAGGTAGTCGGCGCCTTCCAATGGGAGTCCGAAAACCCAACCCAGCTCGTCGACCATGATGTTGAGCCTGATCAGGATGAACAGCATGAATACGATGCTCATCGGGACCAGGGCCGCAACCAGCCCCTTCTTGGGCGTGCCGGCCTTCCTCCCTCCCACGTAACCGGCGATCATCTGGCCGAAGGGGGGGATCCAAAAGAGGAGGATGGAAAGTATGGTTGTGTACCAAACCCCCGACCAGAAGCTGTAGATATTCTTTTTCTTGATGGCCTCGGCTGTGCTTGGGTCGACAACGTAGGGGTGAGGGGCGTGGCCCAGTGTATAAGCTCCGCTTGCCTGAAGAGTCTGAGTGGTCTTGTCCCCTTTTAACTTCTTTTTGCCTAACATCCCATCCGCTATTAAATATGAAAAGATATATAAAAAGTTTTGTATTTGAATTATTTGAAACGCTTCAGCACGAGCCAGCTACCGACACCCATGACCGCGACAACCGCGACGACAGCGACGGCGATGAGCACGAGGCTCGCAGTTTTCGGCTCGGGAATTGTGGTGAAGGAGAAGACGTAAGGGGCCTCGAGCGTGTTGCCCGCAACGTCCGAAGCTGTCTCTCCTATCGTGACGGTGTAATAAGTCTGATATTCAAATCCCTGGCTGGGGGTGAACGTCAGGTTGAACCCGGACCACGAAAAGGTCCCTGTGATATCGCCAGATATGACAAACGCGTTCTCGGTCACGGTTTGGTTCATCTCCTCGGAGAATGTAACGGTCACGACCCTTTCGATCTCCACTGTCTTGTCCCCGTGCTCGATGTTCACCTCGGTCACGGTCGGAGCCCAGATGTCACCGAGGTCCACGAACTCGACAGCCTCGGTCTCGGCCGCATACACGTCCTCCCGTGGATTATCGCCGAAATTATACCCTTCAGCGTAGACGACCACCGTGAGGGGAGAGGGTATGATGCCGGAACTGGACACGGCCCTGTCCTTAACGACGAGATTGGGCGTCATTCCCTCGGAATCGGTGGTGATGTTGTGAAGCTCGATGAGGTCCTCCTTCACGACCACGGTTGCGCCCTCGATGGGAACCAGGTCATGGTCCAGCACAGTAACTCTAATGTCATCGTATGAGGTGAACAGGCAATCCGGGTCCTTGATGGTGACCTCGCTCACGTCAACCGATTCATTGTATGATTTGGCCTGCGAGTTCATCATTAGGAACAGCTCGGACTGCTCAGCATTTTCAAGAGTGGTGTTATACAGGCATAGGGTGGAGTTCGCGGCATATATGGAATTCATGCTGTTGGCGATGGTACAATCCTTGAAGGTCACATTACTACAATCGAACAGTGTAACGGAGCCTTGGGCGGTCAAGTACCCCTTGTAATAAGACCAGCCTGACCTCATGGTCAACCCTTCGATCACGATGTCGTGCTCATCGATGTAGAATAGGTCTTTGACGTCAATTCCGTTGACCAGATTGCCCTGCATGTTGGCAAGGACGCCCTTTGCCTCGTACGAGATATCCATGCCCACCTTATTGGAGCGGAAGGAATTGTTCAGGACGGTGGCGTTTGAGAACGTGAAACGCGTTCCGTTGCCCATGCACCCGTCAATGTAGTTGTACTTGATAACGGGGTCGGAGTGGAAGGCTTGGATTCCGTCCGTACAGAAGTTGCTGATGGTGTTATTGTCTACGGTGGCATCTCCCCAGCAAAGCACCGCTACCCAGCATTTGTGAATCGTGTTGTTCGTCACCTTTGCGGGCGAGTAGCACACGACCCCGTATTGACAGGTGTCTATGATGTTGTTGGATATCACGGGGTCCGACCTATTGTCACATATTATGCCGGACCAGAATGCCGTCTCGATATTACAATTCCTGATTACCGGGTCTGAATAAGGGCCGCAGTATATTCCGTAGAAGTGGCTTGTATCGATTGTGCAGTTGTTTAGCATCGGGGAGGTGTTATAGGTGCAGTTAACGGCACCGTCCGCAAATCTGATGGTGGTCCAATTCAGGGTGCAGTCCCAGGATGATTCAAGGAATCTTAGACCGATCCAATCCCTGGGAGCAGGGTCGTCGAAGGGCTCGAACACTATGGGATTGAACAACTGACCGTGGGCGCGCAGCCGGCCCGCGATCGTGAAGGAAGTGCCGTACTCGAACAGGACCTCTACTCCCGGGTCAATTTGAAGAGTAACCCCGGAGCGGACTGTAACGTTCGTTGTGATAAGGTAGGGTGAGCCAGATATCAACCAGGTCTTATCAGTAGTAATATCCGCTCCGACCAATGTGCCCGGAACTCCCGCCCTTGTGCCTTCCTCGATGCCCTCAAGCTCGGTGTGAGGTGAGCAAAGCATCAACACTGAAACTATCAAACTTAAGATAAATACCAGGGCGACCGCCTTCAATAATTGGTCATTCTTAGGCATGACTGTGAGATGAGTTCAGTGCAGGAGGCCGGCGGCCCTCAGCTCCTTCTTAAGGGTGTTGACGCCGCTCTCGATGTCCTCCACCTTCTTGGCGCCCGTGCAGACGACCTTCCCGGAACCGAACAACAACATGACCACCTTTGGGTCAGATACTCGATAGACTAGCCCAGGAAATTGCTCAGGCTCGTACTCTACCCTCTCCAAGCCAAGGGTTATGGCGATGGCATTGAGGTTCAAATCGTTCTTCAGGTCGTAGACCGCCACGATGTTCTGAACGGTTATCTTCGGGTCCTTGACCACCGGCAGACCGGCCTTCTCCAGTTTCTTGCTGACCGTCTTTATAGTCTTCCTCACGCTCTCGATTGTCTTCGCACCGGTACAGTTTGCCTTGCCGCTCCTGAAGAGCAGGATCGCAGTCCTCTCCTCCTTTAAACGGTATACTAGACCGGGAAACTGCTCAGGCTCGTACTCCGCCCCGTCGAGAGCCAATGCGACCTGTGTGAGGTCCAGCTTCTCCGCGAGAATAGTCGATGCAACGATGTTCTCAATGCTGATTTTCTGCTTTTCGGCCATGTTCAACGCCCCCGTTAGTATATAAACGCTAAAGGTTAAAGGTTTCGCCTATTTATACTCTGAGCTGTTCAGATTACATTGGCCCTGCCCTTGGGACAGTTGGTGACCAGATAACCTCCCTGCTGCATATGGAGGAAGAGCTCGCACTCCTCCCTTTCATCGCATTCGAGGCACCGTTCAACCGCACGCCTGTATTCATCGTCAATGTAAACCCGAGGGTCGACCATATTATCAAAATGAATATAATGTTTAATTTACTTATAAGTTATTGTGATTCCTGTCATAGATGTATGCAGTGTTATTTGACCTTGACGGAACCCTGCTGGATTCGAAAAGGACAATACTCAGGTGCCTCAACACGGCTCTCCAAGAGTTTGGATTTGAGACCTTCGGGGACGATGACCTTTATTCATTGATAGGCATGCACCTGATGGAGATATTGGAACTGAAGGGTGCAAACCGGCCAGAAGTCGCTGAAAAGTACACCATCATTCAACTGGAGACGTATCAACAGGACATGACAGTTTATGATGGGGCGAGTTCCCTACTGAAGCGACTTCATGATTCAAAATATAAATTGGCCGCGGTAACAATGAGGCGTAGTCACATAGCTCTTGCGGTGATCTCTGGAATGGGTCTGGGGGACTATTTTGATGAAGTCGTCGGGGCCGACGAGGTCTCGGAACCCAAACCATCGGCCGAGCACACGCTAACAGCGTGCAGGGGAATTAACACTCCTCCGGAAAGATGCATAATGGTCGGTGATTCAAAGTTCGATATGCTTTCCGCCAAATCAGCTGGTTGTACTGCCGTTGGGGTAACCTGGGGCATGGGCAGCACCCGGGAACTCAATCAGAATGGCGCGGATCACATAGTGGATGATTTTGATGAACTGTACGAACTTATTATAAAAATAAAAGACAAGAGGGAGGTGGGCCCTCCCTCAAATCGAAAGGAGGAGGTTATCCTTACCTGACCATTGAAACGCATGAGTTGAGCACGGGCATCTCAGGCTCGAATGCGACCCCGGGCATGTTGGAATCGCTGATCTCCACACCGTTGATGATGGACATTATCTTGATCTGGCCAGTGTAGTCTTCGTCGATACGCGCTCCGAATATCACGTTGGCGCTCGGACCGAGGAACTCCGTCATCTCCTGCATGACCCTGTTGGCGCTCCTGATGTTCATCTCTGGACCAACCGTGAGGTGAACCAGAGCGTTGTTCGCCCCGTCGTATTCCATCTCGATGAGCGGGTTGCTAAGGGCCTCGGCCACGACGTCCTCAGGGCGATGCGCGGAACTCTCGCCGTATATTATTGTGGAGGCCCCGCCGTTGCACATTACTGTGCGCAGGTCGGCGTAATCGAGATTGATCATTGAAGGCTGTGTGATGGCCTCGCTCACATTCTTGATGACCTCTGAGATAAGCTGGTCCATCACCGAGAAAGCCTGGTCTATCGGCAGGTTTGGAACGATCCTCACGAGTCTGTCGTTGTCGAGGACTATGGTACTGTCTGATGAGGCCCTGAGCTTTCCCAAGCCAATATTGGCCTTCTGGTTCCTCATCAGGCCTTCGGCCTTGAACGGAAGAGTGGCCATCGAGACCACCACCGACCCCAGCTCCTTGGCGACCTCTGCCACGACCGGAGCCGTGCCGGTTCCCGTTCCACCGCCCATCCCTACGGTGATGAAGGCCATGTCAACACCCCTGAGCAGCCTTTCGAGCTCCTCGCGGGATTCCTCGGCGCAGTATTCGCCTACCTCGGGTCGGCCACCGGCCCCGTGACCATGTGTCACTCGCTTGCCAAGCAGTACTTTCTTGTCAGCTCTGATGTTCGTCAAATGCGCCTTATCCGTGTTCAGTGCGATCGTCTCGGCGCCCCAGACGCCGATGCTGTGAAGTCTGTCAATGCTGTTACAGCCTGCCCCACCACATCCGATGACCGCTATTCTCGGGTCGGCTATCAGGGTCTCGAATTCGGATGTATATTCCTTTGCGGTTTCCACCAACTTGTCCATGCCCATTTTTTCACCTCATGAGCAGATTCAATTTCATGCGACGCGCAGCTATGCTGCTCATCCACGTCCGCGCGTGCATCCCTTGGGCCCGTAACGGGCCCCTATTTCGGAATCTGCAAGATCCCGTCCCGTGCGAGTGTGCCTTATCTCGGCAGGCGCACCCGTCTGACAAGGGCTTGTTCCGGCATCCCTTCCGGAAGCTCCCTTCGTTTTGTCGAAGGGAGACGCTCCCTTCTTCAATCCTGATTCTCCGCGGCCCTGGCCAGGCGCATTCTCACGTACTCCCTGACCGCGTTTCTCACCGCGTCGTCAACGGAGATGGAGTCACCGCTGTGAACAAGTTCCTCAAGCTTCACGACGTTCCCCTTGGGAAGCTCGACTGTGAGCTTTTCTATGTGCTCTGGCGTGAAGTGAGAATCCACGAAGTTGTCTATTGCGGCCCGTATTGCATCGGATAGATTGCTGAAATCGCCCTTTTTCACCAGTCTCTGAAGTGCATCCAGTCTGTCCTTCGGTATGCGAATGGTGACCCGCTCGGACTCCGTTGACATTATTCACCTGAGTTGTGTCAGACGTTTTATATTGTTTTGTCCGACACTTGTCCTATATGTGAGTTTAGGTATAAATACTTTTACCGGAAGGTTTAAATACCCATGTCCAAGGGCAGAGATCAGTGATGCTTTATTGCATAAGATATTCTGATAACGTTGTTTATTCGTGTAAAACCACAACGCTTAAGTATTAGACAAACGGCTGTACAAGTTAACTTAAATAAGATTGAGTACATATTTGTAATCGAGGATAATGATCGACATTAGGATGAAACGGGAGAGCGGAAGGCCTTATCGGTTGGTGACGTGGTTAGTCATCTCGCTTTTCGTGCTGTCGTTCCTTTTCGTGGCGATGCTGTCATTTCCCGAAGCGGAGGCCGCACACATCTTCCAGAGGGATGTGGCCGCAATAGATCATCTCATCATAGAGGTCCAGACGGAAACCCTGAACATCGAGTCCGGACATGAGCTTCCGATCATCATCACGGTAACCCACGGAGGACTGCCGGTGTCGGGGGCTTCGGCCAGGATATCGTTCTCACCTGATATCTGCGAGGTCAGATTCGACAACAATACCTCTGACGAGAACGGATGGATCATCGCTTACATCACGGGAACCGCCGAGGACGAGGTGATAACCGTGGATGTTGCCGTCATCGCCAGGTCCGATGACTACTCCTCCTCCCCCCCTGTATACATCAAGGACATAGCAATCGAGCCCGTCGCACAGATACTTGACAAGGATGACATCATATACGTCGGGATAGGCGGTCTCCTCGCGATCGCGGCGTTGGGTGCGACCGAGTTCGGCAAGTACGGGCTGATCAAGCTCATCTTCGTACCGCTATACTCCCGGGTCAAGAAAGAGAACGTGCTCGACCATTTCGTTCGCGGTCAGATATACGGGTACATAATGTCGCATCCGGGGGAGCACTACAACGGCATCAAGGAAGCCCTGAAGGTTAACAACGGCACACTGTCCCATCACCTGAGGACTCTGGAGATGCAAGGCTACCTGAAATCACACCGGGACGGAACCTACAAGCGGTTCTACCCTGTAGGCACCAAGGTCCCGAGGAGCAAGGGGATTCAGATGAGCGACCTTCAGATCGAGATAGTTGATGCCATCCGCCAGGTCCCGGGGATTACGCAGAAGGAGATCGCAAGGAGGGAAAGCATCACCCAGCAATCCGTCAGCTACAACCTCAGGATCCTAGTTAGGCTCGGGGTCCTTCAATGCGCCCGTGACGGCGTCAGAAAGAAATACTTCATTGTCGAAGAATCATAGAAGTACATGGTGAATTTTTCAAGTTGTACTCATCTCGTTTATAAAACTCTTCAGAGGAAGCCGATTACGTCCGTCCGCATTATCAAATAAATCCTCCATGTGAGGTTACTAATTAGATTCTACCAATTGGTAACTCTCCCAGTTACAAACAACCATACCACAATGTATAAATACTATACAAACACCTGTACAAATCTCTTTTTATAGCAGTGTTCTGTAATACTTGAAACAAGGGTAAAATGACAAAAAAAATGAGTATCTGGCTAATATAATATATTACCAAGAAAAGTATATATATAGTTACCCTATACATGCTCCCCACTGGAATTCCACCAGGATTTCTTGATGTTGGAGTAGGAAAGGAGGAATGAAAAAATGGGTGGAAAAAACCGATATTCGAATGGTATATTTGT